>CAYTOJ010000011.1:24175-25744 GCA_964439415.1 uncultured Rickettsiales bacterium
TCCAGCCATACGCTGCGTATAACAGTTTCCTCAGCCTGTCCGCTCTCATCTTCAGGCAGCAAAGCTGCTTGATTATACCCGTCTGGTTTTTCGATACTCTTTTTCTGTAGCGTAGTGTTATCTGATTCGCGGTTGCCAGCTTTATATTCAGTTGCTTCTTCAGTTTTCGTTGTATTATTAGTCTCCGGCTTCCCTGCGGCATCCGTTGCAACCTCTTTTATTACAGCCTCTTTTTTCTCGGCTTTAACATCGTTGATTCTTGCTGTTTGTGCCGCCTCTTTAGTATTTTCAGCCGCCGTGATTTTCTTCTCAAGCGTGGCTTCAGCGTTTGATTGTGGCGGGGATTCATCTGTGGTATTGTTAGATTTGAGCTGGGCTTTCTGTGGCTCTATCCGTTTTACCGCCGCGCTGAATAAATCCTTAAATCCGCTTTTGCTTTGCTCCTCATCCAGTTTTGGTTTCGGGATGGCAAAAAAATCTGCCAGATTCCCTTGCCCGGATTCCAGCATTTTAAGCATATTTGCATTTAACTTCATCCCCACCCCCCTATTTTCCAAACAAAAAGTCTATGTGGGATTACATATGCAAAGTTAGTGCCATTTGCTATGAAGCCGGGATTTTCTTACTGATTTGCTTGAGCATTCGCCATAGACGTAGTAATGGATGATTTATAAACAGTGATTAGACACATGATTCCATTTACCGCCATCACCGCCCGCGCTGCCGTGCTTGATATTATCAATATTGATACGGATATGATTATACCCAAACAGTTCCTCACCACCATCCTGCGCACAGGCCTGGGAAGCGCACTGTTTCATGAAATGCGTTATGATAATGATGGAAAAGAAATCCCTACCTTTCCACTTAACAGGCCAGAGTACAGAAACGCTGGCATATTAGTGGCGGGTGCGAATTTTGGCTGCGGTTCCAGCCGTGAACATGCCCCCTGGGCGTTACTGGATTTTGGCATTCGTGCCATTATCGCGCCTGGTTTTGCTGATATTTTCTATAACAATTGTTTTAAAAACGGAATCCTCCCGGTGGTTTTGCCGGAGCAATCGGTGCGTGAGCTGATGGCATACGCGGCAAAGCCTGATAATGAAATAACCGTGGATTTGCAGAGCCTGAAAGTCAGAGCGTCAGGCGTTGGTGAATTCACTTTTAATGTGGACGATTACCGCAGACATTGCCTGCTGAACGGACTGGACGATATAGGCCTCACCTTACAGAAAAGTGATTTGATTGATGCATTTGAGGCCAGGCAGAAGCAGAACCTGCCGTGGTTATATCAAAGCCATGCAGTTATATAACCTGCTTAATGACCTAACTAGGTGATATATCAGTCATAGCGTCCATCTAACATATCATTATAACCCATCTAGTTGACAGTATTAAATGATAGTGATAGGATGTTTTTCCATGTAAATCCTAAACAGGAAAATCCATGGTAGAAAAAATAATATCCCTAAATCCCAGCATACCTGCCAAGGATGTTATTCCGCACTTTAGGAGACTACTGAAGGATTTAGAGAATATGAAATGGCATTAGACCTCTTTCGGAACTCG
>CAYTOJ010000012.1:0-25633 GCA_964439415.1 uncultured Rickettsiales bacterium
GCGCCCCCCCTAACAAATAAAAGATATACCGCCGGAGTGATAGAAAAAATTGGGGCTCTTCAAACGATAGCGGTATAGATTACCTACGGCCATTTAGCTTCCGGCGGCAGGGACATTAATATAGCCTCCACATTACCGCCAGTCATAAGGCCGAATTTAGTGCCACGGTCATAAACCAGGTTGAATTCGGCATAGCGGCCACGTTTTATAAGTTGACTCTCCTTATCCTCCCCGCTCCAGACCTCATTCATGCGCCGCCGGACAAGTTTCGGGAATATATCCAGGAACGCCAGGCCAACATCCTTTGTGAAGGCAAAATTGCTATCAAAATCACCTTCCAGATAATCATAGAAAATTCCGCCAATACCACGCGCTTCATTACGGTGTTTGATGAAAAAGTATTCATCGCACCATTGTTTATATTTCGGGTAGAATTCCGGGTCATGCTTATCACAGGCGGATTGCAGCGCGGTGTGGAAGTCCGCATTATCATCGTTATAAATTATACTTGGTGTGAGATCAGCCCCGCCGCCGAACCACGATTTTGAGGTGACTATAAAACGGGTATTCATATGCACTGAAGGAACCCTCGGGTTATACATATGCGCAACCAGCGAAATTCCCGTGGCATAGAAGGCCGGATTTTCTTCAGCGCCAAGGATTTCTTTAGCAAACTGCGGTGAGAATTCGCCAAATACCGTGGAGATGTTCACCCCTACTTTCTCAAACACACGGCCTTTCATGACCGACATTTCACCACCGCCGCCCCCTTCGCGCTGCCACGCAGTACGCTGAAACCGCCCCGGCGCAAGCTGCTGCGGGTTATAAGCAAGCTCGTCCTCCAGCCTTTCAAACTCCGCGCATATCATGTCACGCAGCTTAGTGAACCATACCCGGCTCTGTTCTTTTTTTTCATCCATGGATGTAATGACTACTTCCTGGTCTTTATATGCTATACTTATCGCATTTCAAGAGTTGATATTTGGAGCGTAGCGACCTGCGCCAGCGCACTGTGCTGGTTTCACCCGGCGTATTTCAGCACCATCTCAGGGTTACGGGCGATAAGGGTAAGCAGGATGCGGGCGGATTTCTCCGGCGTGCGCGTGTGAGATTCCCAGTTTTTCAGTGTGGAGAGGGGAAAGCCAAAGGTCTGGCTGAACGCGGCTTGCGTCATATTGAGATTCTTGCGGATAGACTTTACATCCACCTCATCAGGAACCTTAACGTGATGCAACACGCAGCCATTATCAATGCCGCGCATATGCTCTATGCCCTGATTGATACTTAGCATCAGGCTATCAAAATCTTCTTTTTTCATAATGTACTCCTTCAACTTTTTTTAAATGCGGTAGCAGCAGTTTTAAGCGCATTTTTCTGAGCAGTGGTAAGATTAGACTGGCTGCTTTTGGCGTAAACGTCAAACAGGTAGACAGGCATAGAGTCATTCAGGAAATAATAAATTACTCTGAAGCCGCCACTTTTGCCAGCACCATCCCGCGCAAGTCTGATTTTCCTGAATCCTCCCGTTCCTTCAACCACATCACCAGCAAGCGGATTAAATGCTATACTTGCAATTAATCTTTGATACTCATTTACACTCAAAAGCTTCTTGGACTTGGCTATAAAATAAGGTGTTTCAACTACTGTATGCATTTGTATATAGTATTCATTGGGTACTATTTGTCAATAGATGTCTCCCTTGTTCAGTCAGGCGGCTTTTTGCATATTAGCGCCTGCGAGCCTGTGGATTATAACCATAAGCGTCTGGCGGATATCCAGATTTAAGGTGTCAGCATCGCGCAGTAACTGGTTGCAGTATTCCTGCGCAGCCAGGATATTGCTTAAAGTCGGCAAGGTCGCTTTCGCTGCGGTTTGCGCAAGGCTGCACATTACACCTTCGAGAATTAAAGCAATAGCGTTTATGCTGAGTCCGCCTTTTGTATCCCCAAGTTTTGCCGCCAGTTGCAGGATATCGCGGTAGACTGCCTTGCCGGGAGTTTGTGATATTACATCCAGCAGTTTGCTATACATCTCCGTACCGTTACCAGCTTCCAGTTCCAGCGCCAGGCCGGGCGATCCGGAGGTTATAAGCATCAGCAACTCCAGCCGATCCGGGGTAATATCCGGCAGGCGGCTTTGCATTATCCGCCGGAAATCATCAACCCCCAGTGGCGGCAGGTTCATGCGGAAGCAGCGGGATTTTATAGTATCCAGCAGCAGCGCAGGCTTGTGGGAGAGCAGTATGATTATGCCGCTTGCTGGTGGCTCCTCCAGAATTTTCAGCAGGGCATTGGCGGAGTTCTGGTTGAGGTAATCAGCACTGTCAATAATCAGCACCCGAAAAGGTGATTCGGTTGGCTTTAGGCTCAGGAACCTGCTGATTTTGCGCACTTCATCTATGCTTATATCCTTACCATCCGGGCTTTCAATAAGTTTAAAATCAGGGTGTGCGGACTGTTCCAGTTTTTTTGAAAGGGGATGCCCACCGCGTAAGGCTTCTTCGCCGTTGCTGAGCAGAAACATCGCCAGTTCTTTCGCGAACATGGACTTGCCTATGCCCTTCATGCCGGAAATCAGTATTGAATGCGGCAGGCGGTTTGCTTTTGCCAGATCCAGAATCCGCTTCTTGTGTTTGCTGTGCGCGGCTACTTGAATCATGCGTACTCCAACTAAATTGGCAGCCTGACAGGTCTGGTTTTGCGCATCCAGTAATACACCAAAATGCGGTTAAGCAGCGTAGCGGTAAACAGGGACGAGGCTATGCCTATCGCCAGCGTCACGGCAAATCCCTTCACGGTTCCAGCGCCCACCGCAAACATGATAACCGCCGCGCACATGGTGGTGATGTGTGAGTCGCATATGGTGATGAATACGCGCTTGAAGCCGCTATCCACCGCCGCAAATATGCTTCTTCCAGCCCGCACTTCCTCCTTGATGCGCTCATAAATCAGCACGTTCGCATCCACAGCCATACCAAGCGATAGAATCACCCCTGCAATACCGGGCAGGGTGAGGGTTGCGCCGATAATCGCCATGAAGGACATAATCAGAAACAGGTTCACGGTTAGCGCCAGGCAGGAAAATAAACCAAACAGTGAATAATAAAGCACCATGAAGATCATAACTAAAGCCAGTGAAAGCGCAGAGGCAAACTTACCGGCCTTAATGGAATCAGCCCCCAGGCTTGGGCCTACGGTGCGTTCCTCCACCACATTAAGCGGCACGGGTAGTGCACCGGCGCGTAGCAGGAGGGCTAGATCGTTAGCGCCAGCAACATCATCCATCCCCGTTATAATGCCGCTACCGCCCAGGATTGGTTCATTTATATTCGGTGCACTGATAACTTTGCCATCCAGCACTATGGCGAATGGCTTGCCGACATTCTCACGGGTGATTTCCGCAAATTTTCTCGCGCCTATTGAATCGAAGCGAAACGCCACTGCCGGACGCCCTGCATTATCAAAGCTGGCGTGAGCATCCACAAGCGACTCGCCGCTGATCAAAGCGCGCCGCTTAATGAATATGCCGCGCCCTTTATCCTGCCCATGTTCTGAGAATAAGGCGTACATAGCGCCAGGTGGCGGGTTGGTAGGCGACGCCCCTGCTACCTCCGAAGAAGCGGCGACCATATGAAAGGTCATTTTAGCGGTTTTTCCAACCAGTTCTTTCAGGTGCGCAGGATCTTGCAGGCCGGGAACCTGAAGCAGTATGCGACTCTCCCCCTGGCGCTGAATCATCGGCTCCGCCGTTCCGGTTTCATCCACGCGGCGGCGGACTATTTCAATGGACTGTTCAAGCAGCTTCATCTTTTTATCCCGCAGCATCTTATCGCTGTAGGATACGGTTATGCGGCCATTATCATTTTTAACGATCAGCCCTGCATCAATGCCGGATATAATATCCTCCGCCTGCTCGCCTTCATCAGCCTCAACCTGGAGCAACAATACATGATTCTGCGAGCTTGCTGATTTATAGGCCAGCTTTTCCGTGCGCAGGCGCGCTTTGATATCCTCCAGCAGGTTATCTGATTGCTCCTGCATGAATTTTTCGGTATCAGCCTCGAACAGAAGGTGCGAACCACCGCGCAAGTCCAGCCCTAAATTTACTTTGCTATCCGGCAGGAATGAAATTTTTTTATCCGAACCGAAGAGCGGAATGAGTGATGGCACGGAATAAACAATGCTGAAGATTGTTACCAGCAGAGCCAGCCAGACTTTCCACTTTTCTATAACCAGCATGGCTTTATGAATTATCGTTTGCGGTAGTATCGTTAGCCGCCTTTTTGCGGGGGGTATTTTTCTTCTCAACCGGTTGTTCCACCACTTCCCCGGTTTTCGCCAGCACCGCTGAGATAGTCGGCCTGGAGACTTTCACTTTTATCTCCGGCGCTATTTCCACCAGTACAACATCGTTCTCTTCCACTTTAATCACAGTGCCGATGATGCCGCCGCCGGTGATAACCTTATCGCCGCGCCTGATATTCTCCAGCATCAGGTTATGCGCTTTCAGCCTTTTCTGCTGCGGGCGAATCATGAGAAAATAGAATATGCCGAAAATCAGCACCAGCAGCAGTATGTTAGCCATCTCCGATGGAGGCGCGACCGCGCCTGTGGCTGCGGTTTGGGCAAAAGCGGTATCAAATATCATGTTCTCTGCTCTGACGTTAAGTTAAACCTTGAAGCAAAGTACTATAGAAAATAACCAGCAACTGGCAACTAATATGAATTGATCAGTGCTACAACATCCCGTGGCAGTGTTTATATTTTTTGCCGGAGCCGCAGGGGCAATCCTCGTTACGGCCTACGCGCCCCCAAGTTGAAGGGTCGCCGGGGATGCGCTGTGCATTGTCTACTCTGTTTTTATGGGCATGACTACCGCGCTCATCAGCGCCACTTCCATCCGCCGGGTCGTGCCGGGTTTCCACCATGTGGCGGGAAGCGCGGATCATTCCCAGTTCTTCAAGTTCCTCGTCACTATTGCCTAAATGAATGCGGATGTGAGCCAGGCGGGTGGTGACTTCCTCACGCAGGCTGTCCAGCATTCCCTCAAACAGGTTAAAGGCCTCCAGCTTGTATTCATTCAAGGGGTCACGCTGGCCATAGGCGCGTAAGTTTATCCCCTGGCGAAGGTGATCCAGCGTGTGCAGATGCTCCTTCCATAACTGATCCAGGGTTTCCAGCAGCAGACGTTTCTCCACCACGCGCATGACTTTGGGGGTAAACTCCTCCTCCTTGGCGTTGAACAGGTTTGCCACACTCTCCCGCAGGTGCGCCAGAATTTCCTGTTCGGCTACGCCCTCCCGTGCTGCCCATTCTGTAAAGGGCAGGTTCAGGGCAAAAATGCGGTAAGTCTCACGGGTGAGAGCCTCCAAATCCCAGTCCTGCGCATAAGACTTCGCTGGGATAAAGCGGCTGACCAGTGATTCTTCAATCTCCAAACGCATGGAGTTTATGGTTTCCTGCATATCCTCACCGTTCATGATCTCGCGGCGCTGCTCGTAGATTATCTTGCGCTGGTCGTTCATTACATCGTCAAACTTCAGAAGGTTTTTGCGAATCTCGAAGTTGCGCGCTTCCACTTTACTTTGCGCCCGCTCTAATGTGCGGGTCATCCAGGGGTGGAAAATCGCCTCGCCTTCCTTCAGACCCAGCTTCTGCAATACGGTATCTATGCGCTCGGAACCAAAAATGCGCATCAGGTCATCCTCCAGCGACAGGAAAAACCGGGATTCACCAGGGTCGCCCTGGCGGCCTGAACGCCCGCGAAGCTGGTTATCAATACGGCGGCTTTCGTGCCGCTCCGTACCCAGTACAAACAACCCGCCTGATTGTTTGACGCTTTCTTTATCCCTCTCCGCCTGCGTCCTAATTTTCTCTGCTTTTGCGGTCATATCCGGGGTTACGCCTTCAGCAAGCATCTGCATTTCCGGGTTACCACCCAGGACTATATCCGTACCGCGCCCGGCCATATTGGTGGCGATGGTGACAGCGCCGGGTCTACCCGCCTGAGCGATTATCTGCGCTTCCTTCTCGTGATAGCGGGCGTTCAGCACCTGGTGCGGTATTTTCTTTTTCTTCAGTATATCCGATAATAATTCAGACTTTTCAATGCTTACAGTGCCCACCAGAACCGGCTGCTTACGGGCATGGCATTCCTCTATCTGCGCTATTATGGCATCAAACTTCTCGCGGGCGGTGCGGTAGATTACATCGTCATAATCCTTACGCTGCGCCGGAACATTGGTAGGGATTTCTATCACCTGAAGTTTGTAGATTTCACTGAATTCCGCTGCTTCCGTCATAGCCGTGCCGGTCATGCCGGAGAGTTTCGGGTAAAGGCGGAAATAGTTCTGGAACGTGATGGATGCCAGAGTTTGATTTTCGCTCAAGACTGGCACATTTTCCTTTGCCTGAATCGCCTGATGCAGGCCATCGGAATAGCGGCGGCCTTCCATCATACGCCCGGTGAATTCATCAATTATTATTACCCGGTTGTCCTTTATTATATAGTCAACATCGCGGGTAAAAAGGTGGCGGCCTTTCAGCGCCTGGTTTACATGATGCACAAGGTTCACGTTCTGAATATCATAAAGGCTCTCACCCTGCTTGATCATGCCGCGCTCCAGCAGCAGGCGCTCAATCTCCTGCACACCTGTGTCAGTCAGGGTTACGGTGCGGGTTTTATCGTCCTTCTCGAAAAATGGCGCATCACTGCTTTCCTTCTCCACCACTGGCAGGGTTTTCACCAGCGCATCAGCTAAAATGTACAACTCGGAATTATCCTCAGCGGGGCCGGATATGATAAGCGGCGTACGCGCTTCATCCACCAGGATGCTGTCTACCTCGTCCACCACCGCGAAATTGAACTTGAGCTGGCACATGGATTCCAGGTTGAACTTCAGATTATCCCGCAGGTAATCAAAGCCAAATTCGTTATTGGTTCCATAGGTAATATCGGCGTTATAGGCGGCTTGGCGCTCGTCATCGTCCAGTCCGTGCACAATCACGCCAACGGTTAGGCCTAAAAAGCGATAGATACGCCCCATCCATTCAGAATCGCGCTTTGCCAGGTAGTCGTTCACGGTTATAACATGCACGCCTTTGCCTTCCAAAGCATTGAGATATGCGGCCAGGGTGGCAACCAGGGTTTTACCCTCACCCGTGCGCATTTCCGCTATCATACCTTTATGCAGCACCATGCCGCCTATAAGCTGCACATCAAAATGGCGCATTCCCAACACGCGCTTCGATGCCTCGCGCACGGTGGCAAACGCCTCCGGCAGGATATCATCCAGCTTTTCGCCTTTTTGCAGGCGCTGTCTGAAGGCTATGGTTCTGCTTGCCAGTTCAGCATCGCTGAGTTTAATTGCGTCATCCTCCAGCGCATTGATTCTGCTCACCAGAGGTTTCAGGTTATTTACAAACCGCTCGTTGGCGGTGCCGAAAATCTTTTTAGCGATTGCGCCTAGCATATACCTATTATTTTAAACCCATGGAATTATGACATGCGCGCCCGCAACGCAAATTAAAATGGAAGTGACTGCTAATGCGGCAAAGTTATTCAGTATTTATGCGCTATGCGTATATTGATTCTTTGGCATTATTGGATATTATGTATATTCATTAGTGAGGTTGAAGGCATGGACACTAATAAAAATTATACAGTCGGAAACCATTTTGAGCACTTCATTGCTAATCAGATAGCCAGTGGGCGTTTCAGCAATGCCAGCGAGGTAGTTTGTGCTGGTCTGCGCCTGCTGGAGGAGTATGAAGCCCGTGCAAAAGAGCTACGTGATGCTATTGACGAAGGCGATGCGGATATAACCGCCGGGCGGATTCATCACTTTGGCAGTGCTGAGGAACTAGCTGCACGTGTGATTGAGCGTGGGAGGCGGCAGTCAAACCCAAAAAGCTGATCTTCACTGAAAGGGCGCTTGACGATTTACACGCAATCCATGCGTATATTGCTCTGGACGATGTGAGGGCAGCGGATTCTTTTGTAAGTGATTTATCAAATCAGGCGGAGAAATTGGCACATCTTGGCTTGGGTGGCTCACCACGAGACTGGATTAAGCCAGGGCTTAGAGGCTGGGTCGAATTAATGTTTTGGCTTCTTTTTTGCCCTTTTTACGCTGTTTTGTCGTCAAAAAATTAGTCCATAGTCCCTGCTATGGTCGAATTTTTCTTCTAAAACATCGTAAAAATTGCTAAAAAATAAACTCAAAAATTAAATCGACCCAGCCTCTTAGAGCATTTCCATATCGGAACAGGTGTTTTTACTTCAGGGTAACTGACACTGAACTTATCATCCTGCGTATTTTGCATAGCAAGCAGGATGTACAGAGGCAATTCGACCATTACAGTTTATCATTTTAGAAAATATAAGAAATTGAATAATTAGGAGTATTATTATCACACCATTGCATCATATCAATTGGTATGATATTCTGAGAGCGATATATACCTTGGAGGCTAATAATGACAGCGCAACGCGCCACTTTTACACTGGATAGCGAGGTTATGGCGTTTCTGGCGACTGTTGCTGGCAATAACAAAAGCGCATACATAAACAGGCTATTACGGGAAGAGCAGCGGAGAACACTGGAGAAGGCAATATTGATGGCGAATAAGGAAGAGGCTGAAGATTTAAACTATCAGAAAGAACTGGCAGACTGGGATGTAACTTTATCCGATGGTCTATAAACAGTTTGAAATCAGGTGGATTGATCTTGAACCTGTGCGTAGCGCAGAAACCCAGAAAAAGAGGCCATGCGTAATTCTTCAATCAGATCTGGTGAATCAAGGCTCACGCACGTTTATTGTTGCTCCAATCCTGCCAGGGCACAAAAACTGGCCTTTTGCAGTAAATATAACTCCAAGCATGGAGAATGCGCTGGATAAACCCAGGCATATAAATCTCAAGCAATGCCGGGCAGTTGACATTTCCCGTATAGGTAAGGTTCAGGGCGCACTTGAGAAGTCTTACCTGAGTCCAATAAAATACGCTTTGCAAGTTGTGTTCGGGTTATAGCCACCAGAGTGCTATCTGTTTAACAATAATTTAATATTCCAAGCCTTGTTTACTATGCAGCACCTGTATAATGCGCAAATTAAATTTGATGGGGGGGTATATGGGTGAAGAAACTAATTCTGAACTTCATAGAACGTTTGGCAGACGTCACACAGGGAGCGGACCTGGTAGTAGAGAAGAAGGCTTCAGTAAGATTAATCAAAGAGCTGTTGATGCTGCTAATGAATCTACCCGAGGCTCCGGTGGCGGCGGGGACGGAAGTAGTGGCAGTGGTTGGCCGTGGGTATATCATGGTGCGGCTATAATTACTGACGATAGTGAACACAGGCATGCTTTGTTGGCATTAGAGGGTCTTAATGTACTTTTTTTAAGCCTCTTTAAGGACGAGCTAACTACGAAACAAACACAAGCTTCAGATGCAACTGGTAAATTTTTCCAGTTTGCGGCTACCAGCATGGAAGTAGGCGCGGCCACAGCTATGCATTACGGTGTTGTTGATGCGGCTGAACTAAGCGATGCGCAGCGTAGCAGCCTCATAGCGCAGAACAAGCCGGACTTCATGAAACAGCCTGATGCCTTCAGGGATAGTGACAGAAACCTTATCAAAACCCTCGCGGCTATGGGTATTCCCGCCGCTGTTCAGCATATTTCAGCACTTATTGCTGATAAGCCTGAACAAGCAGGATCAATGCTGGAAGGAGCATTGCAGAATATGCCTGACGATGTAATGAATCCTGAATACAAAACCGCAGCATTAAAGCTGGCCGGGCAGATAAAAGGGCAAGGAACAGGTGCGCCTATTCTTCAAACCCTTGCGGAATTCTCAAACAACACACTTCAGGCCAACCTGCTTAAAGGCATTAATTTTGCTGATGAATTTCCAGGTTTACAAATTGGCAGTCAGACCCAGAAGTTGATTTTACAGGCTGCTATCACAACTGGTAATTTGCCAGGTGTAGCAGCCTCTTTAGCAGGTGGTGGAATGAGCAAGGCAGAGCAAAATCTTGTGCTTGGCAGGCTTGAAGAAGCAGCGCAAGGTCAAAGCTCCTGTGTAGGAGTAGGTGCATAATACCCTGCCGGTTTTAGATTTTAACCATATTTATGTGGAAAAGGATGTTCAGGTGGTTGTTAAGCCATGTATGGTGAGGTAGCATCCAGCTTTTATGATGCTGGAAATGTGGAACATGCAGGATTATGGCGACTGAGCCTTCTGAGAAAGACCCCTCGATGGATGAGATTCTGCAATCCATCAAGCGCATAATATCGGAGGATGATACCCCAGGCTTAGAGGAGGATGTCCTGGAGCTTACCGATCTAGTGCAGGATGATGGATCAGTAGTGGATATTCGCAAGGAAATGGCAGTTCAGGAAGTCGTAAAGCCAGAATCACCCTTGGATAAAGCTGTTGATAAGCCTGTTGGTGGTGCTCCTGCGCATGACCTGCTGGGGGAGATTGATAGCTTCAGCCAGCCAGAAATTCCACCAATGCCGGAAGTACCCGCGCCTGCTGAAGTGCAGGAAGAGGCTCCCGTTACTGAGGCTGTGATGCGGGAAGAGCCGACAGTGCCATATGATAATAATAAATACGGCGGCATGGAAAAAGTTCTTGAGCCACTGATAAGCGAGGAGGTGGCAAGGGTCACAGTCAATAAAATCAGTGAACTCAAAACCGCGCTGGAGCCTGAAGATGAGTCGGAAACCCAGGTGATGGATCATGCTCTGGCATTCCGATCCGGCACTACAGTTGAGGATATAATAATTGAGACTATGCGCCCGATTTTGAAAAACTGGCTGGAATCAAACCTGCCAGGTATGGTGGAGAGTATAGTTGAGCGGGAGATTGAGCGCATAGTGCGCAGTTCCTGATTCTACCATGTTTGCAGGTAGTGTTGCTTTATAGCAACGATTAGCGTAAAAAATGCCTATTTTGTCATAGTTCTTAACGTGTGCGTTGTTAGTGGCTGTAAATTAATCAAATTTTAGCTTATGTAAGGCAAGTTAGGCTTTTAAAACAGGGTAGGGGTCATGGAGCCGCAAATTCTAGTGGTCGAGGATGAAGAGGCGATAATAACGCTTCTTAAATATAATCTCGAGCGGGAGGGCTTTAAGGTATTCACTGCAACAGACGGTGAGGAAGCATTAATGGCACTGCGGGAGAAAAAGCCCGATGTAGTAGTGCTGGACTGGATGCTGCCGTCACTCTCCGGCATTGAAGTATGCCGCCAGATGCGCCGCAACCCTGACACCAAAAACATTCCAGTAATCATGCTCTCAGCGAGAGGGGAGGAGGATGACAGAGTGCGCGGGCTGGACTGCGGCGCGGATGATTATGTCGTAAAACCCTTCTCACCAAGTGAACTTATAGCGCGCATACGGGCAGTCTTGCGGCGAATCAGGCCGTCATTATCCGAGAAAGTGCTCGCATTTGCCGATGTTAAAATGGATCTAACCGCCCACCGTGTCAGCCGTAACGGTAAGGAAGTGCATTTAGGCCCTACTGAATTCAGGCTGCTGCGTTATTTCATGGAACACCCAGGCCGGGTTTTCTCGCGGGAGCAATTGCTGGATTCCGTATGGGGTCATGATATTTACGTGGAACTTAGAACGGTTGACGTTCACATCCGCCGCCTGCGTAAAGCCTTGAGCTTCGATGAAACCGAGGCTGACTTAATCCGCACCGTGCGTTCCGCAGGGTACGCACTGGAAGAACCTGGTTCGCAGAATAATACTTAGATCCTGGGGCGAATTATCCTTATTCAGTCTTTTTGATGCTATACCGCTCGCGTATGAAGAGTGCGGATTCTTTGCAGTTAATTCGCGAGCAGTGTAGAACAAGTCTGAACATCATCTAAAAATACACCCAAAACATAAATCAGCCCAGGCTCTTAAGGGCAAAGGCCGCGAGGCCGCATAAACAGTCTCAAATCGCATGGCCGCGTATACAATATTCATATTGCATTCGCCGCTGATACTGATAATGATAATGCATTATCAAATTATCAATCTACGGGGCAATTATGTTTGAGAAGGCATCTGATTTTGTTAGTGGTGCATTTATAGTTTTTTATGTGGCTATATCACACTTCATGGAAGTTCACGCGCTGTGCCTGGTGGCCTTGGTGGCTGGTGTGCATTTAATCGCCAAGTCAGTGCTGGGCTACTCACCATTGCGTTTGCTGGGCAAAGTCAAGGCAAGCAAAGCAGCAAGATAGAATTTCCAGCAACTATATACTGCTCGCGTATACTAAAGTGCGGATTCTTTGTAGTTATAACGTGAGCAGTATATACATTTTTCCCATCGCTCTGCGTTTTACGCAACAGCTTCAGGGTATATACGCGCATGGGGTTGGCTTGCCTGTCGCCTGAAGCCATGCCTACCGAAGCTTTAGCGTAGGGTGAGCGGCCATGCGCAAACATAAAGGATATACCTAATTGCACTTCAAGAGTGCTATATAATTTTCGGTAATTTCTCAAATATTGGCATTGCCTATATAATAGACCTCTTTCGGAACTCGCTGCGGTGAGCAAAATGCGCGAAGCGAGCATCGCAAAAACGCAAGTGTACAAAGAAGTACATGCGGATTTGAGAGCTAAGCTTAACTACCAAATGAGTAAACCTCATTTGTGTAGCTTAGCGCAGCCAGCGACAAGCGAGTTTGCCAGCGCAGTAGAGTTTGGAGAGAGGTCTAATCATACTCCACTGCTACAGCGGAAGATTATCGTGTTTTTTCCATGGGTTATCGAGCTTTTTGTGGCGGATGGTGGCCAGACCTTTGCAGATGCGCCATCTGGTGTTCTGCGGGCGGATAATATCATCCAGAAATCCCCGTGAGGCCGCCACAAACGGGCTGGCTAATTTACGGCGGTATTCCTCGGCTTTTTTGTCAATCTCATCTTTGGAAAGGCCACGGAAAATAATCTCCACCGCGCCTTTAGGCCCCATTACCGCAATCTCCGCTGATGGCCAGGCGTAGTTTATATCCCCCCGCAGGTGCTTGGAACCCATAACAATGTATGCGCCGCCGTAGGCTTTGCGTGTAATAACCGTTATTTTGGGAACTGTGGCTTCTGCGTATGCATATAAAAGCTTCGCGCCGTGCTTGATAATGCCATTATATTCTTGCGCTATGCCTGGCAGGAAACCGGGTACATCAACAAAACTGATGATGGGTATATTAAAAGCATCACAGAAGCGCACAAAACGCCCTGCCTTACGGGATGCGTCAATATCCAGGCAACCGGCCAGATGCAGCGGCTGATTCGCCACTATGCCCACTACATGCCCTTCCATCCGCGCAAAGCCTGTCAGAATATTTTTAGCAAATTCCGGTTGCAGTTCAAAGAAATCACCATCGTCAATCACCCGCTCCACCAGTTCGCGCATGTCATACGGACGGCTGGCGTTCTCAGGAATTAATGTGTTGAGGGACATCTCCACCCTGTCACCAGGGTCGTTAGTGGGGCGGTATGGCGGTGCTTCCCGGTTGGAAAGCGGCAGAAATCCCAGCAAACGGCGTGCCTGAGTAAGCAGTTCAATATCGTTATCGAAGCATAAATCAGCTACGCCGGTTTTACGGGTATGGGTATCCGCCCCGCCCAGTTCCTCGTGCGTGACTTTCTCGTGAGTGACGGTTTTCACCACATCCGGTCCGGTGACGTACATATATGAAGTGCCGCGCACCATCATGGTAAAATCAGTGAGCGCCGGGGAATAAACCGCCCCGCCAGCTGATGGCCCCATAATCAGGGAAATCTGCGGCACTACGCCACTGGCTATTACATTGCGCTGGAAAATCTCACCATATCCACCCAGCGAATCCACGCCTTCCTGAATGCGTGCACCGCCGGAATCACAGATGCCTATTACAGGTGCCCCCACCTTCAAGGCCATATCCATAACTTTGCAGATTTTACGAGCGTGTGCCTCGCCTAATGAGCCTCCCAGCACAGTAAAATCCTGGCTGTATATAAAAACCGGGCGGCCATTTATGGTTCCGTGCCCCGTCACAACTCCATCACCGGGGATTGAATGCTCATCCATACCAAAAGCCGAGCCACGGTGCTCAATGAACATATCGAATTCCTCGAAGGAATCGGTATCCAGCAGTACGCTTATCCGCTCCCGCGCTGTGAGCTTGCCCTTGGCGTGCTGCGCGTCTATCTTCTTCTGGCCACCGCCTACCCTGGCCTCTTCCCGCTTTTTCTCCAACTCCCGAACAATTGGCGCATTGGTTTCAACATTAACGGCTCGGGTTTTCGGCTTATCCGCCTTTTCATCCGACATTCCGTTGTTATCAAGCGGCTCATCCGCCGCTAAAGCCCTGTTCATGCAAATTCCCGCAAGTTGTTAAGCCAAGGGTGGATTATGCCTCTGCATTGCCGCTTTGCAATTTATATATTAGTTTGACATCAAGGGAGTTTTTTGATTTAGCCTAAGCAAAATATGTAAGATATTAAGGACTGTACGAATGGAAATAAACGCTTCCGAAATCTCGGAAATCATAAAAAAACAGATTGCCGGGTTTGATTTTACCTCAGAATTTGCTGAAGTAGGCCAGGTAGTTAGCGTGGGGGATGGTATTGCCCGCGCCTATGGGCTGGAGAATATCCAGGCTGGCGAGATGGTTGAGTTCCCCGGCGGTGTTAAGGGTATGGCTTTGAATCTGGAAGCATCATCCGTCGGTATCGTGATTTTTGGGGACGACCGGGCGGTTAAGGAAGGCGACCTGGTTAAGCGCACCAAGTCCATAGTTGAAGTGCCAACGGGTAAGGAATTATTAGGCCGCGTGGTGGATGCTCTGGGCAATCCGCTGGATGGAAAAGGGGCAATAAAATCAAAAACAAAATCCCGCGTGGAGGTTAAAGCACCGGGTATTGTTTATAGAAAATCTGTGCATGAGCCTATGCAGACCGGCCTTAAAGCCATTGACAGCCTGATTCCAATCGGGCGCGGCCAGCGTGAGCTTATAATAGGCGATCGCCAGACCGGCAAAACCGCAGTAGCACTGGATACTATCCTTAATCAGAAAGAAATCAACGCTTCCGGTGATGAGAGTAAAAAACTTTACTGTATATATGTGGCTATCGGCCAGAAACGCTCCACAGTTGCGCAGGTTGTGCGCAAATTAGAAGAAAGCGGCGCGATGGATTACACGATAGTGGTAGCCGCCACCGCTTCTGACCCTGCGCCGATGCAGTATCTTGCGCCTTATACAGGCGCGGCAATGGGTGAGTTTTTCCGCGATAACGGAATGCACGCATTGATAATTTATGATGATCTCTCCAAACACGCGGTTGCCTACAGGCAGATGTCCCTGCTGCTGCGCCGCCCGCCTGGGCGCGAGGCGTATCCGGGGGATGTTTTCTATCTGCACTCCCGTCTTTTAGAGCGCGCCGCCAAAATGTCTGACGATAAAGGCGCAGGCTCATTAACCGCGCTGCCGGTGATTGAAACGCAGGCGGGGGACGTATCGGCTTATGTTCCAACCAATGTTATCTCCATTACTGATGGCCAGATATTCCTGGAGACTGACCTTTTCTATAAAGGCGTGCGCCCGGCGGTGAATGTTGGGCTTTCAGTCAGCCGTGTGGGTTCCGCTGCGCAGATTAAAGCGATGAAGCAGGTTGCAGGCTCCATTAAACTGGAACTGGCGCAGTTCCGTGAAATGGAAGCGTTCGCGCAGTTCGGTTCCGACCTTGACCCGGCAACCCGTAAGCTTATCGCCCGTGGCCAGCGCCTGACTGAGATATTGAAGCAAAGCCAGTTCTCCCCCCTGTTGGTGGAGGAGCAGGTATGCGTGATTTATTCCGGCGTGAAGGGTTATCTGGACAAAATGGATCGCGGTGATGTCACCAAATTTGAACAGGCACTGCTGCGGGAACTGCGTTCAGCCCACAAGCCGCTTCTGGATAAAATCGCCAAGGAACAGAAACTTACCGATGAAACGGAAGCTGAATTGATCGCTATTATCAAAAGAATAGCTAACGTGTTCATTAAAGAATAACCTAATAAGTAACTTGTATCTCCTATGATTAAGCATGTACTGGTTGTAGGGATGGGCAAAGTAGGGTCGCTGGTGGCGACTCTGCTGGCTAAAGGCGGCTTTGAGGTAACGGGGATGGACACTAACGACCGCCCCGATCTTAAAATTAAAATGATTGTGGGGGATGTAACTAACCCAGCAACTCTTGGCAGTGCATTAAACGGCGTTGATGCAGTAATTTCATGCCTGCCGTATAACTTATGCCGCGCTATTGCTGAAGCGGCGCATTTATCAGGCAAACATTATTTTGACCTGACTGAGGATGTTCCAACCACCAAGCGGATTTTAGAGCTGGCTCCAACATCCAAAGGGGTTATGGCACCGCAGTGCGGCCTGGCTCCCGGACTTATCGGCATAGTAGGCGCAAGTCTGGCGCGGGATTTCAAGCGCATACGCAGCATATCGCTGCGCGTTGGCGCTCTGCCACAGCATCCATCCGGCCTTCTGGGCTATGCATTCAACTGGTCATCGGAGGGTGTGGTGAATGAATACCTGAACGATTGTGAAGTGATTTCCGGCGGAACTACGAAAATGGTTCCGCCGATGGAAGACCTTGAAACACTGTTCATTAACGGCCTGAAGCTGGAGGCCTTTACAACATCCGGTGGGCTTGGCACTATGTGCGAAACATACCAGGGACAGGTACGGGAGCTTAATTACAAAACCATCCGCTACCCCGGCCACTGCGAATTGATGCGCTTTTTCTTCCATGAACTGCACATGCGGGATAACCGGAAGTTAGCCGGGGAAATCCTGGTGAACGCCAAACCCCCGGTGAATGAGGATGTAGTGTATGTATACGCCATAGTGGAAGGCTGGCGGGACTCTATAAGGGGCGCGGAGATACTCACCCGGCAGGAATTTGTGCGCGCCTATTACCCGGTGGAGATAGACGGAATAAGCTGGCGGGCAATATCCTGGACTACCGCCTCCTCAGCCGCCGCAGTGGTGGAGATGGTATCGCAAGGCCTGCTGCCGCAAAGCGGATTCATCAAGCAGGAAGAAATACCCTTCGATAAATTTCTTAAAACCAAATCCGCCCGCTATTACGCTGCCGTTGAAGAAAATAGACGCTAAAAATTACACGCCCTCTTGTTGAATATCCTTGCTAATATATCCCTGTTTAGCCAATGCATTTACTGCCAGTCTTGACCGCATGGATGCTGGTATAGAGGCTTGCAGCTCCTCCACCCTCTCTTTTCCTAAAACTTGCTTACAGGTTTCCAGAAAAGCTTCCGCTTTGGCTTTATCACCAGCATCAGTGAAAAAATGCTTCTCCGCAGCCTGGTATAAACTGTCAACTCCACTAATGCCCACCTTCTCCAGAATTGCCCTGGCAATGGGGGAATTGGTTATGTCATTAGGCAGGCCATGCCTGCGATCGCTTAAAACCTTGACTGCAATACGTACCGCCTTGCTCTCTGCATCAGTTCGAGTATGCCTGTCAGCTTCCACCGCATTTACTGATGGTACAGGAGATTCGCCTTCAGCTTCGCGTAATTCACCTAAAATAATTCCGCGTATACGCCTCTCCGGCATACCGGCTAATAAATCCGCCAATTTAGTATTGTGATCTATTTTTAGCGCGTATTTTTTATCATTCTCATGCGCCAGCGCAATGGCGTGTACCAGCACCAGTGCCGCCACTCTGGCTTTGTGCGCGATATTAGCAATATCGGCATTACCGCTTAAGGAATCTTCAGCTCTAGCGGCATTATTCCATTCCAGCACCTGCTGAACTGGCGGGAAGTGAATATCATGATCGCCTTGCAGCTTGAAACCGTGGAATATATTGTTCTTACCATGCGGTAATACCTTTTCATAAAGGCGCACGCGTTTAAAACTGGGAGCAAGTAAATCATAAGCAGCATAATCACCCGGCGTAACAGCCTGCTGCAATGCTTTATTTGCTTCCTCGGTTACTAAAAGTTCCCCACCCCTGAAGGTTTCCTGTACGCTGACAACGTTCGGCTTTGCTGGTGGAATTCTGTTACCCAGGAAAGCGAAAACATCCTGATTCGCCATTATTGTGGCAACACCCATAATCAGGTTTACCCGGCGGTTTGTAACATCATCATTATAGTTTGGTTTTGTTTTGAAATATTCTTTTAGTGTGGCGGCCACTCTGTTCATAGCTTCCTGATACTGTTCAGGTGTTCTGAACGGCCTGCTGGCTTCAATACAGGCGGCAACGGCCAGACTAAATTCCTGCTTGTCAAAATCCTCCACGCCTTCAAGGGTGAAATTTCTCTTTTGTAGAAACCTTGAGGTAGAAACAGCACTGATTAATTCATTCCGCCCTGTTTGGGGAGTAAACTTGCCACCCTCACCTTCACCAAACATATCCAGCGCCATTTTCACCGGTGCATCAGCTTGTACCCAATCCCTTTTAATGCTTGCGGAATTATCAGCATGAAGGTCAATATACTCCTGAACTCCATTTGCTTCAGCGAATTGGCTTATCTGGCCGTCTATATGGTATTCAGTATCGTGCCCAAGTGCCGCAACTAAGTGAACTGCTTTAAGAAATTTCTCTTCCTCAGCTGTGATACCCGATCCATGAGCCTGCGTTATTGCATCTTTCAGCCCGGCAAAAGCCTGCTTGAAATATGGCGTTTCCTGCCCGGCCATTTCCAGCAGGTGGTTATTACCATGAAAAAAGCGGCTGCTTTGCCCATAGGTAGAGCTTACCATTGCAGGTAAGTCATCCCCGTTCCCAAACAAACCCGGCAGGGCTTGTTTGAGCCGATTAAATAAAGCTTCTAACTGTAATTCCTCAACCCGCGCCAAGTACCCCCCATTTCTAAAAGAGGGATACATTACCAGAAAATGCGCCAGCACTCAATTACAGGTTAATGAAATTTAACTATACTTAAAATACTAGAAGAGCGTTTTAGGTGCAGTTGTTTATATTTTGCGCACGCCACCCGCCAACCCGTGCGCATTACACCTTATCCCAGCCGCCTTGGGGATTTTGTTTAAAATATGTAACTGCCGCCCCACTGTTCTGGTATGCCTGCTGGCGCGCTTTGGCTGATGCCAGTTCAGTTTCAATAGTTCCATCAAAAATATCGTATACCCTCTCAAAGGGAAGCTGTGGCATACGGCCATCCGTAATGATGGCGATTGTGGCCTGGTTGGGGTTTTCCTCAGTCAAAGTCAGATAGATAGGCTGGCGCTCCGCCTTCCCATCTGCTTTAGTACCGTGAGGGATGAAGGCATCCTGCTTGAATGTCCAGATCGCTTTATTAAGTTCCTCCAGGCTGTTCTCGTTAGCTGCGAGAATCACCGCCCTGGCTCCCTGCTCATATGCCTTTAGAGCCAGTGGCGGCACTACCTTCAAAGCCGGATCCAGCGCCAGCTCATAGAAATTAACCGCCAGAACTGTCATACTACTTTTCCAGATTATCCCTGATATAACGCTCTAAAAGGCGAAGGCCAAAGGCGGTTGCACCTTTCGGGCAGGTGTCGGTATCCTTCTTGCCCCAGGCTACCCCGGCAATGTCAAGGTGCGCCCAAGTAACCCCTTCCTTGATAAAACGCTGGAGGAATATAGCGCCAGATGTGCTTCCGGCCTCCCGGCTCTCGCCCACGTTTTTCATATCGGCAATGTCGGAGTTTATCTGTTTATCGTATTCCTCACCCAGCGGCAGTTCCCATAATGGCTCACCCACTTCCTTGCCGCTGGTTATAAGTTTGTTCAGAAGTTCCTCTGAATTCGCAAATGCTCCCGCTTTGAAGCTTCCCAGCGCCACTATCACCGCGCCGGTCAATGTGGCCAGGTCAATCACACTTGCGGGTTTGAACTTCTCCTGCGTATACCACAATGCATCAGCCAGAATCAGCCTGCCCTCAGCATCGGTATTGATCACCTCAATTGTCTGGCCGGACATTGACTTCACCACATCCCCCGGGCGCTGCGCAGTTGAGGATGGCATATTCTCAGCCAGTGCAACCACACCAACCACATTCACCTTCGCTTTCCTAAGCGCCAGCGCTTTGATTACACCTATCACCGTGGCCGCGCCTGCCATGTCCCACTTCATTTCTTCCATCCCGCCGGATGGTTTGATGCTGATACCGCCGCTATCAAATGTAATGCCCTTGCCAACCAAGGCCAGTGGCGTTTCCTGACTGTTTTTATCGCCGCGCCAGACCAGTGACACTACATGCGATTCCATGCGGCTACCCTGCCCTACCCCAAGCAGAGCGTTCATGCCCAGTGTGCAGAGTTTATCCTCCCCCAGCACTTCCACCTCTATACCCAGACTGGACAGATGCTTACAACTTGCAGCCAGAGTTTCAGGGTTGATTATGTTCGCAGGTTCACTCACCAGGTCTCTGGTGTGATATACCGCCTGCACGATTTTATCCATATCCCCATAGATATTTTCAGCTTTGGCCGGGTCAGGCAGCAGAATATCCAGAGTTTGCAGGGTTGGTTTTTCATCCTCCTTCTGTTTGGTTCTGTATTTATCGAAGCGGTAGTCTTTAAGCCTTGCTCCAAAAGCCATATTCGCAGCAATCTCATGTATTGGAAGTTTCACCCCTTCCCATGCATCGTCCAGCAGAACAGCCGCACCAGCCAGGCGGTGACGGTTGATGTAAGGTATCAGCGCACCACCGACTGATTGGGCGGTTTTGGCGGTGATCTCCCCCGGTTTGCCGAACCCTGCAAGAATCAGCGCATCCAGCCCCAGATTATCAGGAAACAGAAAAAGCAGGAATTCACCTTTTTTACCTTTGAATTTACGCAGTGCGCAGGCCTTGGAAATTTTACCGCCGCTTTTCCCGTCCATCTCTTTAGTTAATTTCGGAAATTGGCAGTCCTCAAAAACTGCAGTGACGGCGATATTATACTTCGCGCCTTTGATATCGCCGAACTTCAATTCCATTTTTCTCTCCCGTATATTCTTTTTATAAAATCAATGCTTAAAATGCCGCAGTGATGAAATCACCATTGCAATGCCGTGTTTATCCGCCGCCTCTATCACCTCGTTATCCCGCAGCGATCCGCCTGGCTGAATTATCGCGCTGATACCAAACTCAGCCGCTACTTCAACATTATCCGCGAATGGCAGAAACGCATCGGATGCCAGCACCGCACCCGCCTTAACTTTCTCACATGCCAGATGCACGCTTTTTACCCGGCTGGTCTGCCCCGCGCCGATGCCAATCACCCGGCCGTTCAAGGCCGTTACTATTCCATTGGATTTAACATGTTTCACTACTTTCAAAGCAAATATCAAATCTTTAAGCTGATCAGCGGTTGGTTTTTTTGTGGTGACGAATTTCAAGTCCGCCTCGCTTACCATTGCGGTATCTTTTTCCTGCACCAGAATTCCGCCGCCGGATGATTTTATTTCCAGTGCCGGGCTATTATCCGATATATCAGGCGCAGCCAGTAGCCTCAGGTTCTTCTTAAGTGATAATATATTCAAAGCATCCTGGCTGAAGGATGGAGCTATAATCACCTCGAAAAAAATTTCCGCCATTTGTGTGGCCGTTGCACCATCTACATTGCGGTTCAAAGCAACTATACCGCCAAAAGCACTAACGGGGTCGCAGGCCAGAGCCGCTTTAAAAGCTTCTGCTAAATCACTCCCTAGGGCAACACCGCATGGGTTGGCGTGTTTGATAATAGCAGCCGCCGGCTCAGCAAATTCGCCAATCAGGCTGAACGCTGCCTCAGCATCGCTGATGTTATTATATGAAAGTTCCTTGCCCTGTAGCTGTACCGCTGCACTGAGTCCATAGGATTGGCGCGGCGCGTAAAAAGCCGCCTTTTGATGCGGATTCTCGCCATAACGCAAGTTTTGCTTCAGGCGCGCCGTAACAAGCAGGGTTTCCGGAAACTGTACGCCAGCACCTTCATTCAGCCAGTTGGCAATAGCAGCATCATATTCAGCCGTGTGGGTAAACACTTTACGCGCCAGTTTTATTCTGGTATCATCACTGACACTGCCATCATTCTTTTTAAGCTCGCTTAAGATCAACTTATAATCCAGCGGGTTAGAGACAACCACAACGTATTTATGATTCTTCGCCGCTGAGCGCAGCATAGCCGGGCCGCCAATGTCAATATTTTCAATACATTCCTCAAAGTCGGCTTTACCTGCCACAGTTTCCGCGAACGGGTAGAGATTCACCACAAGCAGATCAATCTCGCCTATATCATGCGCCTCCATCGCGGATTTATGAGCGGGATTTTCCCTGATGCCAAGCAAACCACCGTGAATTTTGGGGTGCAGGGTTTTTACCCGCCCGTCCAGCATTTCAGGAAAACCCGTATAGTTTTCCACATCCGTAACTGCAATGCCGCTTTCCCGCAGCATTTTAGCCGTACCGCCGGTGGATAGAATTTCCACCCCGTAAGACTCCAGCACCCCGGCAAACTCCAATATGCCTGTCTTATCGGAAACTGAAATCAGCGCCCGCTTGATTTTTATATCAGTCATTCTCTATCTTCTGATAGTTCCGGTTTTCCTGATTTTCTTCTGTAGCTGCATTATGCCATACAAAAGCGCCTCAGCCGTTGGCGGGCAACCTGGAACATAAACATCCACAGGCACTATGCGGTCACAACCGCGCACCACTGAGTATGAATAATGGTAATAACCGCCGCCATTAGCACAGCTACCCATGGAAATCACATAACGCGGCTCGCTCATCTGGTCGTATACCTTGCGCAGTGCAGGAGCCATCTTGTTAGTAAGCGTGCCTGCCACTATCATAACGTCTGACTGCCTTGGACTTGGGCGGAATACAGTTCCAAAACGGTCAAGATCATAACGCGCAGCGGCACTGTGCATCATCTCCACGGCGCAGCAAGCCAGACCGAAAGTCATCGGCCACATGGAGCCAGCCCGCGCCCAGGATACCAGCTTATCCATCTGCGTGACAAAAAAACCCCTATCGCTCAGTTCCTCCCGTACCTGCTGGAACAAAGCGTCATCGTAGTTTCTGGATAAATCCGTACCGATTTGCGCAATCTCATTCATAATATTACCATTTACACAGCCCTTAATGATGTGCAATAGGTATGCTCGCATGACTAAATCTTTTCAAGATGTAATTCTAACCCTCCAGAATTTCTGGGCGGGGCACGGGTGTGTTATCCTGCAACCATATGATATGGAAGTAGGCGCCGGCACTTTCCACCCCGCAACCACGCTGCGCACGCTTGGCAAAAACGCATGGAACTGCGCCTATGTTCAGCCAAGCCGCCGCCCCAGGGATGGCCGCTACGGCGAGAACCCCAACCGTTTGCAACATTATTACCAGTACCAGGTGATTTTAAAACCATCCCCTGATAACATTCAGGATTTGTATCTGGAGAGCCTGCAACGCCTTGGCATCAACCCGCTGGAACATGATATAAGATTCGTGGAGGACGACTGGGAAAGCCCGACACTCGGAGCCTGGGGACTAGGCTGGGAAGTCTGGTGCGATGGCATGGAAGTCTCGCAGTTCACCTATATGCAGCAGGTTGGCGGTGTGGAGTGTTTTCCGGTCGCCGGAGAACTGACCTACGGTTTGGAGCGGCTATCCATGTTTATTCAGGGCGTGGAAAACGTGTATGATCTGGATTGGAACGGGCTTAAAGGCCAGCCTGGTGGTTTTACCTACGGCGATGTTTTCAAACGAGCTGAACGTGAGTTTTCAGCTTTTAACCTGGAATTTGCCGATACTGAAATTCTCTTCCGCCATTTCAACGATGCTGAAAAGGAATGCCAGGCGCTGCTTGCCAGAAACCTCCCCCTGCCCGCTTTTGATCAATGCATCAAGGCCAGCCACAGCTTTAACCTGCTTGATGCGCGTGGCGTTATCAGCGTCACATCCCGCGCATCCTATATACTGCGTGTGCGCACCTTGGCAAAAGGCTGCTGCGAAGCCTGGCACAGCAGTAATATGTAGCCGCCTTAATACCCCTCTGCTCGCGTTTTCGATGTGCGGATTCTTATGCTTAATTCACGAGCAGTATATACCTATCGCATTCTCGAAGTGCGACAGGTATATCATGTAATTATGCAATGAAAAACCAGAGGGAACCAGTTACTCCCGCTTAAAGCGGGAGTAACTGACTTTAGTATTGAACATCCCTGCGCTTCTATACCGAAGCCCGTATCAGATATGCTTGCTCAGGCTCCTATTGAATAATCAATAAGCTCCAGCTGCTTCCCGGTATCCAGGTTTATTATCTTAATTAAACCTACATTTTCAGCATAGTATTTATACTCCTCAGCAGATTGATCCAGAGGCGTGAAATCATATGTTTGAATTACATCATGATAAGTTTTCTTTGCAAGTTCTACTACCGCATCATCGCTTAATACGGATGCCGTATCTTCTGCCTCCCCTGCATAATACTCCTGCAGATAAGTGTCACCAATATGCCTGTCCGGCCTGGAATACATAAGTATTCCTGCCTGAGCACCGTCTACACCGGCCTCCCAGGAACCGGCCTTTTCAGTGCCGATAAATTTGCCTTGATCATCGTAGATATAATCAGTTACATCTTCACCGAAGTACCATACATTCCCCTTCTTGTCCTGAGCGAACCAATCGTAAGTATCCTCCACGATCTTACCATCCAGGTATACTATGTCACGCACTACCGTAGCTTCAACACCAAGTATCATTCTGGTCTCATTCAGCACGTTCACTTCTACCCGCTCCAACCCTTCTGGCGTTGCAGCTTCATATGTATAATGCGACCCGGCTATTTTCGGCAGATATGGATTATCAATCACTTTCACGAAATCATCAGGCTTAATATTAGTGTAATATTTTTCAACTTTATCTATATCAAAATCACTGGCTTTAAGTTGATCAGCATTGATATTTTTGAGTAGAGCAATTTCAATATCGCCGAAGGATATCAAAGCATCCTTGCCATCCTGGGTAATTTCCAGATTTTTAAACGATTTCAAACCCTGTATGTGCTTTATCTCCAGTTTATCACTACCTGGTTTAAAATCAGTGATTATATTTACGTCATTAGGCAACCGCCAGGACGCTATCTGAAATTCATCATGCCCCTTGCCACCACTGGCTGTATTACCACCACGATGGAAAAAAATCTCATCATCACCTTCACCGCCATACAAAGTATCTCCGTAGCCGGCCATCAGCACATCGTTACCAGTCCCTCCATTCAGCAGATTATGACCAAAACCGCCAAGAGCACTCAGGTGATCGTCACCTTTACCGCCGTAAAGCTCATCATACATAAAACCGGTCAGATCATCATCGCCGCTATTGCCGTATAAAACATTCCAACCTTTTCCCCCTACTGAACTCAATTCATCATTACCTTTTCCTCCAATCAGAGTATCCGCATAATCAGCGGTTAAGTCATTATCATCATTACCGCCACGAATTACTAATTTAGCCACAACTGTTACCTCACATTTAAATTAAGAATAAGAATTATTAAAATTCCATCTGAATGGTTACAGCAGAGTAATTAGTTGTGAACCAAAATATAAGGAATTATTTATACATACCTATCGCACCCTTGAGTTGCGAGAGGTATAAAAATACACTCAAAACATAAA
>CAYTOJ010000013.1:0-25531 GCA_964439415.1 uncultured Rickettsiales bacterium
TCTATAGCGGACTCTCTCGCTTATACGCTGATCCTATTTTAGGGGGGCATTATAACTACTGATGCACAAGGCATAGATATTCCTGTAACTGTTCCACGGATTAATTTTGTACAAGAATCTCCAGACGGAAAGCGCTTTTATGATATAACCAGTGTAACCCCGCTCAATGTTTTTCCGCCAGATGATAGTTTAAGAGGCCTTGATGAGCAGAGAAGGATAATAACTCAATACGCTAAAAAGTTTTTTGGTGCATTTGGTATACTTATTGATGATTCTCATCTGGTCAGTAGTGTCGGTGCAACAGCACCAGAGCCTGCCGTGCCGCAAACCAGTGTGGAAATGCAGCAAGCACTTCAAGAACTGCCATTTACTCATACTCACCTGCTAAACTTCTTGAGAGAACAAGGTGTAGAAGTATCAAAAACAACATTGGATGATCTGTCTTACGGCAGGCCAGTCTCAGATAAGAAATTTCAAGCATTCCAGAAAGCTTTTGCTGAAACGGTTCCCTACATTAATAATGTTAAAAATGAGAGAAATAACGCTGTAGGTGCTTTAAGGGCGCATCTTGGTTTACCTGAGGACTTTGCAGATTGGGATAATCTTGCCGCTAATGAAAAGGCGCGAGAACTCCACAAGCAAAATCCATCACTTACTTATGATAAAATGGAGCGATTACTGACCGGAAAATCAGTAGAATGGCAAACCATACAGCTAGTTAGTAATGCTATATATGATACTAAACAAGCTCCTGATTCCGCAGAAAATAATCTTGCGTCAGAGTCTATTAGCCCCCATTTAAGACTGCGACAGGGTAGTGTGTCTAAATAGTGCTATAGCTGTGAAGAACTAACTAACTTACATCATACAGGCTCTCAAACATCGGCAGTTATATATTTTCGTAACTCCCCAGGTCTGCTGGTCTAGATGTACGTTGCTTGTCTCCCCCACTGCTTGCGGGGGGGGAAGCCGAGAGGTAGTACCGATATCTGGGGAGTTATATATTTTCTCCTCCAGAATAAACTAATTGTTAGAATTTTCTGTTATCTACTGACTATACAGTTAGTGGTAGCGATTTGATAACAACAATGAATGAGAGCCTGGAATATTATTGGAAGTTTCTGCTTAGTCGGCTGGGGGGGGTATTATGCCTGATTCTCAGCCTGGGCTTACTGGTGGCACTGGCTACTTATAATTCCGGTGATCCATCATTTAATACCGTAACCGGAAGCAAACCACGGAATATTCTGGGTTTCACCGGCTCCTGCGCCGCGGATATTTTTCTGCAGGTGATGGGCATAACCGCTTTTTTCATAATTCCCGTACTGGCAAGCTGGGGAGTAATGATTCTATCCGGCCGCCCGATCAGCAGAATGTGGCTACGCTTTGCAAGCCTGCTTGCCGCCATTATTGCTGGCTCGTGGCTGTTTTCACTGTTCGGTCAACCCAAAGCCTGGCCCATGGCATCAGGGCTTGGCGGATTCATGGGCGATCTGCTGGGAAGCGCCTTACCTGATTCTTTAAACATTCTGATTGGCATCATACTGCTGGGATTTTTTGTAGCCGTATACGGTTATTCTTTTGGTATGAGCATGGCGCAGTGGAAGTATATTGCCCTGAATGCCTATTACCTGGCTGAGCACTGGCTGTGTTTGGCGCGTAATTTTCTTGTCAGTTTAATGTCCCGCACGGTTGAGTATGAGGAAGTTGAAGAAGCACCGCCGCCGGTAGTGCGCAGAAGGCGGAAAGCCGCAGCGGAGGATGACAGCGTTATCATCAGAAAAGCCGCCCCTGAGGAGGTGGAAGAAACGCAGGAGCATACCTCACGCAAACGCCGCCAGGCTAGTAACAAATCCCAGCAGAGTCTGAAATTTCATGAAACGCGGGAATTTGAACTGCCGCCATCCAACTTATTCACCGCGCCGCCTAAACGCAAAAAGGAAACCATCAGCGAATCCGCCCTGGCGCAGAATGCCAAGATGCTGGAATCTGTTCTGGTGGATTTTGGCGTGCAGGGCAAAATTAACAAAATCAGGCCAGGACCGGTTGTTACCTTGTATGAACTGGAACCGGCGCCAGGCATCAAGACATCAAGAGTAATCGGCCTGGCGGATGATATAGCCCGCTCAATGAGCGCGTTATCAGCGCGCATCAGTGTAATACCCGGCAAAAATGCCATTGGCATAGAACTACCTAACGCCACCAGGGAAACCGTGTATTTCCGTGAACTGCTTGAGTCACCCCAGTTCAAGAAAAACGAAGCGAAACTCCCCGTTGCCCTGGGTAAGGATATCGGCGGCGAGCAGGTAACGGTTGACCTTGCGAAAATGCCGCACCTTTTAATGGCGGGAACTACCGGCTCCGGCAAATCGGTTTCGGTTAACGCCATGATCCTATCACTGCTCTACCGCCTTACGCCGGATGAATGCAAATTTATCATGATTGACCCGAAAATGCTGGAGCTTTCAGTTTATGATGGCATCCCGCATCTGCTGGCTCCGGTGGTGACTGAGCCAGGCAAGGCAGTGGTTGCCCTGAAATGGACAGTAAAAGAAATGGAAAACCGCTATCGGCTGATGTCTAACCTTGGTGTGCGCAACATTGGCGGATATAACGATAAAATCAGGGAAGCCATACAAAATGGCGAGGTACTGACCCGCAACGTTCAAACCGGGTATGATCCTGACAGCGGCAAACCGGTGGTGGAGGAAATGCCAATTGATATGAACCCCCTGCCCCTGATTGTGGTGGTGGTGGATGAAATGGCCGACCTGATGATAGTAGCGGGTAAGGACATTGAAGGTTCAATCCAGCGCCTGGCGCAGATGGCGCGTGCGGCTGGCATTCATATTGTAATGGCAACGCAGCGGCCATCGGTGGACGTAATTACCGGCGTTATTAAAGCGAACTTCCCTACCCGTATCAGTTTCCAGGTAACATCTAAAATTGACAGCCGGACGATATTGGGCGAACAAGGGGCTGAGCAACTGCTTGGCATGGGTGACATGTTGTATATGGCTGGCGGCGGTAAAATCTCCCGCGTGCATGGGCCTTTCGTGAAGGACGATGAAGTTGAAGCAGTTGTCAAATTCCTGAAGGAACAGGGCGAGCCTAGTTATATTGAGGATATCACCCGCGATGATGAAGAAGAAGCCGCAGCGGAAGGCGGGGACGGCGAAGGCGGGGATTTATACCGCGAGGCTGTGAATATAGTAACCCTGGAGAAGAAAGCATCAACCAGTTACATTCAGCGCCGCCTGAAGATAGGTTATAACCGAGCCGCCGACCTTATCGACCGTATGGAGCAGGAAGGCATCATCAGCCCCCCCAACCACGCCGGCAAACGCGAGGTACTGCGTTAGAGGTTGCCTTCTTTACGAAACTCCATCCATCATTTCATGATTCAAACAAGCTTCAAATAACTCAAGAATTTCACTTATGGATTCCAGCAGGCCTGTAGCGTCATCCCCGCCTGATTCCGTCAATTGTGTTGCTACTTTTTGAATCATATCATTCAGGCAGGCAGTCTTCTGCTCCATATTCTGTATGGCATTTACAATATCAAGGGCGTTCACATAAATCTTGTGTGCCTCATGCAGTGCAGGCAGGCTCTCGGTATTAAATCCCCCACTGATAAGCAACCCGGCCATTTTTATTTTTCGCTCAGCTTGCGCAAGTATTTCCCTTACTTCGCGGATGCGGCGCAGACGCGCTTCACGCTGTATATCGGCTGCTTGTGCAGCCTGCTGGTGGAGTGGCGCAACCTGAGCATTACCCCAGGCCAGCACTCCTGATTCTATTAAACGCTGAATAACCGCATAGGTGTTATTATCGAGGACTTCAAGTTTCAGGGATTGTTCAGGGTCAGCATCCGCAAGAAGCTGCTGCAGAACTGCCGCTGATTCATTCACCTCTCCCTCCACTACTGCCAGAACAGTATTTTCATAAGCCTCCATTCGCACGAGCCTGGGTTTCAAACTGGCTAAAACTTCTCCTTGAAAATACTCAAGTGGTGTTCTCTCTTTTACTTCTTCATCATGTTTAACGTCAGGTTTGTCATTATTATCTACGCTGCTTTGATCCAGTATTTCATTCAAACGCTCCATGAGAGCCGCACGGCCTGACGGCATATCCATTGAGGCTTCACCCCCCAGCTCCAGCACATTATCAGCTAATGCCTGCTTCTGCTTCAGTAGTGAGAGCATACGATGTTCAATGGTGTTCTCACTGATTAAATTAATTACCCGCACTGAGCGCGTCTGATGTTTACGCCATGCACGCGCTATCCGCTGCTCAAGCTTCGCAGGGTTCCATGGCAGATCCATATTAATAACAACATTGGCAATCTGGAGATTCAGGCCAACACTACCGGCATCGGTGGATAGAAAAACCCGGCATAACGGATCATTCTTGAAACGTCCGATTTCCTGCGTACGCTTTTTCTGCTCAACTGAGCCTGTGTGCCATGATAGTCCTATGTCTCTCTTAATCAGCAGTTCACGCACCAGCATCAGCATCCGTTCCCACTCGGAGAAAATGATGATTTTGCAGCTTTCATCTTCCAGTAATTCCTCCAGTAGAGGACTGAGTTCATCAAGTTTCGGGCAGATACGGCACTTATCGTCAAGTATATAAGGTGTATCACAGAGCATACGCATACTGGCCAGTGACAATTGAAGCCTGTCGAATTCCTTCGGCAGCAATGCCCTTCTCTGAGCTACTGATGCAAGTTTTGCCACGATTCCTTCATAATCCGCATAGTGCCTGTTCTGCTCATCGGTCATCGTCACGAAATAATTATTCACCACACGTTCCGGCAATTCTCCTTCTACCTCGCTCTTACGGCGTCTTAGAAGTATCGGACGCACGCGACCGTGTAATTCATCAAGATTTTTATAGCCTATCGGCTTGCCATTATCATCAAGCTGGTAATATTCACGATTGAATCGAAATAATGAGCCGAAAAACCTGGTATCAAGAAACTGCACAATTGAATACAGATCATCTATACGGTTCTCTATCGGTGTACCGGTCAGCACAAAAGCGAAGCGGCTCTGCAGCAGTTTAATTGTATTGGAAGTTTTTGTGCGCCAGTTTTTAATGCGCTGCGCTTCGTCCAGAATTACCACATCAGGCGCAATCAGGCGCTGAATATCATCTCTATCCCGCAGAATCTGTTCATAATTGGTAAGGATAAAGAAGGAATCAGAGTCGTACTGACATAACCGATCCTGACGGCGCCCCATTACCACAGTACTGCTTAGTTCACTGAATTTGGCAATCTGCTCTTCCCACTCAGATTTCAGGGATGTTGGCGATACCACCAATACCCGCTTTATGCCATATAGTCTGCGCAGCAACTCACACGCCGCTACAGCCTGAACAGTTTTGCCAAGCCCCATTTCATCAGCTAAAATAGCGCGTTCAGCAAATGCCAGGTGCAACATTCCCTGTTGCTGATAATTGTAAAGCGGAAGCTTCATTATTTCCAGGCTGCTCGTACCATCACGAACATCCTGCAGGAAATGCTCCCTGGTTGCCTGCCGCCTTGATGCATTCAGTCCCCTGGTGTAAGCCATATCCAGCTTGCGCGATAACCTGATAGAGTCAGTCGCACCATCACCAGCTTTCTCAACTGCGTGGCGAATTGCCGGAATGGCAATTTCAACTTCCGCAAGCAAATGCCCGGAGCTTGAAAAAAATTCACCAACCAATCGCCGTGCTATAAAATGGGAATCCTTATCAGCAGACCAGATTATATTTACTGTATCGTTTTGCGGATGCACAAAAATTTCTGTTCTTGGATTTCCAGCACCCAATGCCTTTTTAAACTTCCCCACGCCCTTCTTTTTCAGGAAGATCAGGGTTTTTTCAATGTGTTTGCATGTTCCAAGGCAGTTACCGTCATAGTCAGCGCATGTGCAGCTATTTATTCTTTCCGTTAGTGAACGTATTTCCACAGTATAGGCATTACCGCTACCCACTGACCGCACTGAATAATCCGTGAAATAATTTCCGCCTTGGTTCAACGCCGCAATATGCATCGCTTCTGTTTGCGCCCGCAGGCGGCGGCGGTTAACCTCATCATCGTCACTGGTATTCCAATGCGATGGAATAACAATTTTTTCAGCCTTAGCCTTCTTTTTTGTCGCAGTTCTCATAGATGTACAATCGCGTTTCAAGAGCGGGGATAGTAATCACTAAAACACGAAATCGCTATCCGCCAGGGTTATGTATGTTCCGGTAGTAACGTTCACAACTTTAAAGCCAAAGCCGCTGGCTTCATGAACATAACTTACATACTTATCCCCCCATGGGTTATCTATTACCAGTTCTGTCCTGGTAAAGTCGCTGATGCTGTTAATGCCGGATATTGCACTGACATTAATTTTATCATTTACGCCTGGTGACCACTCAATTACATCCATAGCTGATATGTTGGAGTCCTTCACTTTTTTGTAAACAAAAATATCAGTGCTGAAGTCATCGGTTTCCGGATTAAATGAATCCCCAAGCATTGTATCAGTGCCATAGCCGCCATATATTGTATCAGCCCCCTCGCCGCCTGCTATGAAATCATCGTTATTACCACCTGATATATAATCGCTCCCCCTCCAGGCGATTATGTTATCATCACCGGAACCACCTTCAATAGTATCGGCATAGTCACTGGCATCAATCCAATCGTTACCCTTGCCACCGTCAATATAATCGCCCTGATCCTCAGCGGCTGTATAATAATATACTCCATCCTGCCCATAATAATATGAGAACGCATTGATATAATCAGTGCCATTACCTGCTATTATAGTGTCCCGGCCAAAACCTGCATATATTGTATCATTTCCTTCACCCGCGTTGATCAAATCATTGCCGGAGGTTTTCAGCACCGCCGGGGTCATCTCCTTGAACGAATAATCACCGTTGATGGAATCAGCGTCTACGCTGCCGACCACTGTATCGGCTCCTAAGCCACCGGTTAGAGTGTTACGCCCCTCTCCACCCAGGATATAATCGTTACCGTTCCTGCCGTTGATAACGTCATTACCTTCATAACCCCAGATAGTATCAGCCGCAGAAGTGCCATTTAATACATCTTTATTCTTTGTGCCTTTAATTAACGCCATAATTAAATATCCTATTATTCCGTAAGTGTTTATTTGTTAATTTTTATGCGCTTATGCGGCTTTTTTTGTCACCGAATCACACCATACACCATTAGCCAGATACCACTCAATAGTGGCGCGGAGCCCCGTTTCAAATGTGTGTTTGCGGGTAAAGCCCAATTCCCTTTCCGCTTTACTGTCGTCTATCGCATAACGGCGATCATGACCCGGGCGGTCAGGTACAAACGCAATAAACTCCCGGTAACTGCGTTTATCGGCACGCGGCTTCAAATCATCCAGAATACTGCAAATCTGGCCGACTAAATCCAGATTGCGCTTCTCGGCACGGCCACCGAAACAGTAAGTATCCCCCGGCTTGCCTTTACTGAGCGCCAGGTAGACTCCATGTGCGTGATCCTCTACATGAATCCAGTCCCGGATATTCTGACCGTCACCATATACCGGCAGTGTTTTCTCATTCAAAGCTCTGGTTATCATGTGAGGAATCAACTTCTCCGGAAACTGCCGTGGACCATAGTTATTAGAACAATTAGTGATTATAGTCGGCAGGTTATAGGTTTTAAACCAGGCTCTGGCCAGAAAATCACCTGATGCTTTTGAAGCGGAATAAGGCGAATTAGGCTTCATGCGCGAGGTTTCGGTAAAATACCCTTCCTCCCCCAGGCTGCCATAGACTTCATCGGTTGACACCTGAATAAAACGAAAATCCGATTTAAGCGCACCATTCAAACCATTCCAGTATTCACGGGCGGCCTCCAGCATCCGGTACACGCCTATTATATTGGTCTCAATAAACTCCGCCGGGTTATTGATAGAATTATCAACATGCGATTCAGCAGCAAAGTTTACCACCGCATCTATTTTTTTGTCCCGCATGAGATTCAGAGCCAGCGAACCATCACAGATGTTGCCAACAACAAGCTCTACCTTACCTTTATCCTGACTGATCCACTCAAGGTTTTCACGGTGACCGGCATAGGTGAGCAAATCAAGAACTGTAACGTTGTGACCCTGCTCAACTGCATAACCAACAAATGCTGAACCGATAAATCCGGCGCCACCAGTAACTAATAAATTCATATATTATCTCTTCCAGAAGGTTTGAATTATGGAAAAGTGCTTAACCTTTTTTAAGGCAACAGGCAACAATATACCGAAAACACATGAAGAACGTTTTCGGTATATTGCATTATATTTGCGCATGGCCGCCCCACCAGCCCCATGCGCACGTATACTGCTCGCGGATTAACTGCAAAGAATCCCCACTTTTGATACGCGAGCAGTATAGTTTACTAACTAACGTGGGCTATTCCCACTCCAACGCACCTTTTTTCCATTCGTAAATGAAACCTACGGTAAGCACACCGAGGAATATCATCATGCTCCAGAATCCATAAAGCCCTATATTACCCAGGCTGACCGCCCAGGGAAAAAGGAAGGCAACTTCCAGATCAAAAATTATAAACAGTATAGCCACCAGGTAAAAGCGCACATCAAAACGCCCCCTTGAATCATCAAAGCTTTCAAAACCGCATTCATAAGTTGAAAGTTTTTCTTTATCCGGTTTGGCAGGCGCAATTATGGTTGGGGCAAGAAACATCGCAGTGGATATGCCCAGAGCAATAATCATAAACACCAGAATTGGCAGGTAACTTAATGCAAGTTCAGACATTTATCACTTCCTGCCTTTAAGTTTTGCCTTTTTAATCAACCCCTCGTACTGATGAGCAAAAAGGTGAGATTGTATCTGCGTTATAGTATCTATGGTTACATTCACCACAATCAGAATACTGGTTCCACCCAGATAAAAAGGTATGCTGTAGCGCGATATAAGTATTTCCGGAATTACGCATACAAAAGCAATATAAGCAGCACCTATGAATGTAATTCTGGTAAGTATGCCGTCCAGATGCTCAGCCGTATTAGCGCCCGGCCTGATTCCCTGAATGAATCCGCCGTGTTTCTTCAGGTTATCCGCGACATCCTGCGGATTGAATATGATTGATGTGTAGAAAAATGCAAAAAACACAATCGCCAGTACATAAAACGCAATGTATAAAGGTTGCCCATGCGCCATGTGAGTTGTGATCCAGGTTACCCATGGAGCGGGTGTTCCCGCTTGAAAGCTGGCTATAGTAAGCGGAAAAAGCAGAATAGAACTTGCGAATATAGGCGGTATAACGCCCGCAGTGTTAAGTTTAAGCGGCAGGTGTGAGCTATCTCCTGAGTATATCTTATTACCCACCTGACGCTTCGGGTATTGAATCGGAACTTTGCGCTGCGCCCTCTCCATAAACACAATGAAATAAACCAGCGCGATAGCCAGAATCGCTACGCCTATTATAACTATAGCAGAAAGTGCGCCACTGCGCCCCATCTCAAACGTAGTGACAATTGCACGCGGCATCTCAGCCACAATGCCGGCGAAAATAATCAGCGATATGCCGTTCCCTATGCCCCGTGAGGTGATTTGCTCACCCAGCCACATTAAAAACACGGTAGACCCTGTAAGCGTTACCGCTGTAGTCAGCCTGAAAAACAGCCCAGGCTCCAGCACCGCGCTACCGCCCTGCCCGCCCATACCCTCTAATCCAACGGCGATACCATAACCCTGCACCATTGCCAGAATCACCGTTAAATAGCGGGTCATCTGGTTTATTTTTTTCCGGCCTGACTCCCCCTCCTTCTTCATCTCAGCAAGTTGGGGCGATACAACCGTCATCAACTGCATAATTATGGAGGCGGATATATACGGCATAATACCAAGCGCAAAGATGGACATACGCGCAACAGCACCACCTGCGAACATGTTGAACATTCCCAGAATGCCACCCTGATTCTTATTGAAAATCTGCGCTATTGCGTGTGCATCAATGCCTGCGAGCGGAATGTGAGTACCAATACGGTAGACAACCAGTGCCAGAATTACGAACCAGATGCGCTTCTTCAGCTCCTGAGCCTTGGAAAGCACTTCCATATTTACGTTTCCGGCCAGACGCTCAGCTAAAGAAGTCATGAATACAGCTCAATAATGGTACATTGTTTATATGTCTGCGCATTGTCACCCAACAATCACCACGCGCTTACACTGCTCGCCAAATAAATGGACGAAACCCACAATTGAAACGCGATCAGCATGTTATAATTGTTCAAACTTTGGTGTGATAATAACCATTTTAAGTCAACACCCACTTTATCACCTGGGTATATTAAGCAGCGGCTACTACTTCATTATTTGCAACTATCACAGAACCACCAGCCTTTTTAACTGCCTCGATTGCGGCAGTTGAAGCTTTTTCAACTTCTATATTTAGTGGCTTGGTAATATCACCCTTAGCCAGAAGCTTTGCCTTCGCGTTTTCTCTTTTAATCAACCCTACTTGAACCAGCGTTGCCATGGTGACACTGCCGCCTGGTTGTATCTGCCCTGAATTAATTCGCGCTTCCAGATCACCCGTATTAATAACCTGGTATTCTATTCTATTAGGATTTTTAAATCCGCGTTTCGGCAAGCGCATATAAATTGGTGTCTGCCCACCTTCAAAGTTGCGGATTGCAGTACCTGAACGTGCAGTCTGCCCTTTACCGCCTTTAGCGGAAGTTTTACCCTTGCCTGAGCCTATACCACGCCCAAGCCTTTTGTACTTTTTGTTTGATCCTGGTGCGGGCTTCAGTTCATTCAGTTTCATTATTTTTCTCTAATATCTTGATTATGCTAAGCCGCTTCCACTTTCAGCAGATGCCTGACTTTATTCACCATACCCAATATGCTAGGAGTCTGCTCCAACACACGGGTGCGGTTGATTTTATTAAGCCCCAAACCTATCAAAGTATCTCTTTGGTCGCTCGTACGAGCTATAGGGCTACCAACTTGTGTAACCTTAATTTTGCCTGAGATTTCCCCTGCGTTGCTTTTGTTAGTTTGCTGCGACTGAGTCATCCGCGCCTTCCTTTTCTTTTACATTCCGAGTATTCTCACGGCGGCTGATTATATCGCCAATTTTCTTACCACGCTTACCCGCAATAGCGCGAGGTGAACGCACTTTTATCATGGCATCGAAAGCAGCCTTAACCATGTTATGAGGATTGCTGCTACCTGTGGATTTTGCCACAACATCCTGTATTCCCAATGCTTCAAATACCGCACGAACAGGTCCACCGGCTATAATACCAGTACCCGAAGGAGCAGAACGCACTACCAGCCTGCCTGAACCAAAACGTCCTTCAATATCGTGATGCAGAGTTCTGCCTTCGCGCAGTGGAACCCTTATCATGGATTTTTTTGCGCCTTCCGTAGCTTTCTTCACTGCATCCGGAACTTCACGAGCCTTACCGCTACCATAACCTACACGCCCCTTGCCATCACCCACAACTACTAACGCTGAAAATGCGAAGCGCTTACCACCCTTCACCACTTTTGAAACACGGTTAACCGCTATCAGCCTATCTACAAGTTCTACAGCCTGATCACCCGCTCTTGCCATTTATATTATCCTTATCCAAAATCCTGATTAAAAGTCCAAACCGCCCTCGCGAGCACCCTCTGCCAGAGCCTTCACCCGGCCATGATAAACATAACCGCCACGGTCAAAAACCACTTTGGATATATCAGCTTTCTTAGCGCGCTCAGCTATCAGCTTACCTACTTCACGTGCCACGTTAACATCCGACCCTGATTTCACACCCCTCAAAGCGTCATCCATAGTGGATGCTGAAACCACCGTTTTTCCGGCAGTATCATCAATTACCTGCGCATAAATGTGCTGGTTGGAACGGAATACTGACAGCCTGATCCGCCCATCCGACTTGCGCCGGAGGCTTGATCTGACCCGTAATTTTCTCTTAAGTAAACTTAATGATGCCATATATTTTACTTCTTCTTGCCTTCCTTCATCCTGATTTTTTCACCTTTGTAGCGGACACCCTTACCCTTATATGGCTCAGGCTTACGGAAACTTCTAATTTCTGATGCGATCTGCCCCACCATTTCCTTACATGCGCCGGAGATTGAAATAGCGGTTTGCTTCTCCACTGCTATTTTAATACCTGCGGGAATCGCATACTTTATTTCATGGCTATAGCCCAGAGTCAGCGTGAGAATGCTTTTGCCGTCAAATGATGCACGATAGCCAACACCCTGAAGTTCAAGCTCACGGGTATATCCTTTGGTCACACCCGTTACCATATTATTCAGCACCGCCCTGGCAGTACCCCACATAGCACGAGCTTCCTGAGAGTCGTTAGCCGGAGCCACCACCACAGCTTTAGGCTCAACATTGAATGACACCAGGCTGTTAAAGCGCCGCTCCAGTGTGCCGTTCGGGCCTTTTACCTGAACAGTATCGCCTTTCAACTCCACATTTACACCTGCCGGTAAAATTACCGGTGATTTTCCTACACGCGACATCTAACACTATTCCAGTTTATCGGATTATTTAATTAAAATACCTCGCAGATGACTTCGCCACCTACATGCTGCTGCCTTGCCTCATGATCGGAAAGCACCCCTCTGGACGTAGACAGGACAGATATACCAAGCCCATTGTGCACCTTCTTCAAGTCAGCTATTGAAGAATGTATACGCTTGCCTGGAGTAGAAACCCTGCGGATTTTCTTTATCACAGCTTCACCATCGTGATATTTCAGGTCAACCCTTAGCTTTTGATGCGCACCCTCACCCTCACGCTCATAATCTCTTATGTAGCCCTCACGCTTAAGAACACCAAGCATATTTTCAACCAGACGGGAATCAAGGCAATGCACATAAGCTAATGTCGCCATCTGTCCATTCTTTATTCTCGCCACCGCATCTGATACTGGATCATTCATTGACATAGCAACCCCCTACCAGCTTGATTTTATCATGCCGGGAATCTGCCCCATAGAGGCCAAATCCCTGAGGGCAATTCTGGACATACGAAGCTTCCTGTAAAACCCGCGAGGCCTGCCAGACAGCTCACAGCGATTACGAACCCTGGTTCTTGAAGAATTTCGTGGCATTTTTGCCAGCCTTATTACCGCCGCAAAGCGCTCCTCCATATCCATCTCGCGGTCACGAATTTTATCCTTCAAAGCATCACGCTTTGCACGATACTGCGTCACCATTTTCTTTCGGCGGTTATTTTTTTCTACTGAACTAGTTTTAGCCATCTTTCTCTCTCTTTACGCAGCAAAAGGCATATTAAAAGCCTTCAGCAATTCCTTTGCTTCTTCATTGGTCTTAGCGGTAGTGACTATGCAAACATTCATACCACGGATATTATCCACTTTATCATAATCAATCTCCGGGAAAACCAACTGCTCTTTAAGACCCATGGAAAAATTCCCGCGTCCGTCAAAACACTTGCCACTTATACCACGAAAATCTTTGATTCGCGGCATAGCGATATTTACAAAGCGATCCAGGAACTCATACATCTTCTTTTTGCGCAGAGTCACCTTACAACCAATCGGCAGGTTAGTACGAATTTTAAACCCAGCTATGGATTTCTTTGACATGGTTTTCACTGGCTTCTGCCCGGAAACCGCAGCCATTTCCGCAACAGCCGCATCTAAAACCTTAGAATCTGAAGCAGCCTCACCCACACCCATATTCAGAACAATTTTGGTTATGCGGGGAATCTCCATCACGTTTTTATAGCCAAATTTTTTCTGCATCTCGGCAGCAACTGACTGCTCATAATGAGTCTGCAACCTGGCCTTCTCACCAGATGCACCTGAGTCAGAAGCTTTTTTTACCACCTTAGCGGTTTTTTTCTCAGTCATACCCAAACCTTACACATCTATTACATCGCCGGAGTGCTTCGCATAGCGAACTTTACGCCCACCATCAAGCACTTTAACACCATAACGGGTAGGCTTGCCATCCTTCGGATCCAGTAACGCCACATTAGAATAATGCAACGGCGCTTCACGAGTTACAATACCACCCTCAGACACACGACTTGGCTTGACATGTTTTTTAATAAGATTAACCCCCGTCACCACCAGCTTGGAAGCATCCGGGATAACCCGAAGCACCTCGCCCTGCTTGCCCTTATCTTTTCCGGCAATAATCTGAACTTTATCACCCTTTTTAATACGAAGCGTCATTACAAAACCTCCGGCGCCAGTGATATGATTTTCATAAACTTCTTATACCTAAGCTCCCTGGTAACCGGCCCGAAGATACGACTGCCAATAGGCTCATTCTGCTTATTTATAAGCACTGCCGCATTTTTGTCAAAACGTATGGAACTGCCATCAGGGCGAGAAACCGGAAAGCTGGTGCGCACAATCACTGCGCGGCAAACCTCACCTTTTTTCACCTTACCCCTTGGTATAGCATCCTTAACTGACACTACTATAATATCCCCCACACTGGCCGTCCTACGCTTGGAGCCACCCAGAACCTTAATGCAGCCCACCTTACGAGCGCCTGAGTTATCGGCCACTTCCAATACTGTTTCTGTCTGTATCATCGTTTTCCAATCAATTACGGCAGTATGCCCACCTATCCGAAGAGGGCGCATAGTATAATCGAATGTCAGGTAGTCAAGATAAATTTATTACCTTCTGGAGGCCATCTGGCTGGCACATTTACTCATGAATTCCCGCTCCCTACCACTCAGCATAAATTCAAGATTATCAGATACTACCACAACCAGTTCTTTAAAAATGTCGATCTCCTGCCTGGTAAAGTTACCCAGAACATATGATGAAACATCCTCCCGGTTTTCTGGGCGGCTGATGCCGAGACGCACCCTTAGGAAATCATTTCCGATATATTTATCAATGGATTTCAGGCCATTATGCCCGGCATTGCCGCCGCCCCTTTTTACTTTCATGCGCCCCAGATCAATATCCAGTTCATCATGCAATACAAATACAGAGCTTATGGGAATTTTGTAAAAACTGCTGGCCTGTTCAACGCTGCGCCCTGAATCATTCATATAAGTCTGTGGCTTAAGCAGTATAACTTTAATACCTGCTACATTTTTCTCTGATACCTGTGCCGCAAACTTATTTTTAAATTCAGGAAAACCATAATCCTCAGCGATAGCATCTATAACCATGAATCCGGCGTTATGCCTGTTTCTGGCATAGCCTTCCCCCGGATTGCCCAAACCTGCTAAAAGTTTTATATTATTATCCATGATATACCTATCGCACTTCAAAAGTGCGATAGGTATATCTTTTATGTTTTGCTTAGGTGCGCCTCATCCTACGCTAACCTACCTTCGCTAAAGCTTCGGTAGGCTTGGCTTTGGGCGACAGGCAACCAGCCGAATCCTCTTATATACTGCTCACGAATTAAATGCAAAAATCCGCACATCGGAAACGCGAGCAGTATAGGTTTAGCGGTATTGCTATGTTATGCCGCCTTGAGGTTATTGGTATAGTCCGATACTTTTGAAGTGATCTCCAGCATCTCAGCCATATCGGCATTACAATGCAGTACCAGATCACAACCGGCAATCAGCGCGCGTAACGCAAGGTCGCCAGGATTTCCCTGCAACGCCTTCATTGATATATCATCCGACATTAAAGTACCGGTAAAACCTATATCACCCCTGATGCAGTCCTTTATTATGGCCTTAGACAACGTGGCTGGATTATCAGCGTCCAGAGCATGATACAGAATGTGCGCCGTCATAGCATACTGAGCATTTTTGAGGCGGCGGAATACCTCAAAGTCAGTTTTATTTAGCTCCTCATATGAGGCATATACAACCGGAAGCTCTATATGGCTATCCGCTTTTGCGCGGCCATGGCCTGGAATATGCTTGATTACAGGCTGTACTCCGGCAGCCAGCAAACCATCACATGCGCTTGCAGCAAGGCTTGCTGCTGTAGCCGGGTCGTGGCCAAATGCCCTATCCCCTATTATTCCATGCGCATCATCAAATAACAGGTCGCACACGGGCGCACAGTTTGTATTAATGCCGATTCGGGAGAGGATAGCCCCCATGTCGCGGTAGTTCTCGAACACTGCATCCTTAGCCTTTGCAATATCCTCCCCGGCTATTTGCAGAAAAAAAGAGGCTGGCGGGTATTCCGGCCATTCAGGCTTCCTAAGGCGAGCCACCCTTCCGCCTTCCTGGTCGATCAGAATCAAAGCATCTTCGTTGTCAGTAACTGATTTAAAATCCTCAATCAGTTGAGACAACTGCTTTTTATTTGCGCAATTGCGTTGAAATACTATCAATCCGCAGGGAAGAGCATGTGCGAAAAATTCTCGCTCTTCCCTTGAAAGCTCCGTGCCTGAGCACCCGAATATAAGTGGCTTTAGTGGCGTCAAGAATAGTCTTTCTATTTTAGTACTACAAAACACCCGTTAGGTGACTTCACAGTTCTGCACACCTTAGCGGCATCAGGCCTGCTGGCGAAACCACCGGCCTGCAAGCGGTAAAAAGTACCCTTACCTGCTACATCCGCTTTTGTAACATTATGCTCAATGCCACTGAAGACTGATTTATTAGCGGCTGATACATTTTTCCAGGCAGTTAGAGCCTCATTCTCAGTTTTAAACGCTCCCAACTGAATTTTCACCGTGCCAGCCGATGCCTTAGCTTTTTCGGCAGCAGATTTTTCCTGCTTTACTATTTCTTTGCGTTTGGAATCAGCAGTTTTAACCCTCTCCTGCTTTGCAGAATACTTATTAACACCCACTGATTCTTCTGCTGATGCTGATTTTTTTGCTTTCTCCAGATTATCAACATTGCGGATGGAAAACGGCTGTTCAGATTCGGCTTCTTCATCTTTGTTAGCCCTGTGAGAGCCTTCCGAAGCCCCCCCCCTTTTGCGCTCGACATCACCAACCTTTTCATGCCTAGCGGGATGATTCTCATCCTCAAAAATGCGGGAACGCTGATTCGCAGCAGACTGGCGAATTTCCTCCATAGGCTTTTCTTCTTCGTGCGCTGCAGAACCGCCCACATCATCCAGTTTCTCCGCACGGCCTGCCGCTGCTTCGAATATTTCCTTATCGGTATCATCAACACGCATTCCACCTTCATCCTGCGGCTTTTCGCGGTAAGTTGAGCGGTCTGCCTTAACCATGGGAACTTCCGAATATTCAGTTTTCCTAGAGCCGGAATCATAGGCTATCCATGCCAATCCGCCAAAACCTATAAATGCCACCAGAACCACTATAAACGGAATCCACTTGGGAAGCCCTGAAACCTGATCATCATAGGCTTCATCAACTTCATCGGCCTCTACAGTTTTTTCGTTTTCCGTACTGGACATATCGACCTCTACTTAAAGTCTATACCACTCTTTATTCAAGAGTTGGTATATTTGTTTATCTTGACTGGGGGATACTCCCCCAAACCCCCGCGCTTTGCGGGTCGCTTCGCTCCATATACCAAAACAACTTTTGAGGTTGTTTCGGTATATAAAAAAATCACCGCATCTCTTCAACGGGAGAGACACCCAGAACCGTAAGCCCGTTCGCAAGAACAGTTTTTACAGCGCGTACCAACAACAGGCGCGCTGATGTTAAAGCTGAGTTTTCCATAATAATAAAACGAAGGTCAACATCTTCTTTCCCGACATTCCAGAAACCGTGGAACTCTGCGGCTAAGTCCTGTAGATAAAACGCGATGCGGTGCGGCTCGAGATGTTGCGCCGCAGCCGCCAAAACCTTAGGCCACAGCGCTAAAATTTTTATGATCTGAAGTTCCCTGGGATGCTTGATAAAATCCGCCAGGCTGCCAGATGAGCTTGTGGACATCATTGCGGCGTCAAAGCCTTGCTCCTTCGCGTTGCGTAGCACTGAACACGCCCTGGCGTGGGCATACTGGACGTAGAAAACCGGATTATCGGCTGATTTTTCCTTCACCTTCTCCAGGTCAAAATCCAGCGGCGCGTCTGCTTTTCGGGTAAGCATCATGAATCTTACAGCATCGCTGCCCACTTCATCTACCACTTCCCGCAGGCTTACAAAATCGCCGGAGCGTTTGGACATTTTAACCATCTGGCCATTCTTGGTAAGATTTACCAGTTGCACCAGCAGAATCTCAAGAGCGGCTTTATCCTCCGTTATCGCCCGCACAGCGGCTCTCATGCGCTTTACATATCCACCATGATCCGCGCCCCATACATCAATCATTCTTGCGAATCCGCGTGTGTATTTGTCGTAATGATACGCTATATCTGCAGCAAAATATGTGTAACTGCCATCTGATTTTTTTATTGCCCGGTCTACGTCATCGCCAAACGCGGTGGAGCGAAACAGCGTCTGCTCCCGCGCTTCATAATCATCAACATGCACCCCCTTGGGCGGCTCCAGAATACCTTGATACACATGCCCTGATTTTATAAGCTGCTTAATACTGGAGTTTATTTTATCGTTCAGATGCAGGGAATTTTCTGAGAAAAAAACATCATGCTTTACATTCAGCGCCGATAAATCATCCCGGATCATGTTCATCATCTGCTCTATGGTGAAATCCCTTAGAATAGCTGTAGAATCGGGATTTAACTCCCGCAGAGCATCACCATATTTTTCACATAGCATTCTACCCAGCGGCTTCAGGTATTCACCCGGATATGCTATCTCACCTGTGTCAATGCCGATCATAGCAGAACCTTCCACACTTCCCAGCGCCTCCAGGTAACGGATATGAACTGATGCAACCAATGCGTTTATCTGCCCACCGGCATCGTTTATATAATACTCCCGCGATACTTTATAACCTGACATCTCCAGGATGTTAGCCAGAACGTCCCCCACTACCGCGCCCCTGGCGTGGCCTATATGCATGGGACCCGTAGGATTGGCCGATACATATTCAACATTAACCGGCACATCACCGCCTGTATTGTCTTTTCCATACTCAGAGCCTTTAGCCAGCACATCCAGAACAACTGCCTGCCAGAAACCCGCCTTGAAGGTGAAATTTATGAAGCCGGAACCTGCTACGCTGATTGATTCAGCATCAATAAATGCATGTAATTCATTGACAATTTTCTGTGCCAGCTCACGCGGATTTTTTTTGAATTTAGGCGCAAGAACCATAGCGGCATTGGTTGAAATATCACCGTGCTCCGGATTCTTCGGCAACTCCACCGCAAACTCAGGCAGTGCCCCACTTCCCAGTTCCGCACAGAAAACCGCATTTAAACAATCACATATACGCGCATGAAGGCGCGAAAAAACATCCATAACAATTCCAGTTTGTATACCAAAGAAAATTAAGTGAGCCTTCGTTTTATTTAGCCGTGATGTTTAAATAAAACAGCCTCTAAGACGACCTAGCAAACATTCCCTTACCGACTTGAACGTATAAAGCGATGATAGTTGCCAGAGCAGTCGCAACAATTGCTATAAACTCGGCCTGCTCAAGATGTTTGTCGTAAGGTTTGCAAAACTGCATCAACGTCATAAAACCAGAAAATATAGCCCAACCAAGAGCTAACCACCATGCTCTTCCAGCATATTGTTTTCGTAATTCAATTTCTTCTTGTAGTTTTTTATTTTGTAGATGCTTGCGCTTCTCATCAGGGCTGAGAAAAAGCTCTCTCTCTTCTTCAGGTGTTGGGTCGCGATCAAGACTAAGATCATCGATAGCAATTTGCTTGGAAACCCCCATTAAGTTCGAACCTCGAACTCGCTTTTAATCTTTGTAAATTCTTCTCGCACGTCTACGTCTTCTAACTCCAATCCCATTGGCACACGAAAATTTTTAGCTTCCGCAACCTTCCGCCAGGCAGTGCCTTCTTTATGCGTCATGTCGGAGAGTGCCATGGCTGATAAATGCCCATAACGATTCCACACCCAGTTAATTAGCTGCTTACTGTTGGAATCTGTTTCAGAAACGATCGGTGCAGTGTCTGCAAAGGGTGAAGTCTTAACGGGTTCTTTAATGGGAGATGTACCAAAAACCTTTAATACATGGTAGAGAGAAGGAAAAACAGGGCCAAATTTCCATATTTCTGGCTTTTCGAGCAAAAGAGATTCTTGGTTATAGACTAACCACCAGCCGTGAACACAGTACACCAGCTTTTGGAGCTTCATGTGACTAATGCCATGCTCAGCTCCAAAACTTGCAATGAACGTATTTGCTACTTGTGCAGGGGTATACATCATAATTTTCTGAGAACATAAATTTGTATTATGTCAACAGCTATTATAGCTACTATTATTATCAAAGCCAGCCCAAATTTTTATAGAACTTTATTCATCCCGCAGGGCGCGGTGGGATGCCCCGTCCAGATCCTCAAACTGACCGTTTTTCAGCGCCCAGAAAAAGGCTACAAGACCAGTCAGCCCTAAAGTCAGTGCTATGGGAATAAGGTATAACAGTACACTCATGAGATTTTTCTCCGCAGTTCCAAGCGCATAGCGTTAGCGATAACAATAAGTGATGAACTGGACATGGCGATAGCCGCAACCAGCGGCGTCACCATACCTGCAACCGCCAGCGGTATTGCCACTACGTTGTATAGTATTGCCAGCAGAAAGTTCTGCCTGACTAGTACTTGCGCGAATATAGCCGTCCGCCAGGCTGTAATTACAGGCATCAGCTTATCCCCCTGAAATACTATATCAGCCGCATTCTGCGTTATATCCATTGCTGTAGAAGGGGACATTGAAACATGAGCCGAGGCGAGGGATGGCGCATCGTTAAGGCCATCACCAACCATCAGAACCCTGCCGCCGGCTTTTTGCATATCATGAATCGCCGTAGTTTTTTCAATCGGCGTGATCTCGCTTTTAACATCCGTAATACCAAGCTCTTTCGCCACACTGGAAGCTGACGCTTCACGATCGCCGGACAGCATGGAGATATGCACACCAGCCTCGCGGAATCTGCTTACAACATCCGCAGCATCCACGCGCATGGTATCGGAAAATGTAAACCGCACAGGACTTTCTCCTTCAGCACATAACCATAGTTCTAATGCACTATCTGAATTTTCCGTAACTCCGCAGGTCTGCTGGCCTGGATGTACCTTACTTGTCTCCCCCACCGCGAGCATAGGGGGATTAAGGGGGGGGAATGTGTTGCTGCTACCAGTAGGAAGATGCCCCCCCTGAAACGCAAGGCGTTTCTCACCCCCCGCAGGCGGTGGGGGAAACCGAGAGGCAGTTCCGATACCTGCTTCCTTTATGCCACACCAGGAGCGTTTGCCAAGTTTTGCAATACCCGATTCAAAAACCGCTTCTAATCCACTGCCTTGAATTTCCTTTACTTCCAAGTCAAGCAGTTCCCCGCTGTAAGCTGCGGCTATAGCGCGTGATAATGGGTGTTTACTGCGAACAGCCAGTGAAGCAGCCAGTTGCAAATCCTGCTGCCTGTAATTATCCCTGTTGAGCAGTTCCGGCCTGCCTAGTGTGAGCGTTCCGGTTTTATCGAAAACCGCGTGAGTGATCTCAGCCAGGCGTTCAATCGCACTTCCGGATTTCAGCAGAATGCCGGAGCGCATCAGCTTGCCGCTGGCCAGCACCTGCACTACCGGAACCGCTAAGCCAAGCGCGCATGGGCAGGTGATTATAAGCACAGTTGCAGCATAAAGCAGAGCCTGCTGCCATGGCGCATTCATTATCAGCAGCCACCCTATGAATGTTGCCGCCGCCAGCGCATGAACAGCAGGGGTGTACCAGCTTGATATGCGGTCAGCCAGGGTGACATAACGGCTCTGCGATTGCTCAGCGGTTTCCATCAGCTTTACTATTTGCGCCAGCAGGGAATCCTCACCGACCCTGCTCACGCTCACCTTCAGAGGCGCACTGATATTTATACTTCCTGCGAAAACTTTAGTGCCTGTAGAGGTAGCCTGAGGAATGCTCTCGCCGGTAATCAGGCTGGCATCAATGTCCGAATCGCCATCAATTATTACCCCATCTGCAGCAATTTTCTCACCGGCGCTTACCAGCAGAATCATGCCTTGTCTGATTTGGGAAATCGGCAGCGTCTTAGCCTGCCCGTTGGCATCAATTATTGTTGCATCACCCTTCATCATCTGAAGCAGGTCATGCGCTGCTGAGCGTGCTTTGCCTTTTGCTCTGGCCTCCAGATAGCGGCCTATCAGCAGGAAGAAAAGCAACATCACCCCGGAATCGAAATAAGCGTACTGCCCTTTTGTGATAGTCTCAAACAGGCTCATTATGGTTGCCAGAACCACTGCTACCGAGATCGGCACATCCATATTAGTACGGCGCAGCTTCAAAGCGTTCAGTGCTGAACGGTAAAACGGCAAGCCGCAATAAGCTATAGCTGGTATTGCAATTATCGCCTGAATCCAGTGGAAAAGCTCACGGGTTGCCATTCCCATCTCAGTGCCGGAGCTGCTCCACAGAGGCACGGAAAACAGCATAAGGTTACCACTGGCAAAGCCTGCCACGGCCAGGCAGCGCAGCAGGAATTTCTCCTCCCGCCGCGCCATGGTCTCTTCCGTTTCCGGGTCATAAGGCGCGGCGCGGTAGCCCATTTTAGTAATAGCGGTGATAAAATCATCAGCCAGGTTTTTCTCACCCTGCCATACTACATTCAAACGTCTGGTGGACAGGTTCAAACGCGCCTGCCTCACCGCCGGGTTTTTAAGCAGAGCATCCTCAATCAATGCCACGCAGGAAGGGCAATGCATTCCATCTACCAGCAGGTTGATGGAAAATCCGCCTTTCTCCTCCCTTATGTAATAATCAAGGCTCATGGTCAGTGTTATTTTTCGCCATTATCCTTGACATAAATACGTTTAGTCTGCTGGAATTTTTTATCGCCCTGCTGTGCGAAAACACTGACTTCCCATAATCCCGGAAGTGGCAGGTCTATCGCCACCTGCCACTTACCATCATCACGTTTAGCAAGGCTTGTTATAACGTCCGCAGTATTGCCGCCCAGCCTCACCAGATTTGCGCTGACTTTATCCAAAACCACCAACTGGCCTGATTTATCGCGCAGGCTGAATTTCAACTTGCCCTTACCATAGCTTATCTTTCCATCCCACCCCAGTGACGCCTGCGCCTCGTAAGCATCAATCACCTTGTTATATGACAGACCTTTCTCATACGGATGCTCAGTCACCAACCCCTTATGGGTGCGCAGCGCCAGTGTTATCATGATTGCATCCGCCGCCGCTATAAACGCGAAGAAGGCAGCAAACCATATAAAAACCGTCCTGCCCTTTAAAGCTTGTTGCATCTATTTACCACCGCTGACGAATATGGTTTTCTTCGTATCACTGATTCCACTTTCCAGATCAGTTACGCGCAGTATTATTTTGCGGCGCTGATCCAAAGGCCTCCATGCTGATACAAATACCCTGAAATGCCCTACGCTATCGGCGAATACTCCCAGTTCTTCCGGTGTTATCACCGTGTTGGACTGCACGCTAAGGGCAGCCCCTTCCAGCCCTTCCAGTTCCAATTTGAATTTTCTATCCTCCAGATTTTTATTTAAGATATGTACCGTATAACCGTTGCGGATATGGCCGTCGGAGAGCGTTACATACAGCGGATTACGATCGTGTATAACGTTCAACTCAACGGGGGAGCGGCTGATAATTCCATATAACATCAAACATGCTGCTATAGTCATGATCCCTATATACCAGAATGTGCGGGGGCGGAAAAATCTGAACTTCTCGCCACTCTCCGCTGAGTAACGTATAAGTCCACGCGGCAGGCCAATTTTGTCCATAACATTATTACAGGCATCCACACAAAGGCCGCAGGCTATGCATTCCATCTGCAGACCGTTACGGATATCTATACCCATCGGGCAGACTATAACGCAGGAATCGCAGTCTATGCAGTGCCCCCTGCCCTCCCAGCTATCGCCGGACTTATGCTTTCCCCTCGGCTCGCCACGTTTTTTATCATAATCTATTATCAGTGTGTTTTTATCGAACATGGCTGATTGAAACCGTGAATACGGGCACATATAGGTGCATACCTGCTCACGCGCAAAACCTGCCATAAGATAGGTTGAGAAGGTCAGCGCAGCAATCCACGCACCAACAGCAAATGGTATATCAAAATGGATTATCTGATCCAGTAGCGTGTGTGCATCGTTGAAATAAAACACCCATGCGCCGCCAGTGCATAAGCCTATCACCAACCAGATAATATGCGTGAGGGCTTTTTTGCGGATTTTCTCAAACGTCCATGGTGATTCATCAAGCTTTTTACGGGCGTTTCGATCGCCCTGCACTATGCGCTCAACCCATACAAAAAGGTCAGTCCACACCGTTTGCGGGCAAGCATAGCCGCACCAGATCCGCCCGAACAGGGAAGTTATAAAAAACAACCCAACGGCGGCCAGAATCAGTAGACCTGCGATGTAAAAAACCTCCTGCGGCCATATTTCAATACCAAAGAAATATGCGCGCCGTGACGGAAGGTCTATTATCACCGCCTGATCAGGTGCATGTGCCCCCCTATCCCACCGCAGCCAGGGTGTGCCGTAATAAATACCCAGCAACACAATCATCGCCAGCCATTTCAGCTTGCGGAAAAGCCCCCACACGCGGCGCGGATAAATTTTCCTCTGCTTGGCGAAGTACTGTACTGATTCCGTCATGTCCCTTTGTTCTATTCTCCCGATTTGGCCTTCTCACCGCCACCCAGGGAATGCACATAAACCGCAAGCTGCTTTATGGTATCGTCCGGCAGCCTGTCCGCCCATACCGACATTACGCCATGCCGTGGTTTTTTCATCTGCGCGGTGATGGATTCCTTATCGCCGCCATAAAGCCAGATAGCATCTGTCAGATTCGGCGCTCCAAAATCCCTGCCGCCTTTGCCATTATCACCGTGGCAGGATGCGCAGTTTTCCTGAAATATTTTTGCCCCTGCCTCATTAGCAGCACCCTTGCCTGCCAGATTCAAAACATGCATTGCCACTGATTCAATTTCCTTTTGTTTCAGAACTTCCGTCATGGCTGGCATCTGCGAATCACGGCCTTCCGGATTGTTCGAGCGCACGCCAAACTTTATTGTATGATAGATGGATTCAATATCACCTCCCCAAAGCCAGTCATCATCATTCAAATTGGGGTAGCCCTTTCCACCTTGCGCACCAGTACCGTGACATGCAGCGCAGTTTTCCTTGAACATCACTTTTCCGCCCGCAACTGCGAACTGATAAAGCTCGGAATCGTCATATATTTCTTTAAGGCTGCTTTTTTCAATGCGCTTCGCGTATTCACCGCGCCGCTGGATGATCTCTCCCTGCTCAGCCTCCAGCTTGCCATACTGAGTCCAGCCAAATTTGCCTTTAGTGTGACCTGTTAATGTTGGTATTGCCGGATACACCACCCAATAGCCGATTGACCAGATAACCGTGATGATAAAAACCCATAACCACCAGCGAGGCGCCGGATTGTTAAGTTCCTTCAGCCCATCCCATTCATGACCTGTGGTGCTGACTCCTGATAGCTCGTCTTTTTCTTCGCTTTTGCCCATTATTTAATCC
>CAYTOJ010000014.1:0-9912 GCA_964439415.1 uncultured Rickettsiales bacterium
CACCCTTTCACGGTGGTAACACGGGTTCGATTCCCGTAGGAGTCACCAAAATTTCGTTCGCGCACGTTCGCTGTTCTCCGCAAAAGCATTGTACTTCCAGCATTTTCTACGGTATTCCTATTCGTAGAAGTTCGCTGCTTTTCGTCTGCAGCCGTCATTTTTGACAGCATGAAATGCAGCATGAACGGGAATCGAACTGGATGATGCTGCCGTATGCGCCTAAATGAAATACAGATCAAGAACTTGAAACCGCAGGATAAAATCTACCGCAAAGTGGATGGGGATGGCTTGTGCCTTGAAATCCACCCCAATGGTAGCAAACTGTGGCGCGTAGCCTATGTCTTTAATGGCAAGCGCAGGCAAGTTGCTTTAGGTCAATATCCCGTAGTGACGCTTAAAGCTGCGCGTGAAAAACGCCTTGAGGTGAAGCGTTTGCTGGATAAAGGCGTTGACCCCGTGCAAGCCAAGCGTCAGGAAAAGCTCAATGTTGCCATCAAATATGAGAATAATTTTGAGGCAATAGCGCGGGAATGGCACAGCCAGAAACACCATACATGGCAACCAAAGCATTCTGCTAATATCCTAAAACGACTTGATACCTACCTTTTCCCTACTCTTGGCAGCAAGCCCATCATTGAAATCACACCACCTGAACTTCTTCACCTTATCCGCCCTATTGAGAAAGCTGGCAAGCATGAAATGTCGCACCGTATCTTGCAGACTGTGAGCCAGATATTCCGCTACGCTGTGGCATGTGGCAAGGCTGACCGTGACATTACCCAAGATTTGAAGGGTGCATTAAAACCAGTCGTGAGCAAAAACTTTGCCCATTTGGACGAAAAGCAACTTCCAGCCTTTATAGAAACGCTCAACCAGTACGACCTCATGAAAGAGGATGGTGGGTATAATGGGAACCTATCACCAAATGGGGCTTTCAACTCCTCATTATGACCTTTGTGCGCTCTGGCGAACTACGAGGCGCAAAATGGGATGAGATTGATTGGGAAAAATACCTATGGCGAATTCCAGCCGAACGCATGAAGATGAAAGACCCTCACATTGTGCCACTCTCAAAACAGGCCATTACCTTGTTCAAAAGGATTCAGGGCATCACTGGCAGCTCCTACAGTGGCTATGTGTTCCCTAGCTTCCAAAATCCTCGCAAGACGATAAGCGAAAACACCTTCCTCAAAGCCATAGATATTATGGGCTATAAAGGCATCACTACGGGGCATGGTGTCCGCGGCCAAGCAGAAGTGAGACTGACAAACCCCTATGCAGTACATCAATAATACTCTCAAAAAGGCCGCATAAGCTGTCTCATTATACTTGGCCGCGTACAGCATCAAAATGATGCATAGAAACCGTTTCTATGCATCATACGCTGTCGTGGCGAATCGGACAAAATCGGATAGAATCGGACATCCTTTAATAAGCCAAGCCACTATTAAAGGATAAGGCTCTATGCTTTAGTGTGCCAACACGGGTTGGAGTCCCATTTCGGCAACCACATTGCAGCGTGATATTTTGTGCTCACCTGTAACCGTGGTTGACAGCTTACAACCGCGTTTTTTAGCAGCATAGATAGCAGCATTCTTTGATATAATAACTGTAAGAAATGTTATATATCAATGCACTATATTGTCAGTATGTACTCCGTAGGAGTCGCCATTTAACCGTCTGTAATTGTTCGCTTTTATTCGTTTTGGAGTTCATCTCCAACGGCATGAACCAACAGACAGTTCGCTCATATTCTCCCTCATTTGCTTGCAGCTAGGGGGCTATACCTGTCGCATTTGTTGACATTTGGAGCGTAGCGACGACCTGCGCCAGGCGCTTAAGTGGAGGCTGTAGGCCGGGGTGCGCGCCCCCTTTAACAAATAAAAGATATACCGCCGACTGACATAAATAATTTCAACTCTTCAAACGATAGCGGTATATCATATTCATAACTCGCTTTACATATGAGGTTGCAGGATGGTTAGAGAAATTGCGCTGGATACTGAAACGACAGGCCTCTCTCCGGCGGATGGCCACAGGATAATTGAGATTGGCTGCGTTGAGATGGTTAATCAGGTAAAAACCGGGCGCACCTTGCAAGTATACCTGAACCCGGAGCGGGATGTGCCAATGGAGGCGCAGCGGGTACACGGAATCAGCACGGAATTCCTGCGGGATAAACCAAAATTTCATGAAGTAGCGCAGCAGTTCCTTGAATTTATCAGTGATTCAAAACTGATAATTCACAATGCCGCTTTTGATATGCAGTTCATAAACTCTGAACTGGTCAAAGTTGGCCAGCAGGCTTTGCCCATGAGCCGAGCACTGGATACCCTGCTATTGGCGCGCAGTAAATTCCCTGGGCAATCCAATAATCTGGACGCGCTGTGCAAACGCTTCAACATAGATAAAAGCCATCGAAAATTCCACGGTGCTCTGCTTGATTCTGAACTTCTGGCCGATATTTACCTGCACCTTTGCGGCGGCAGACAAAGCAGTATTGATTTAAGCCAGAATACAGTAAAGTCGGCTGTTGAAATCAAGCGCACCTACCGGAATCCGCGCCCGCACAAAGCCACTTTAGAGGAGGTTGAACTGCACCAGCAGTTTATCTCTAAAATCAAAAACGCCCTGTGGATTACTTTAAGGGACAAAGATCAGGCTGCGTAAGACTCATTATCTGAGGCGTTATTACCACCGCGCAGACGCATCTCATACAGATTTTTAAAATCTATCGGCTCTAATAAAAGCGGCGCAAAGCCGCCATCACGGGTGAGATCAGAAATTACCCGGCGGGCAAATGGGAACATGATGGTCGGGCATTCAATAAAAAGCACCTGTTTCAGGGTTTCCTCGTCCAGCCCGGAAATTGCAAACAGCCCGGCGTAAGTCAGCTCTATCAGAAATGCATTCTCACCTTCCACCTTGGATACCGTATTGAGGCCCAGTATAACTTCATACAAGTCAGGCTGCACGGCGTTTACTTCAACATTTACCGCCGCTTCCAGAGCCGCGCCTTTCTGCATTTTCTGAAAGATGAATGGTGATTTGGGGTTTTCAAAGGAAATATCCTTAACGTACTGTGTCAGCAGCCTTACCCCTACAAAGTTCTGCTCCTCACCAGCTTTTTCTTCTATTTCTTCAGTCATCGTTCTATGCGTATTGAATTTATATCCCTTATGGTTTAAGTGACTATTACAGTTACAGCAACAGTATTATTTTAATTCGCAGGTTTGATTTTGTATTCAGGATACATTGATATAATTTTTCTGGCCGCCTTAGCGGTGTTTATTTTCTGGCGGCTACGCGCTGTTCTTGGCAAAAATGTGGAAATTGACAGAAAGCCCGTAAGCAAGGGTAACACGATAATGCTGCCAACAGGGCTGGATAAATCCCTTCAACATAAAAATATGGAGAAGGAGGAAGAGACTAAGAAGCAGGAGGAGGAGAAAAGCAGCTATCCTGCTGAACTGATGGCCAAGGTTGCTTTAATACAGAAACTTGATCCATCGTTTACCTTGTCGAAATTTCTGAAAGGCGCGAGCGGCGCTTTTGAGCTTATCCTGAACGCAGTCAGTGCGGGTGATTTAAAAACTCTGAAGCGTTTTACCGCACCTGGCATATACGATGATTTTGCCGCCCTGGTGCAGGAACGGCTGGATAAAAAACTGAAATCCAACTCAACCATAATAGCAATTACCAAAACCGAACCGCAGAATATTGTTATTGATAATAGCACCGCATTAATCAGCGTGCGTTTTGTCAGCGAGCAGATCAACTTTGTAAAAAATGAAGCAGGCGAGGTAGTGGAGGGCGACCCAAAACATGTGGATGTTGTGGAGGATATCTGGACGTTTGAAAGAAACCTGAAATCCTCTGACCCTAACTGGCTACTAACTGACGCTTAATCATAAATTCAATGAAAAAAGTGCTGCTTGCATGGCTTATACTTACCCTCGCAGATCCGGTATGGCTTATAGCAAACGGCAAGGTTGATTTTAAGGCCGATTACAGAACCGCGAACAGGGATAGTGCCGGAATAGCCCCTGAAGCAGCAAATCATAGTGGCGCAGTAGTGCAGTTCTACAGTGCCAGAGCATTTAACTGGCGCGGTGCTATTGCCAGCCACTGCTGGGTGGCACTTAAGCCTGCTAATGCCTCCACTTATACAGTTTACCAGGTGGTAGGCTGGCTGAAGTATCGTGGCCTCCCTGCCCTGTCCATCAGCCAGGATCTGCCGGATCGCAACTGGTATAACGCAGAGCCAACCTTGATTTTAGATATACGCGGCAAGCAAGCCGAACAGGTAATACCAAAAATTCAGCAGGCATCCAGGGATTACCCTTATTCTGCAAGGTATGTGCTATGGCCTGGGCCTAACAGCAACACTTACCCGGCATATCTCGGGCGCATGATTCCGGAATTAGGGCTGGTTATGTCAGCCGATGCGGTAGGTAAGGATTTTCTAGGCGGCAGTAAATTCTTCGCCAGCGCACCAAGCAATAGCGGCTATCAGCTTTCCCTGTACGGCATACTGGGAATTACCATAGCCAGAAAAGAAGGGCTGGAGATTAACCTGCTGGGTCTGACTTATGGACTGAGGTTTTCTCCCTTACGTATCCTGCTGCCGGGAATAAGCAGTTAAACTTATCTGAGCTTATGAAAATTACAGCACTTATAGTTGCGGCCGGAACAGGCCTTAGAGCAAAAACCAGGCTTCCGAAGCAGTATATGGAACTGGAAGGGAAAACAGTGCTTGAGCATACCGCACTGGCCCTCAAGCGTCACCATATGGTTGATGATGTGCGGATTATTATAAATCCTGACCATACCGCACTTTATGAAAAATCCATGGACTGGCTTAGTTTAGCCCCGCCTATAATCGGCGGGGAGCAAAGGCAGGATTCAGTTTACGCAGGCCTCAAATCCCTGATGGATGATAAACCGGACGGGGTTTTAATCCATGACGCCGCCAGGCCATTCATAGATGCCGCTATAATAACCTCAGCCATTAATGGTTTGGAATCCAACGTAGCGGTAATACCAGTCACAACTATCAAGGATACGGTAAAAGTAATTGAAGCTGGAAAAATTACTTCCACATTGGAAAGACGCAATCTTTTCGCTGCGCAAACCCCTCAGGCTTTCCGTTATGATGAATTCATGGCCGCCTTTGAAAAGGCCATGGAGAGCGGCCTGGAATTTACTGATGACGCCGCTGTTATGGAATACTCAGACTTTGAGGTGGCTGCTTTTTCCGGCTCGGATATTAACTTCAAAATTACCACACCTGAGGACTTACGTAGAGCCGTAGATGTTTTAAAACGCAGAAAAAAACGGCAGTGGATGAAGTCTCTGGAGAATGAACTTTTCCTGGTTGGAATGCGCATGAAACAGGAGATTTCATCGCCATAGAACAAGCTGTAATATCTTTCATAAAGCTTTTGTTACGCTTTCTCTAAGTTTGAGTTTCAGACTAAGTTTTGATTAGTCATTACCGTAAAATTGGCTATTATTAATGTTTGTCATCAGGCATTATTTATGCAGTTAACAACCATTAAAAAGCTCTATCAGCATTTCCCTACAAAATTGCCAGGCACTGGGCAAGAGAACAGGAATAATAGGTCGCTTATAGCTTCCGAGTCTGGCGTTACGGCGATAGAGTTCGCATTCGTGTTTCCCATGATCATGCTGTGCATCTGTTTCATTATGGAACTGGGAATGATATTCTTTGCCGCCATAAGCATAGAAAATGCCATATCCAGCGCTACCCGTCTTGCAAAAATCGGTATTACCGAAGGCGGCATGAGCCGGGATGACTACATCAGAAAGCAGATAAGGGAAAAGTCCTTCGGTCTGATAAATGCACAGAACCTGCTTATCACGAATGAAATCTCGAAGCTCGATCCAAAGGGTGGTTATGCAGGCGCGGCGGGTGAGAGATGCTCTAACGGTGCGAGTTGCCCATGCCCGGCTGGAGTTACCTTTAACGACACAAACAACAACGGGGTTTGCGATATTGGCGGAAGCCTCCCTCTGGATACAGGCGGCCCGGGGGACATTGTAGCATACACGGTTATATACAAATGGCACATATTCACGCCTGTACTGAAATACATCGGCGATTCTTCAGGCGACTATACAATAATCTCCGGCGGGGCAGTGCGGAACGAGCCCTTCCCGAAAGGACCATAACATGGCCAGGCGAAATAAAAACATAACAAAGGATACCTCAGGTGTTGCCTTTATTGAAGCGGCGCTGGCCTTGCCAATTCTACTCATACTTCTGCTGCCGATAGTTAATTATTTTTCCGCCATACTGGCCATTCAGAAAGTGAACCGCAGTGCCGCAACCATTGCGGATATGGTGAGCATGTCTGTCCCCGTGCTGGCCACCACAAAAATGGCGGATATGAACAGCAGCAGCATGACCACGGATAACCTGAACAAAATACTCGCCCAGGTGGATCAGTTGATGCTCCCGCTTTCATTCGCAAACGGTGGCGGGAAAGTGAATATCTATTCCTATTATAAAGGAACCGGTGCGGGCGCAGCCCCGGCTCTGCAATGGAGAGCCACTTACCAGGCCGGGGGAAAAGTTGCATTTGATAAAGTTGGCAGTCCAAAATCCCCAAGTGGAGGCAAGGCAACGCCTGGCAGCACCGAAATCCTGCAAGCTGACTTCGCCAAGGATATGTTTGAAAATGAAGGCGTTATAATAGTTGAAGTTCTATATACCTACATGCCGCCCATGACCCTGGCTGCAAACTTAGGTATTCCGATAATGGGTCAAACGGAACTGAGAGCAGTACGCTATTACATGTGCCGCAACGGCGCATTGCAATATGTAGCGCCGGATGTGCCGCCACCCGGCTGGTCGCCAACATGAGAATTGCTATGTCCATGAATAAAAAAAAGTTTAGCAGGTATAGCCTGCTATCAAACAATGAAGGGGCGATATTGCCTATACTGGCTGCGTCCCTCCTGGTGCTTATAATGTTTATAGGCGGCGTGATTGATTTCGGCACGGCCATGATTGCCAGAAGCAGAATCAGCACTGCTATTGACTCATCCGCCCTGGCAGCAGCAGTCGCCCCTAAGGGGCAGGATAGAAACGCCATTGCCGCCCGTTATTATGCGGCAAATTACCAAACAGGATTTTTAGGGACTGATGTCACATTCCAGAAGCTTAATGTGAACATTGACGATGCCAGCGGCAGCGTCAGCATAAACAATAATAATTCTGTTATGCAGACTAAACTGGTTCAGGTTGGCGGTGTGCAGGCAATACCCATAGCATCTTCAGTACAGGTAGCCTTCAAACAGAATAATTCCAAGCCGCAGGATCAGGATATAGTATTGGTACTGGACGAATCCGGCTCAATGGTGCTTAATAAGGATGGCGGCGGTGGGATGAATCGCTGGGAAGCCCTGCATAAAGCAACTGATGTTCTGCTGGATAAATTCATACCGGCTAATCCGGGAGACCCCAACCACAACCCTAATATCCGGATTGGTATTACAAGCTTCCAGACGGTTGAGAAGGTAAAATCTCCGCTTAGTTCAGATAAATCGCTCTCCAGAAACGTCATTAACGGTATTAATCCAGCCACTGATGGCCGTACCTGTGGAGCCTGCGGATTCAAGCTTGCTCAGGAAATTTTCGCAGGCAGCCCGCCGCCAGCATCGCAAAGGTCAGATGGCAAAACATACAGCGATGTTAAAAGCGTAATTTTCCTTACTGACGGACGCATGAATACTACCACTACAGGTATCAAGGATAATAAACCAGCCGTAGCTGAAATTCTGCAAAAGTGCGGCGAAATAAAAAGCAACAACGTAAAAGTGTACACCATAGGCTTCGGAAATGATCTGGCCAGACAACCTGACGCATATCAGGTTCTGAATGACTGCGCATCCCTGGATGCTAACGGCAAGCCGCTTTTTTATAAAGCTACTGATTACGAGCAGTTGGTGACGGTTTTTGATTCCATCTTCGCCAGCATCAACCAGGTGAGAATTACCCAGTAATTGAACTAATGATTATGAGACATAACATACGTAAAAATACAAAAGTGGCAGATAAAGCTGGCATTCTAACCAATAATGAAGGGGCGATACTACCGATACTGGCCGCCTCTCTGCTGGTGCTTATAATGTTTATCGGCGGCGTGATTGATTTTGGCACGGCCATGATTGCCCGAAGCAGAATCAGCGCGGCTATTGACTCATCCGCCCTGGCAGCGGCAATCGCCCCCAAGGGGCAGGATAGAAACGCCATTGCCGCCCGCTATTACGCAGCCAATTATGAAACAGGATTCCTGGGCACTGATGTCACATTCCAGAAACTTAATGTGAATATTGATGACACCGGTGGAAATGTAAGTATCAATAATAACAATGCCGTATTACAGACAAAACTGCTTCAGGTGGGCGGCGTGCAGGCAATACCCATAGAATCAGCTGTGCAGGTAGCATTTAAGCAGAATAACTCCAAACCTCAGGATCAGGATGTAATGATGGTACTTGACATATCAAATTCAATGAATGGCAAGGATCCCAGCGGCGTAAAAAAAATAGATGCTTTGAAAGTAGCCGCAACGAATCTTATAGATTCATTTATTCCCACTAATATTGGTGATCCAACCCATAACCCAAATGTCCGTATAGGCATCACTACATACAATATCAATTTGCGTGATAAAGTTCCACTCACCTCAGATAAAAACGTTACAAAACCATTTATAGCTGCACTTACTTTACAATTCGGCACTTGCGGCTCATGCGGCCTTAAAGGAGCACAGGAACTATATGCCAGTTCCCCACCACCTACCACACAAAGGTCGGACGGGCAAATATACAGCCCAGTAAAGTCCGTTATTTTCTTAACCGATGGAAGAATGAATGAAACGATAATTCCGGGAGCCGTTCCAGGTGGTAGTAAACCTGAAGCAGCTGCCGAAGCTCTGCAAAAATGCTCCGAGCTAAAAAGCAACCAGACAACTGTGTATACCATAGGTTTTGGCGATGACCTGGATACGCAGATGCTATCCGATTGCGCATCACTGGATGCTAACAGCAAGCCACTGTTCTACAGAGCAAATAATGCCCAGCAATTAATCGGGGTTTTTGACTCCATCTTCTCAAGCGTCAACCAGACCCGCATTACGCAGTAGAAACAGATTACGCCAGATACTCCTGAAGGGATTTTACCTTGAAGCCGCCGCTGCTTTTCATGGCCTCTATGGCCAGAGCCATCGCCTTAGCACCTGCCAGTGTGGTGACATAAGGAATCTTGCGCAGCAGTGCCGTGCGGCGGATGCTGAAGCTATCAGCAACTGAGCTTTGCCCCTCAGTTGTGTTAAGCACCAGGTTCACTAAACCGTCCTTCATCATATCCACTATATGGGGGCGGCCTTCCCGCACCTTGTTGACCACTGAAACCGTTAAGCCGCAATCCTTTAGAAAAGCTGCCGTACCACGGGTGGCAATAATCTGAAAGCCAAGTCCAATCAGCTTTTCCGCAACTTCCACCATCAATGGTTTATCGCTTTCCTTCACCGAAACAAAAACGCAGCCTGACATGGGCGGGTTGGTGAAAGCGCCTACTTCCGCCTTGGCAAAGGCCAGGCCAAATGTATCGTCCATCCCCATCGCCTCGCCGGTTGATTTCATCTCCGGGCCTAAAATAACATCCACCCCGCTGAACCTGGCGAAGGGAAATACCGCCTCCTTCACGCTGATATGTTTTTTGTCACTCTGTTTGAGATTAAAACTGACAAGTGAATCCCCCACCATCAGCCGGGCAGCGATTTTCGCCACCGGAACCCCGGTTGCTTTTGCTACAAACGGTGCTGTGCGGCTTGCGCGTGGGTTTACCTCCAGCACATAAATCTCATTATCCTTAATCGC
>CAYTOJ010000014.1:10012-12371 GCA_964439415.1 uncultured Rickettsiales bacterium
GAAACTGACGTGCCAATTATTTTATAGCCAGCTTCTTCTACTGCTTTTGCCAGTTTAAGCGGTGTCTGCCCGCCAAACTGCACAACCACGCCAACCAGTTCGCCACTTGAGCTTTCTTTATGCAGGATTTCCAGCACATGTTCAGCGGTTAGCGGTTCAAAATACAAGCGGTCGGAAATATCGTAATCAGTTGAAACAGTCTCCGGATTGCAGTTGACCATTATCACCTCGAAGGATGATTTGTCCCCGCCCCCCTTAAGTGACAGAGCCGCGTGAACGCAGGCATAATCAAACTCAATCCCCTGCCCTATCCGGTTAGGCCCACTGCCAAGTATAACTATCTTCTTATCAGCCGATACATCCGCCTCGCACGAGTAATTATAAGCATCGCCATCTGTAATAAACGGCTCTTCATACGTTGAATACATATATGAAGCCTTGGCCTCAAACTCTCCCGCACAGGTATCCACCCGCTTATAAACTGGCCTGATGCCAAGTGCATGGCGCAGTTGCCTGATTTCCTTCTCCGATACTTCCTTAAGCGCCGCTATTTTTGCGTCAGAGAAACCTTTGCGCTTTAAGTGCAGTAGTGTTTGTCTATCCATGAGCCGCCTTTAAAGATATTTCCAGTGGCTTTAAAAGCCGTGCGCCGAGTTGCTGAATAACTTTTGATGCCGCCATATTCCCCAGTCTCGCGCAAGCTTCAAGCGTATACCCATGGGTTAGCCCATATAGAAAACCTGCGGCGAAGAGATCCCCCGCGCCGGTAGCATCAACAATATTATCAACATGCCTGCCAGGCTCTTCAATTATTTTATCAGGCGTGACTACAACGCAGCCCTTTTCGCTTCTCGTAACAATAGCCAGCTGGCACTGGCTTTTGACCTTTTCAAGCGCATCCGCAAGCGCAACACCTTGATATAAAACGAGAAGTTCGGCCTCATTTGCGAATAAAATATCTACATGATTATTTATAAGTTCGTGAAAATCATTATAGTGCCTTTGCACGCAAAAGACATCTGAAAGAGTGAATGCAACTTTTATTTCATATTGCTTAGCAATTGTTAGTGCTTTTCTTAAAGCTTGTTTAGTCGTCTCCATATCCCACAGATATCCTTCGATATATAAAATCTGCGCTGCTGCTATTGCTTCTTCATTTATATCATCATCACCAAATTCTGGCGCGGCGCCAAGGCAGGTATTCATAGTGCGCTCGCCGTCACCCGTCACCAGGATCAATGAAACCGCAGTGCGCTTATCAGGGCTATGGGAGCCAAGCAGAAAATCCACACCTGTTCCCGCTAAGTCATGCGCGAAAATCTCACCCAGTTGATCCTTCCCCACCTTGCCGATAAAAGCTGCCTTGCCACCTAACGCAGCAATACCAGCTGCCGTGTTGGCCGCTGACCCGCCTGAACATTCGCGGGATGACCCGGTGCTATTATACAGCCTCTCCGCCTCATCACCATCTATCAGGCGCATGGAGCCTTTTACCAGGCCGTGCTGCTTTAAATATGCATCATCACAGAATGACAGAACATCAACTATAGCGTTCCCGATTGCGGTTACATCGTATTTCTTATTCATGAACATTGCCTTCATTATCAGCATGTGCTTTAAAGCATGGCTATGATAATTTAAAGCTAAACTTAAATCTAAAGGCAGCAACCAACCGTGGCACTAGGTGGCATATTACGCAGCATCACGCTGTTTGAACTGGCTAAAGGCATGGCCAGGACTTTGTCTTACATGTTCAAAAGCAAAGTAACTATAAATTATCCCTATGAGAAAGGGGCACTCAGCCCGCGCTTCCGTGGTGAACACGCGCTCAGGCGCTATCCCAACGGGGAGGAGCGCTGCATTGCCTGTAAGCTCTGTGAGGCTATCTGCCCGGCACAGGCGATCAGCATTGAGGCGCAGCAGCGGGATGACGGCAGCCGCCGCACCACTAAATACGATATAGACATGACTAAATGCATATACTGCGGCCTGTGCCAGGAAGCCTGCCCGGTGGATGCTATTGTGGAAGGTCCTAACTTTGAATTCTCCACCTACTCCCGCGAGGAACTGTTTTATAATAAGGAGCGTTTGCTTGCCAACGGCGACAGGTGGGAACACGAAATAGCCGCCAACATCGCCGCTGATGCAAAGTATAGATAATGAACGAATCCTCCTTAAGCCTGCTTGGCGGCAATTCAGTAATAGCGAAATCTCCTGATGAAGCTAAACTGGAGAGGGTTCCGAATCCCCACCAGGAAACTGCATATGTTGTGCGCTTTACCTGCCCTGAGGTTACGTCACTCTGCCCGGTTACCGGCCAGCCGGATTTTGCCCATCTGGTGCTGGATTATATACCAGG
>CAYTOJ010000014.1:12471-23846 GCA_964439415.1 uncultured Rickettsiales bacterium
TGTCCCCCCCTACCGTGGCCGTGGCTGATATTTGCTCGTGACAGCTCGTGACATCAGCATTGACATGGTAGAAAAAAAACGTATTCTTTTCAAACTCTATCTAATCTCAGCGCGTCCGCGCAGGTTGTGCGTTTTATCCATTTTTATCCACCAAGAGTTTTCATGAAAATCAAAGATCTGAAGAAGAAGAAGCCTGAAGAGCTTTTAGCTATGGCCGAAGCATGCGGCATTGAGGATAGCGGCGCATTGCTGAAGCAGGACTTAATCTACGCCATACTGAAAAACATGGTGGAGAAGGAGGATACAGTAATCACCGGTGAGGGTGTGCTGGAGACTCTTCAGGATGGGTTTGGTTTTCTACGCTCCCCTGAGGCTAATTACCTGCCGGGGCCGGATGATATTTACCTGCCGCCAGCGCTCATCAAGCGTTATGGCCTCAGGACTGGCGATACGGTGGAGGGTGAACTGCGCGCACCGCGTGAAGGGGAGCGTTACTTCGCCATGACTAAAATAACTCAGGTGAATTTTCAGGAACCTGAAAACGCCCGTCATCGCATTAATTTTGATAACCTGACCCCACTGTATCCGGATGAGAAAATCAATCTGGAGATTATGGACGGCTCGAAGGAGGATATCAGCACCAGGGTGATTGAACTGGTATCCCCGCTAGGTAAGGGGCAACGCGGGCTTATAGTTGCGCCGCCAAGAACCGGCAAAACCATCATGATGCAGAATATCGCCCATGCAATTACCAAGAATAATCCTGAAATCACCCTGATAGTACTGCTGATTGACGAGCGGCCTGAGGAGGTGACTGATATGCAGCGCACTGTAAAGGGCGAAGTGGTAAGCTCAACTTTCGATGAACCTGCGGTGCGGCATGTAAACCTGGCGGAAATAGTGATAGAAAAAGCCAAACGCCTGGTGGAGCATAAGAAGGACGTTGTGATCCTGCTGGATTCCATAACCCGCCTAGCCCGCGCTTATAACACGGTTGTGCCATCCTCCGGCAAAGTTCTCACCGGTGGTGTGGATGCTAACGCCCTGCAACGGCCAAAAAGATTCTTTGGCGCTGCGCGCAATATTGAAAACGGCGGTTCGCTTACCATTATAGCCACCGCATTGATCGAAACCGGCAGCCGTATGGATGAGGTGATCTTTGAAGAGTTCAAAGGTACAGGCAACTCGGAAATCATTCTGGATCGCAAACTCGCTGACCGCAGGCTATTCCCGGCGATAGACATCACCCGTTCCGGCACACGCAAGGAAGAGCTGTTGATAGATAAAAAAGTTCTGCCGAAAATCTGGGTGCTACGGCGCATACTCAACCCCATGGGTGTGATAGATGCTATGGAATTCCTGCTGGAGAAACTCAAACGCTCCAAAACCAATGAAGAATTCTTTGAACTGATGAATACCTCAACACCATCTGATAAAAGCGAGCGCGGTGACCGTATGGATCGCGCCGACCGTGAAAACCGTGGGGTATTGCTTTAGAGGCTGAAAGTTTTTGTGGGCTTTCTTTATAGCCCACCAATTACTTGCGGTTTGTAGCCGTCCTTTATCATGCGTGACTTTAGCTTCTCAGCCTGCATTTCTGATATGAAAGGGCCTACTATCAGGCTGGTTTTGTCTTGTGATTGGCTGCTTAGCGTATGCACATTATAATAGCGCACCGGCTCATAGCGTTTAATGGCTTCAAGGCGTTTCAATGCGGCATCCGGTGCATATTCCCCCAGTTTCAGGTAAATGCTGTTATCTTTCTCCGTAGTGGTTTCAATATCCGCCGCTTTATTGTCTGAAATTTTGGAGTTGGAATTTAGTTTTGTTCCACCGGAGGCGGGAGATAACCAGGCATAATCCTCCGCCTTGCCGGATGATGTAAATGCTTTTTTAAAGGCCAGTAAAGGGTTTTGCAAACTGGCATCAGTGGCTGTCACTGCCTGGCTGTCATTCTGCTTGAGATTGGTTTTTGCAACTAATCTGGCTGGCTCAGAATCAGCCTTTTCAGTGACAGCTATCTTCTCCTCGGCTTTTACGGGTTCAATCGTAGCACTGGCATGAGATTTCAAGTCATCATCTACGCTGCTTTCACTGCTTTCATTTCCGGCAATGAAGAACGAGGATATTTTTCGGTAAAACTCCAGATTCTCCCGCATTTCGCGCTCTGATAAATGTTTCAGGCCAAGCCTGCGCGCTTTATCATATTCACCTTGCAGGGCGTAGACAAAAGCCAGATTCATGCGCGCCTGCTGCGGCGGCTGCTTCTGCTTTACCGCTTTTTCAAGCGTGCTGGTTGCCTGTTTTAAATCCCCACTTAAAATATATGACATCGCCAGGTTATTAAGGGCGCTGACATTGCTGCTATCAAGGTTTAGAGCTTCCGTGTAGGAGCCTCTGGCTTCATCCTGCTTTTGCAGCATATCCAGCGCAACGCCTTTGCTGGAGTGTAGCCGCGCATCCTTAGGGTTGGTTGATATTACCTCCTCCAGTTTCACCAGTGCTTTTTCCGGCTGCTCCAATTGCAGGTAGATATTACCCAGCCTGCGCCCCAGTTCCGCATTGCTCTGATTTGCCTCCAGCCCTTGCTCCAGGATTTTTGCCGCTTCTTCCGGCTGATTCTGATTATTGTATAACTCCGCCAGTTTTAAATAAACTTCCGCATTTGCAGGGTCAGATACTATTCCCTGACGCAGTATGGATATGCTGGAAGCAGAATCCCCCGCCATTTCCGCCCCACGGGCAAGCCTGAGCAGGCCTGCGGTTTTACTGCTATCTGCCGTTCCACCGACATGATTTTGAGTTTCACTGCAACCAAGTAGAAGCAGAGCAATTACCGGAATTATTTTGCGCATATTGAGCCGTAATTATAAACAGCTGTAGACTAAATTTTAATCCCGCCCATGTAAAAGATTTTAAGAAACGGTGTTGGTAATGAAATGAGTTTTTACAAAAATCTGCTAAACAAAGTGTTCCGTGATGCGCAGCGCAATAATCTGCTGGATGCACTGAAAAAGTTATTGCCAGTTACACCTGCAAGCGTGCTGGACATTGGCGCGGGGGATGGTGCGTTTTCAGCCATGCTTGCCGAAAGAATGCCAAACCTTACAGTACACGCGATAGATGTAATGAAACGGGAAGCAGAATATATGCCAGTTGAAATATACGACGGCGGCAGGATTCCCCATAACGATGGCAGCTTTGACTACGCCCTGCTTATGAACTGCCTGCATCACACCAACGATGCCGCCAGCTTACTGGGTGAGGCTCTGCGGGTAAGCCGCAAAGGGGTGATAATAAAGGATCATTACGCAAATACCATGCTAGATAAATTTATCCTGACTGCTATGGAATACGCCAATCCCAATTCCCGTATGCTCATGAGTATGCCACTGAACTTCTATTCAAAAAAACAGTGGCAGAGCCTTTTTGCCGACATGAATGTGGTGTGTGATGAAGTGATGGAGGATTTTCCATCCTACAGCGCATTCTGGGATATTTTCTTCGGGCGCAATATGCATTTCATCGCCCGCTGCCGCTATGGATCATAGTTTTTAAACAGCAGTACCCTTGGTGATTCTCTACAAATGGCGATAGTTGCGGCGGGATGCCACGGCAATCCACCAGCATACCGCTGGAGCCATATTCTCTCATAAAATCCAGCAAAATATGGGGGCTAACACTCTCCGGCAGATAAAAGCCGGGATTTCTGACATAGGGGTAATGGAATGGCTCTGAAGTCATTTTCAGTGCGGGGTAAGTATAATCATCCAGCACCAGGCGTTTGGCAGTGTCTACTGGCGGCAGGCCGCATTTGTCATAAGCCATCATGATTTTTTCCCGGCGGGCAGCATAATTCCAGGGGTTTATCAGTGAAGCATGACAAGGCATCCAGCGTTCCCTGGCTGCATCAGTTGTAAGCAGGGGGTAATATTTAACTGTCAGCAATGCTACATTCACCACAGCAAGCGCTATGATGACGCCGCTGGCATTCTCCCAAACACGTTTATGGAAAAATTTATTGCCGCTAATAAACAGCAGGTAACAGAGCATAAGCAGGCTGATGTGCTGCGTTGCCAGATAGAACAGGCGCACCTTGCCCGGAACCAGCATAAAACCAATGAGCGATATAAAAAGCACTGTGCTGACAAGTGCATGAAGTGGGGCAGTTTTCTTTTTATAACATCCAGTAACAAACTTCCAAACCGATACTGCACAAAATATAAGAATGCAGATGCGGATGAAGCATAACGCCCATTTTATGGCGCTATCGCTTTGAAGAATCCATGATGGCAGGTTGGTTATGGAGGGCGGCATCCAATCCATTGAGTGTTCAAGAAAGATATTGGGATTCAAATCCATAACCACTGCGGATAGAAAAATTCCTGCTGAAGTTTTAAGGAAATAAACCGGGTCAGTGGTGATTTTATCCAGCGGCAGACTGCGGTCATTTATAACCATTTGTGATAAAATAGAATGCGGACAACTGTAACGATCCATCCATAAAGCAACTGAACTTGCAGCGAACCATAACGCAGCCAGTAGCACTATGGCGGTGATAATCCTGGATGTAGTTAGGCGGTATAACAGTATGCCGCCACATACCAGCGCCACTGGCAGTGCGGCTATTGTTTTGGCGTGAGAGGGGAACAGCAGAAGTACTGCCCCGGCATATAATACAACAGCAGAGTACTTCATCAGTCTGGACTTAGCGATTGTGGCTGAATAGAGTGCCAGAGTCAGGAAAATTCCGCAGCTTATAAGTATTGTTTGCTCAGGGCGATTGACTGTAAGTTGCAGTGGCATGGTATCAAGCGCAAGCACCGCCAGAAATAATGCGAACAGGCTACGGCTGGTGATATTTAAAGTGGGGGCAACGGCTTTTGTTATCAGGCATACCAGGCCAAGGAAACTTACGCAGCGAATTATACCCACAATGCGAATCCATAAGGGTTCCAGATCATTCATGAAGAGAATATGATTCACCCATGCGTGTGGATACCAGCTGAGTGGCAGTGGCTTTAAAAACTGATCAGCCTCCTGACACTGTGGCATTAAAGTCATGAGCTGGCCACCATCATAAATGGCGCGGTGATTCTGGTAGCTCCAACTGATTTCATCAACCTGCAAGGGCGTAAAAAGGCCAATCAGCAGTGTAAGCCCGAACAGAGCAAAAATCAGGCGGGTATATAAGGGCGGCAGTGAGAATAACTCTGCCTTAGCCTCGTATGGTTGCATTGGTAGCCTTCACTACTGCCGCTACAATTTTCTGGGATATGGCATTAATCTCAGCATCGGTCAGGGTTTTATCAAGTGGTGCTATTACCGTTTGCACCGCCATTGATTTATGGCCTTCCGGCAGTTCTTTGCCTTTAAATACATCGAACACATTCGCTGATTTAATATGCACCTTATCCGCGTTTAAGATTGCTCTAATTACATCCCTGGCTGAGATTGCATCCCCTACCACAAAGGCGAAGTCACGCTCTACTAACGGCAGGTCAGATATGTTAAGTGGCTGGCGGGTGCTGCTTTTTCCTTTATTGTCCGGCAGTGCGTCCAGAAAAACCTCGCAAGCGGCGGCGTTGTTCAAGTCGTAGTGCTTGAGTATCAGGGGGTGAAGCTCGCCAAATACAGCCAGGATGTTTTTGCCCAAGCTAAGTGCGCCGGATTTTCCCGGGTGGTAATAATCAGGTGTGCTGCTGCTTAATTCCAGTTTGGCAACCGGAGCATTTAACGCTTCCAGGCAGGCGTAAGCATCCGCTTTTGCATCAAAAACATCCGCCAGGCGGGTGGGTGAGTGGTGATTGCGCGGTATTGCATCACCATAGCGTATAGCGGTTGCTGTCAGGTTTTGCTCCTTTAACTGTATGCCGGTAAATCGTCTGCCGATTTCAAATAATGCTCCGCTGCTGATTCCACGCGCTGAATTTTTTGCTGCCGCCGCCAGAAGATTAGGAACAAGGCTGGGGCGCATAACACCAAGCTCTGCGCTGATTGGATTTTGCAGGACAAGCTCGGGCTTATCTGATCCAAATAATACGGCATGTTCCTGATCCATGAATGAATATGTGCAAGTCTCCACCATGCCGCGTGCGGCAAGTACGCTACGGCTGCGCTCCATAGATTTAAAATCATTCTGCCCGGCAACGATTGAATTCGCCCCATGTGGCGGCAATTGCACAGGAATTTTATCATAGCCGAATACCCGCAGCACTTCCTCCGCAATATCTGCTTTACCGGAAATATCCGGCCTCCATGATGGCGGTGTTACGTTAATTAAGCCGCCATAACTGTCCACCTGAAAACCAAGGGAATGGAGTATCTCTGCTGCATCACTATCTATAATATCCACGCCGCTTAAATTTCTGATATAGTCATAGCTTAAGGTGAAGCTGCGTTTCCATTCAGGCTCAACGCCTGCTACTACCAGTTCGCTTGTCTGCCCGCCGCAAAGCTCCAGTATCATCCGGCTGGCCATTTCAGCCGCTGGAATAAGGAACGCCGGGTCAACGCCGCGCTCAAAGCGGTAGCGGGCATCAGTGATTAAATCCAGGTGGCGCCCTTCCCGCGCTATCTTTAAAGGGCTGAAATAGGCAACCTCCAGGAACACATTGCTGGTATCTGCCGAACAACCGCCTTCCTCCCCCCCGATAATGCCGCCAATGGCCTGAGCTTTTTCAGTATCTGCGATTACAGTAAAATTCTCCGGCAGTTCATATTCCCGCCCGTTCAGTGTTTTAATTTTCTCCGCTGCTGTGGATGGCCGCACGATTATACCGCCATTCAATTTGTCAGCATCAAACACATGCATCGGGCGGTTAAAGGCGAAAGTGAAATAGTTGGTTATATCCACTAAAGCGGAGATGGGGCGCAGCCCAAGTGATTCCAGCTTCCTCTTCAGCCAGTCCGGGCTTTGCGCGTTATTCACGCCCTTAAAATAGCGCCCTACGAATTGCTTGCAGTCAGGATCATTAATCTGCACCATGATGGGGGATTTTATAGTTGCGCCTACAGGATTGAAATTGAGAGGTTTCAATCCCCCCAGACCTGCTGCCGCCAGATCTCTTGCTATACCATAAATTCCTAAACAATCCCCTCGGTTCGGGGTGATGCCTATTTCAAAAGTGGTGTCATTCAAACCGAGATATTCAGCAATATTAACGCCTAAAGGCGCATCCGGTGGCAGTTCTAATATACCACCTGCATTAGTGATGGGCAGGTTAAGCTCCTCCTCGCTGCACAACATCCCCTCGCTTGGTACACCGCGAATCTCGCTTTTCTTCAGAACAATTCCGGTGGCTGGTATTTTATGCCCCGGCCTGGCAAGCGCCACTTTAATTCCTGCCCTAGCATTCGGCGCACCGCACACCACTTTTAAAACCTCCCCCGCATTTGTACTCACCTGGCAATAACGCAGGCGGTCAGCATTGGGGTGTTTCTCCGCCGCTATAACTTCGGCGATTTCAAACTGCGCGAGCAAGGCTGCCTTATTCTCCGCACTCTCCACTTCCAGGCCAAGGGAAGTTAGTTGTTCGGATATTTGTTCAGCATCGGCATCAGTTTCCAGATATTCCTTAAGCCACGATAAAGTAAACTTCATAGCAATCTCTATACTTCAGCCTATGAAACTTCTGATTTTTTCCATAAAGGAATTTATGGAGATGGGCTTGGATATATATCCCTCGCACCCGGCCTGAAGTATTTTTTCCTCATCGTCCTTCATGGCAAATGCGGTTACGGCGATAATGGGAATATCCTTCACATCCGGATCGGCCTTGATTCTGCGGGTTACATCCAGGCCGGATATTTCCGGCAGTTGAATATCCATGAGGATAAGGTTTGGCCGTAGGCTGGCGGCCAGTCTGATGGCCTCGTAACCATCCTTGGTGTCAGTCACATGATAGCCGTTTGCCTCCAGCAAATCGCGGAACAACTTCAGGTTAAGGTCGTTATCCTCGACTATAAGAATCTTCTTGGGCATTATCCATCCTTCTATGCGCAATATACCCAAAACACTTGAGAGTGTTTTTGCTATATTGTTTATATGTTTGCGCATGGCCGCCAATCCAGCCCCATGCGCTACTATACTGCATTTGAGGTTCGCAATGTCAAGGCGACCCGTATCAGAAGCAAGGGTGAAATTAATTACGCAGCAAGAAAGCCGTATTTCTGCACTGAGTCCATATTAAATGCGATAACGCAGTTGATGGCATCGTGCATGGTAGCAAATTTATCCTCCCGCCCGGTGTACTGCATAACTATCTCGCTGGGGTGCATTTTATGCTGAGAGAAGAGACAAAGCACGTAATCTTCTGATATTACACGAAGTTTATTTTGAATTTCCTTGTTATCCATTTTGCCAACCCTTATATTAATTAATCAGGGTTATGCATTTACCGTGCCAATATTAATCCATGTTAGGGAATTGGATTGCCAAACCACTATTGTAATTGGCTATAATTCCGATGGGAATTCTTCACAAACACTACAGCAGCTTGGCCTTCATAAGCGATGCGCCAATCAGGTGATGCACCCAGGAATTCAGTCAGGCGGATATTTTTACCTATGAGTGCCGCTTCAACTGTGTATTTATCCATCAGTTTTTGCCAATCCGCACTGGCGTAGATTATATTAAAATAATCCTGCATCAGTTCCTTGCTATAGGCCGTCTCCGCCCGGCCATCCACAAATACGGGGAAAGTGCCGCTGGTTTCAAAAATAATAAAACCACCCAGGTTATAATCCGTGAAGAATTTTTTATCCGCCAGATGATCGCGGATGTATTTTAGTTCCTGCCTTGGGGAATTACTAGCAGAAAAACCCACTTCTTTTCGCAACGCCATTTTCTGTATCAGCGGCAATGCCAGTAGCAGCACCAGTGCCAGAGAAATACCAGCCGCAATATTCTGCACACGCTGTTTACTCATATCCGCCATGAATTCCTGATTCTTGGCCTGATAGCATTGCGACCACCGACCTGCTTCCAGGGATTCTCTGATGAACAATGCCAGGCAGGGAGCAGTTATTATGACCGCCATATGCATGTAACGGATGGAATAGAGGCCTACCGGGAGCCAGAATAACACCAGAAGTTTATCAGCCAGTTTAATTGTGGGGGAGGTAAAGCGAGCGGAGACTATTACCGCCATAACATATACCGTTACAGGCAGGTGTTTGATGAACTGTACCGATTGCCATTCTGCTACATACTGCGCGGTATAGGAACCTACGCTTCTGCTGATGCCTGCATAAATGCCATATCCCCATGGGTTCATAAGAGTTGCCGCAAGTAACAGCATTGATGCATAACACAGCGTTTTTGCTTTGTTCCAGTCCCGCTCCCACACGGCCTCAACCAGGAAAAAGGCAGGTAAAACCAGACCAACTATAAATGCACCATGGCTGTTCACCCATATAATCATCAGCAGGGGTAGAGTAAATCCACATGTATTGGCACGGCCTATCGGCTTCCCCCACCGCGAGCATAGGGGGCTAGGGGGGGGCATCTTGCTTCTTACCGTACTAGCTGCACCTCTGTCATTACCGTCATTTCTCAGGAACTTATAAAACAGTGCCGCCATCAGGAATGATACCAACTGTGGCCTGGCGATAACCCCGCTATGCAGAACCAGGGCAGCGCAAAGCACGGCTATTATGGAAGGTATGAAACCTGCGCGCCTACGCACGCATTCCCGCATAATCAGCATGATAACAATGGATGAGACTATTATGCTAAACCAGGCAAGGCCATAAAACCCGAAAAATTCATGAACCAGGCTGATAAAAACATCATACGCCCAGCTCAGGTTGTACCATATGTAAGGCTCGCCGTTCTCCCAGGAATCTCTTAAGGCAGGAAATATATTCCTATCAGGTATTTCAGCATTATCTATAATCCATTCGCCAGTGGTTATGTGCCAGCCGACATCAGCATCCTTAAATATTGGTGCGCCTGACAGGCTATAGAACAATATGGCGAAGATAAAGCCGATCCAGGGTAGTGCGCCGGGTGTGATTCTATCCGTAAAGCTGCTTTGCTCTGGTTTCAAAGGCGCTGACCATTTTATGAGTTGCTTTCTCGAACATTCCGCCAATCAGTTTATCCAGCAGACGGGATTTAAATTCGAAATCAACAAAGAACTCTATTCGCGTTACTTTTTCATTAATGCTTGTGAAAACCCAGTGATTCACCAGTTTTTTGAATGGGCCTTGCTCCAGTTCTGCATCAATCTCCGCATGACCATTATCAGGCGGAGTAAGCCGCACTATTGATGTATACCTCTCCGCCAGACCCATAAAGCTTATGGTTAGTTCAGCGCGGAAGGCCTCCGGGGTTTCATCCCACACTTTTGCTGCCGTACACCAGGGTATGAATTCCGGATATTCTCCAACGTTTGATACCAGCTTGAAGAGCTGATCAATACTGTAGTCCAAAATGCGGGTATCTTTAAACGATGGCATTTTCTGCTGATTTATTTTCCCTTGCCGCCTTCATACGCTTGAAATCATCCCCGGCGTGGTAGGAAGATCTGGTAAGTGGGCTGGCAGATACCATTAAAAACCCCTTGCTGCGCGCCATTGCCGCATAATATTCAAATTCAGCAGGCTCAACATATCTGGCAACTTCAGCATGATCAGGCGTTGGCCGCAGGTACTGGCCGATGGTGATAAAATCCACATCTGAAGCACGCATATCGTCCATCACCTGCAATACTTCCTCCTTACTCTCGCCTAAACCCACCATTATTCCGGACTTGGTGAACATGGACTGGTCAATTTGCTTAACCTGCCAGAGCAATCTCATGGAGTGGGCATAACGTGCGCCGGGGCGGATAGCATTATAAAGCCTTGGCACTGTCTCCACGTTATGGTTAAAAACATCAGGTTTTGCCTGCACTACAACCTCCAGAGCGCCAATTTTCCGCAGAAAATCCGGTGTCAGCACTTCTATGGTAGTGCCGGGCGCACTTGCGCGCACCGCTTTTATAACGTTTGCGAAATGGCTGGCTCCACCATCCTCCAGATCGTCCCGATCCACTGATGTTATAACCATGTGTTTAAGCCCAAGCCCGGCGGCGGCCTGCGCGATATTCTCAGGCTCATGGGGGTCAAGCTTGTCAGGAATTCCTGTTGCAATATTACAGAAACGGCAGGCGCGGGTGCAGACGCTGCCTAAAATCATGACGGTTGCGTGTTTTTGGCTCCAGCATTCACCGATATTTGGGCAGGCCGCCTCCTCGCATACAGTATTCAGCTTTAAACGCCGCATTAAGTCGCGGGTATTCTGATATTCCGCAGATACTGGGGCTTTCACCCGTATCCATTCCGGTCTGCGTGGTTTGCTTTCTGTAATATTATTTGTGGTTAGCATA
>CAYTOJ010000014.1:23946-25202 GCA_964439415.1 uncultured Rickettsiales bacterium
ATAATAATTAATTAACAATCATGTGATTCTTTTTCAAGGGTTTATTGATAGTATAATTATATGAAGCAGGATTTTTATAATATTTTCGCCCAGCCACTTAGTCGGCTCCGTTTGATTCTATGGATTATAATACCACTTATAAGCGCACCGGTAGCAATATATTATCTTTTCAACACAAGCCTGGAGCGCGGCGAAAACCTTAGCCTCTATACGGTAATACAGACGCGTTTCTTCCTCTACTCACTAACCGGGCTGGCTTTAGTTTTCTGGCTGTTTGCTGAGAAAAAGCAGAAAATAATAATTATACTGTCATCCATTTTGTCTATGGCTCTGGTTGCTGGGGCAGGCGCATATTTCACTGATTTTAAAAGCGCGGCTAAATTGGCTGTGCATGGACTCAGGGTATACCCCCTTGCGGTATGTTTGATAATAGCGGTTGTGGAATGCCTGCGCCGCCCGGAATCTGGCAAAGCCTTCCTGAGATTCGCCGGAGAGTTTGCTATAATTCCCATGCTGGCGTTTACTTCCGTTTTCTCTGGCCATGTCATCTGCGATCTGGCTGCAAATACATACGATTACGCCTTGCTGCGCTTTGATGAATCCCTGGGGCTGCCGCTATATAAAATCCTTGGGGAGATAGTGCACAGCAGCCGTGTTCTTAAAGTACTGACTCAAGCCCCGTATTCCAGCATTCTTATCGGCGTGATGCTGTGCCAGTATTTACAGAAAACCAGACCAAAAGCAGGCAGTGTCGATATTATCAATATATTCGTGCTCTCCCTTGCGCTTGGGCTGCTAGGATATGCGCTGCTGCCAGCCTGCGGGCCGTATGCTCTATTGGGTAAGGAATTTTTTATGCAAGCCATGCCACAGGCCAATCCCGGACTGCTGCCGGAATATACCTTTGCACCGCGCAATGCCATGCCCTCCCTGCATTTTACCTGGGCATTGCTGCTTTTCATCAATGCTTATACATACGGATTTTTATCCCGCATGTTTTTTCTAGCGCTTCTGGTAATGACATTCATAGCCACACTGGGATTAGGCGAGCATTATTTTATAGATTTAGTAGTGGCATTTGCTTTCAGCCTGATGATTCAGGGAATATGCGCCCGCCAGTTTAAACCTGCCATTGCCGGATTTATTATGACGGCTTTATGGTATATCTTCCTGATGTTAGGCGCTGGCATTTACCTGAGCACCCCGGCTTTATCCTGGGTGTTGATAGGGGCTACTATAGGGGCTGTGTTAAATAT
>CAYTOJ010000015.1:0-25140 GCA_964439415.1 uncultured Rickettsiales bacterium
ACACCGATGCGCGCATACAGCAGGCGCAGGTAATCATAAATTTCCGTGGTAGTGCCAACTGTGGAACGGGGATTATGCGAAGTGGTTTTCTGATCAATAGCTATGGCAGGCGAGAGGCCGGTAATGGACTCAACATCCGGCTTGTTATTCATTTCCAGAAACTGCCTGGCATAGGCGGAGAGGCTCTCAACATAACGCCGCTGCCCTTCGGCATATACGGTATCAAACGCCAGGGATGATTTACCTGAGCCGCTTAAGCCCGTAATCACCACCAGTTTGTTGCGTGGCAGGTCAATATCCACGTTTTTCAGGTTATGCTCACGCGCCCCGCGTATGCGTATATATTCGTCCATAATTCCATATTTTTCAGTATGAGAAACGCTACACTAAAAAAGCGTTGTAAGGAAAGATAATTAATACTACACATTTTTTATAAAAACTAAGGTGTAATATGGCAGGCTCGGTCAATAAGGTGATTCTTATCGGCAATCTCGGGAAAGATCCTGAGATCAGAACAACTCAGGATGGCAAAGAAATAGCAAATCTTGTACTGGCAACGTCTGATAGCTGGAAGGATAAAAACACCGGGGAGCGGCGCGAACGCACAGAGTGGCATCGCATAGTGATATTTAATGATGCACTGGTTGGCATAGTGAAGCGTTATGTGCACAAGGGTTCAAAGGTGTACATTGAAGGGTCGCTGCAAACCCGCCGCTGGACTGATCAGGGCGGCATTGAGCGTTACACAACAGAAGTAGTTCTGCAAGGCTATAACGCCCAGCTTACGATGATGGATAAACTGGCAAGTGATGATGCAACCTCCGGCGGCGGTGGCTATTCATCCGGTGCTTCTGCGTCCTCACATTCATCCTCACAACAAGCACCGCAGAAGCACAACAACGACTTTCCCATAGACGATGAAATACCGTTTTAATGATAGAGACTGCTCGCGCCTCTTCATACGCGAGCAGTATATACAATAAATCTCACCAGTTGTCAGTTGCTGAGTTTTGAGGTAACACTTGTTCCATACTACTCGCGTATCAAGAGTGACATTTTCTTGCGACCGTAAGGGAGCGCGCCGGCGCGGCGGGGGAAGCGCAGGGCGCGGGGGCGGCAGCCCCTAATATATTAAAAATATACCCCTGAAATAACATCATTTAAACACACATTGAGACGATAGGGGTATATGAGCAATGGCAAAAAAATTCTTCTGATAATTACTGGCAGCGTTGCGGCCTATAAAGTGCTGGATCTGGCGCGGGAACTAAAGCGCACGGGCTATAATATAACTTCGGTATTAAGCAGGGGCGGGGAGAATTTTATCACCCCGCTTTCTCTGGCAGCTTTGAGTGGAGGCGCGGTTTACAGTGATTTATTCTCGCTGAAGGATGAGTCAGAAATGGGGCATATACGCCTCTCCCGCGAGGCTGATATAATCCTGGTTGCGCCTGCCAGTGCAGATATTATAGCTAAAATGGCGCTTGGGATTGCTGATGACCTCGCAAGTTCGGCTCTATTGGCCAGCGATAAAAAGGTGTTGGTTGCGCCCGCCATGAATCCGCAGATGTGGAATAACCCGGCAGTACAGCGTAATCTGACACGCATCCGGCAGGACGGCAAAGTGATAATCCCCCCCGCAAGCGGCATGGTTGCCTGCGGTGAATATGGCGAAGGCAGAATGGCGGAACTTAAGGATATAATCAGTATCGTTACATCTGAACTGAGTAGCAATAATGCTGGAGAATTAAGCGGCATGAGGGCACTGGTTACCGCTGGCCCCACCCATGAGCGGCTGGATATGGTGCGTTTTATCGGTAATTATTCATCCGGCAAGCAGGGTTATGCTATTGCGCAGGCTCTGGAAAAGGCAGGAGCAAGCGTGACGCTGGTCAGCGGCTCGGTAAATCTTCCTGCTCCTGCGAATGTTAACCTCGTAAAAGTAGAAAGCGCGGAGGAAATGCTGGCGGCCTGTATGCAGGCTATGCCTGCCGATATTGCGGTTATGGCCGCAGCAGTGGCGGACTGGCGGCCTGTAACCCGGCATATTGGTAAAATCAAGAAACGTGGCATTGCCCCGGTGATTGAACTAAAAGAAAACCCTGACATACTCCACGCAATATCGCATCTGCCTGGGGGCAGCCGCCCCAGAGCCGTGATAGGCTTCGCGGCGGAGGCGGAAAACCTGCTGGAGAACTCAAAAGCGAAATTGATTGCCAAAGGCTGTGATGCCATTGTAGCCAATAATATATCAGGTGGTGATATTTTCGGCGGGGAGGAAAACGAAGCAGTAATTGTAACCAGAGACAAACAGATAAAACTGCCAAGGCAATCCAAGGCTGATATCGCCGGGGAGCTTACAAAGTTCATAATCAACACAATAAAGGGAGAAGGCCATGGAAATTAAAATCAGGCAACTGGAGCATGGGAAGGATATGCCATTGCCACAGTACGCAAGCTTGGGGAGCGCCGGGATGGATTTAATGGCCGCAGTGAATGATGATGTTGTAATAAAGCCCGGTGAGCGGCACTTGATTCCCACCGGGCTTTCCATTGAGCTAGAGCAAGGGGTGGAAGCTCAAGTTAGGCCGCGTTCCGGCCTGGCATTAAAGCATGGCATTACCGTGCTTAACAGCCCCGGTACGGTGGATTCTGACTACCGTGGGGAGATTAGCGTGATACTGATCAATCTGGGGCAGGAGGATTTTATCATCACCCGTGGTATGCGCATCGCGCAGATGATTATCGCCAGGGTTGAACAGGCAAAATTTGCTTTAAGCGGTGAGTTATCCGCCACCTCGCGTGGTGAAGGCGGTTTTGGCTCAACCGGACTCAAACAGGTGGCGTGATCAGCTTCCCGAAAAAACTGCTACTGGCTCTGGACGCGGTGTTGTACATCTCATACAATTCGCGGCTGGATGCGGTCAGCAGTAAGGAGATAGCCGAGAATCTAGGCGTGCAGCTACGGTATCTGGAGCATCTGCTGCAACATTTTGTGCATGAAGGCGTGCTGAAAAGCGCACGCGGCCCCAAGGGGGGGTATCTCCTGGCTAAGGAGCGGCGTAAAATAACCTTAGGCGATGTTATGGATTCCTACAACCGTATGGAAAACCTTGATACCGGGGGGGATGGTAAAATCGGAACCAAACTGGGGGCATTCGTGCTGAAGCCCGTAATGGAACAGGCCAGTGCCAGAATGCGGCAGGAACTTGATTCAATCACCCTGGAAACCCTCTGCGTAAAAGCAGAAGCCTTAGGGTTAGGGCAGGAGCGGGTGGATCAGGCTGACTTTGTGATATAACAGACCTCAGTTTTATTGGCTGCCAAAGACTTTTATATCGCTGATACTTGTCCATTTCTCAAAGCCCGGCCTGGTGTTGCCGTAGCCGGTTATGCGGATGAATCTGGCCTGTTGCCCGTTGGCCTGAATATCGCTAGTTATCTGGTTATTGCTGGATACGCGGTTTGCAACGGATGTCCAGCTTTGTCCATCTGCCGAGAATTCAACGCTGTAGGTGAAGGAGCGTATATCGCCTTTATGCCATTTTATCGTGACTTTATCAATTACATGCAGGCTACTCAGATCAAGCTGTATCCACTGCCCTTCCCCTGCGGCTGCCCAGTAGGTTTTTTCGCTGCTGTCCGTACTGTTCGCCGCAACATTGTTTTTTGCAACCTCATAGGAACTTGAGCTTACATATGGTATAGCAAGCTGAGTGGTAACGCTGCCTCCGCCGACAACTCCACCCCCGCCACTGCTAGTGGATGACGATGTTGAAGACGAACCGGATGATGATGTGCTACTGCTGCTTCCTGAAGAAGATGAGTTTGATGATGAGGAAGTAGACGTAGAGGAAGTTGATGAAGTCTGGCCGCCACTGCTGCTGGTGGTGGTTCCACCACCTGCGCCACCACCACCTGATGTAGAGCCGAAGAAATTAGTGCCGCCGTGGTGGGAATTGTATAACTCATAGAATGTGACTGTGCCTTTGCCTGTCCCCTGCGATTCATTAACCTGAACGTAGGCTCCCGCCTTGAAATACAGTTGGTCTCCGTTAGAGCCCTTCCAGAAATTACTTATCGGCTCAGACGCGCTGTATAATACGCCTTTATGCAGCACCTGCACTTTCAGTTCAGAACTGCTGGCATCTATCATGTAACTGAAGCGCTCATTAAGTGGTATTGCTGTTATCTGGCCGCTGCTGGATTTCAGTTCAAACGGGGTTTCCTGCTCGCTGGGGCTGGCTTTATCATCAACAAAATATAGCTTGCCGCCATCCTCATAATACAGGCGGCATAGCTCATCACTGGGGCCGTGAATCTGGCCGATCACAACTTTGGATTTTCTGTCAGGGGCGGATATGATGGTTGGTATCTCATTCACCGCCACTTCCGCCGATAATATACCGCCGTTTTTCAGACTCCAGGATGCCTCCGTGCCGTTTTCCAGTTCCCTGAGTTCAGAGCGTGGATATTTAGAACCGCCGGTAGTTGCGCCGTTGGTCGGTGCGCTGAAGATCAGTTCGCCATTTGTGCCACGGATAAAATATGGCGGATATAAAGTTGATGGGATTGGTTTGAGTTCATGGGCGCTGGAGCCGCCGAGATTTCCACCGCTATCTACCGGCAGGGTGACTTTCCATCCTGTTAGGTCAGTAATAGCCGCCTGCACCGGAGGGATGATAATAAATACAAGTGCAAACAATAAACAGATTAATGAATATCTTGTCATATAAAGCCTTGTAAGGTCGGCTCTACTGAAATGTTACCGATAACATATCAGCGCATTAACAAATGGTAATGCTAATATGTTGCAGTTTATGTGATGCTTTATGAAGATTTATATACGAAAGCTCCCCGCAGCGAGTTGCGATTCGTATTGATAATAAGGATGAATTTTAAGGGTGGCAAACAATGCAAAAAGCATCAAAAAAGGTTAATAAGGATAATTCATCACAGGCTCTAAAATTCCTCCCTGGCGTAGATTCCGTAGAGTTTGCTTTTTTTTACCCACCCGGACATATCCTGAGTTTCAACCTCGCACCACTGGCTGGAGCATGAATTTAATTTCACCAGCGCGCCTTTCTCCAGGCGCATTTGCAGGCGTTTTGCGTCTGGCCGCTTATAGGCGGGTTCCAGATTGCCCTTTATAATGCCGTAGCGTTTTCCATCCAGCATTACTCTTGCTATCCATCCGGTTTCGCCGTCAACATCCTTTATTTTTCGCCAGCTTTCCTTCTCGTCAATAATCTCTACCGGCATATGTTTGCGGCGGTACACCCATTTAATCGGGTAATTGTCGCCAGGCCCTGCCCGCATATTTACCTCATCAGCTTTTAAAGCGGCAAAACGCGGCAGTTTTAACTCCCCCGCCCATGCATATGAGCCTGCCAATAGCAGGACTGCTACGGCTAAAACCACTCTTTTCAGCATTATCTCAGGCCTCATTGAAGAGATCGGTGGAGAGGTAACGCTCTGCAAATGAAGCGGCAATAACCACTATGGTTTTGCCTTTCAACTCCGGCCTTATCCCTACTTCCAGAGCCGCCTGGATGGTAGCGCCGGATGATATTCCCACCGGAATCCCCTCCAGCTTTGCAACCTGGCGGGCTGTGGCAAAGGCTCCCTCGTTACTGATGCGGATTACCTCATCATATATTTGCGGGTTCAGGATTTCCGGCACAAACCCGGCGCCGATACCCTGTATTTTGTGCGGCCCCGGCTTGCCGCCGGATAACACCGGCGAATCCTCAGGCTCCACCGCAATTACTTTTAAGGATGGCTTCAGTTTTTTCAGAGTCTCGCCCACTCCGGTTACAGTGCCGCCCGTACCCACCCCGGTTATGAAAACATCTACCTTGCCAGCGGTATCGTTCCAGATTTCCCAGGCGGTGGTTTCCCGGTGAATCTTTGGATTCGCCTGGTTGACAAACTGCTGCAATATTATTGAGCCTGGCGTTGTAGCGGCCAGCTCTTCCGCCCTTGCGATTGCCCCTTTCATGCCAGCGGCAGCGGGTGTGAGTTCCAGCTCTGCGCCCAGGAATTTCAGCATCTTGCGCCGCTCCAGCGACATACTCTCCGGCATGGTCAGAATCAGGCGGTATCCCTTCGCGGCGCAGACGAACGCCAGCGCAATGCCGGTATTGCCGGATGTTGGTTCAATTATCACACTCCCCTGATTGATAAGCCCTTGATCTTCGGCCTCGCGGATCATTGAAAAGGCTATACGGTCCTTAACTGATGCCAGCGGGTTAAAAAACTCCAGTTTCGCGTAAATATCCGCCACTACGCCAGCTTCCCGCGCTATTCTGTTCAGCCGTACTAATGGCGTATTGCCAACTGTCTCCAGTATATTATCATAAACTCTGCCCCGGCCTATTGCTGCTGTTTCTGCATTTACTTCATTTGCGCCGCCTCTGCCCATACCGACCCCCATTTTATAAGCACTCAATATGCACAGACTGCGGGACTTTTCAAACAGGCTCTTAGAGGCTGGGTCGAATTATCCTTTTGGTATCTTTTTGATGCTTTTTGCCTGGTTTGTCGTTAAAAAATTTATCCGTATCACCAATACGAATTGCATTTTTCTCCTAAAACCAGTCTAAAAATCATCTAAAAAATATACTCAAAACATAAATCGCCCCAGCCTCTTACAAAAAGAAAAGCCCCGCTGAACCCAAAGGGCATTAAACGGGACTTTTCCAAACTACCACCAGTGCCACCAGCTTTTACGGTGCTCACGATTCGTTCGTGGCAGCCGCACACTGGTAGTTTTTGGGCAACCACAGTCGCTACACTCGAACAGAGTGTAGCGACGCCCTTTATACGTCCAGGTATCCTTTTTTACCAGGATACCTGCGCAGCGTCGGTTCGGGCAAGGTTTGGGTTTTTTGCCAGCCATGCCCCCTCCTTTCTTTTTTGAGAAAAAGAAACGAAAGCGTGTTTTTTCAGCCCGCGCTGCGTGGAGCAGGAAACCAAACGAGGAATCAGAGGGAACTTCGAGGATTTCGAGGAAATACTACGGAGGCTCCAAACAGCATGGGCTGAAAAAACGCCGAAAACCTAGAGCTAATATGTTGTTTTCTTTGGATATTTTGTGACGATATTATGAAGTAATGTTCATAAACATTAGAAAAACTTGTGCGACTGTGCCTGGGTATCGTTGCGGTCATTCATAAAATCATCGGAGACAGATGGGGTATTCACGAAAAAATCCTCCCAATCAGTTTTAACTGGTTGCGTGGTAATACGCCGGACTTTTTGTAAAAACCTAAATATCCATATGCTACCCTGCCGCACCGCCGAGTAGTCTGCGGGCGATCAGCTTACCGCTTTCAACCGCTGGCTGGTCGAAGGCGTTGATGTTGTAGAGTTCTGCGGTGATGACTGTCTCCAGCATGAAGTGAGCCAGCAGCGCGCCCACTGCCTCTTCATCCTTCCCGCTGAGAATCAGGGTTCGGGTGGGACGTTTATCGTCTATCAGGCATTGCACGGTGGCTCTGGCTTCGGCCACCAGAACTTCCGACATGGATTTACCCGCCAGGAAAGAAGTATCCCGCGAATATTCCGAGCATTCGGCATTCAGGATAAGGTCACCATCCTTGCTTAAAGTAGGAATGATAACGGTATAGTATTTATCGTCCGGTCCGTGCAGATATAGCTGCAACTGGCTGTGCTGATCAACCGTGCCGCTCGATTCAACCGGGGTGGTTCCATGCCCCTCCTTGCCGATACTCTCCGCCCATAGCTGGCGATACCACTTTACCAGGCTCTTCAGGCGGTCGTAATACGGCATAAGAACAAAAATATTATATCCTGCCTCAGCCAAAGTTTTAGCGATGGCGGCTCCCGTAGCAGGGGGATAATTGGTAGTGGTTAGCGCACTTACAACGCTGCGTGCGCCTTTCAGAACGGCCTGCACATCCACCCCGGCTACAGCGGCAGGAAGCAGCGCGGTATTGGAAAATATTGAAAACCTGCCGCCGATGTCAGGATGATGCTCGGCGGTTTTGATACGGAACTTTCCGGCGAAGTGATTTAGTGGTGAATCCTGCTTGGTGGTGAGGATAAAAAAATTGTTCTTGATTTTATCCAGCATGTTCTGGCTTTTGAAATACTCCACCGCCGCTAGGAATTGTGATATTGTCTCCAGTGTACTGCCTGATTTGCTGATGAACATATAACATGTCTCTTCCACCGGCAGGCCGCTGAATACTGATTCTATTGTAAATGGATCAATATTCTCAAAGAAATAAACCTGGGTGGGGTTATCTAATCTGCCAAAGGCATCACGTTTTAAATCAATCAGAACCTGTGCGCCGAGGGATGATCCACCCGTGCCAAACACTGCCAGATGCTTGAATTTTCGTTTGATTGCTTCAGCAAGGCGGATGCATTCGTCAGCCGTATCAAACGTGTTGATTATTTTCAGGAAAGAAAATTTACGCTCGTCCAGCCGATCCGCGATAGACGCAGCAATTTCATGCGCCTCTGATTTCAATCTGGTGAAGGATTTCTGGTGCTTGTCGCTGATGGTGTCAAGAATATCTTGAATATAAGACAAAAGTGCGGCTCCTATGTAAGATAAATTAATTTATTTAGCTTTGCATTACCTTAAATCTTTGCGCCCATTCAAGGGATAATTCAATATTGGTGCACATACATATACATGTAGCACCATAAGACGGGTTTATTTTTACTAGTAGTAGTTCTTTAGACCTGAATCTTTCCATAGTGTTTATTAAAAAACGTTCGTGTGTAGAATCGTTAATAAGGCCAAGGACATAAGAAACATCAGAAGAGTTAACGGCGTCACCGCTTACTACAGTAATATCCAGAATTATGTTTCCTTCTCTTAGATCCTCTGCGCGAAAGCGTTCAACACCATTCAGTGCAATGCAGTGAATCACACTAAGAATGCCCTTAATTACAAGCAACACCACTTTATCAGCAGGAAAAAATATACCCACTAATTTTGCATCATGAACATTAGGATTATTGATTACACCATCAGGAGATAATACTATATTGTTCTTAACTTCCATTACTTATTTCCCTTTCATATTGGATGAACGCCGATGGGGTGACTATTTTTATGCCCTGATACGGCTAATTCAAGGAATTTGTTATCTGTCGGATCGCGGCAAAAGCTGGTGCGGTGTGTAATATCAATTTTCTGGTAACTACCCAGCACCCCCTACTGGAAATAACGTATGGTAATATATGCAATCGCAATCCTTTGCAAAATGCTATTGGCCGCAGGATTTACATAAAGATGCCTATTTTATAGGATCTTTGGCAAAATCACAGTGTAGCTTGAATTTTATGATCCTAAATTACAGTATGTTACGCATGGCAGGGGGTGCTGGGTAGTTACAGCATGAGTACAATAATAACCACAAAACCTATTGACATTTAAGCTGTTTTGTTGGCAGAAGTTCCCTGAATAATTAGAGCTATGATGTCGAAAGTATCACCATTTGCCCGTCCGTACCCATCCATGCTGCCTGTGCGCGGTGTGGAGATGGCTGTCACCAATTGCGGCATAAGGTATAAAACCAGGCCAGACCTGTTAATTGCGGTAATGCCGGAGGGAACCAGTATGGCTGGCGTATACACGAAGTCCCTGGCGGCTTCCGCCCCGGTAATGTGGTGCAAGAAAGCGGGGGCTAAAGGGCGTGGCCGCGTGCTGGTGGTAAATTCCGGTAACTCCAATGCATTCACTGGTAAGGCGGGGGATGAATCGGTCAGCAGGGTGATTGATGCAGCGTCTGAAGTTTTTGGAGTGAAAAAGCCGGAAGTTTTTATGGCTTCAACCGGCGTGATTGGGGAGCCTTTGCCGGATCATCTGATAACCCAGGCATTACCTTCCTTAAAAGCCAGCCTCTGGCAGGATTGGGAAGGTGCGGCGCGGGCGATTATGACAACCGATACCTTCCCCAAAGGCGCAACCGCTAAAGCGGATATTGGGGGCGTACAGGTTAATATATCAGGCTTTGCCAAAGGCTCCGGCATGATCGCCCCCAATATGGGCACAATGCTGGGGTTTATATTCACTGATGCTAATATACCAGCCGATATTCTGCGCCTTATGGTTAAGGAAATTACTGAGAAAACTTTCAATTCCATCACAGTGGATGGTGATACATCAACCAGCGATACGGTGTTGGTTTTTGCCACCGGGCAGGCGCACAGCCCACGCATAACCAGGGAAAATCTAAACCTGCTGGACGATTTTAAAAGCAGGCTTTTTGATGTAATGCTGGATCTGGCGCACCAGATAGTGCTGGACGGGGAGGGAATCAGCCGTTTTATTGAAATCAAGGTCACTAATGCAGCATCCACCAAGGCGGCACGCAGCATGGCGATGACTATAGCCAACTCCCCACTGGTGAAAACGGCGGTAGCCGGGGCTGATCCCAACTGGGGGCGGGTGGTGGCGGCAGCGGGAAGGTCAGGCGGGAAGTTTGTACAAAGCAAGGCCTATGTTAAATTCGGTGGAATGCTGCTGGCGGAGAATGGCCAAGTCAGCGCCTCCTACGACGAGCAAGCTCTAAAGAAATACATGCAAGGCTCAAAAGTGGAGATTGAACTGGGTGCAGGGGTTGGCAACCATGAGGCAACAGTCTGGACGTGCGATTTGACGCACGAATATATTACCATTAACGCCAGCTATAAAACATAAACATATAAGTGAATAATAATATTATCCTGGTAGTTGCGGCTTGTCTGGTGAAGGATGACAAGATTCTGCTGGCGCAAAGGCCTGTGGATAAAGATATGGCGGGATTATGGGAATTTCCCGGCGGCAAGGTTGAAATCGGTGAAACGCCGGAAGCGGCTTTGGTAAGGGAGATAACTGAGGAATTGAACATATATTTAGATGTAAAAAATCTACGGCCACTCAGTTTTGCCTATCACCAATACCCCACTAAGAAGATACTGATTCTGTTGTATATATGTGATGAATGGCAGGGGGATTTAAAACCTGTAATCGGCCAGAATCTGGAATGGGTGAAAGCGATAGATTTAACCAGCTACCAGATGCCCGCTGCTGATGTAGACCTGGTAAAGTCTGTTCAGGCTTATTTTATGGGCTTGGTTTTTCTATGATCAAGAAAGCTCCCGGCAAACTCCTGCGCATGTATCTGGCGGCGTTACTGCCGGGCTTGATTAGTGTGTTTCTGCATTTATTTCTTATGGGACTTATGCGCTCACAGATTTTTATTGCCTCCATGCCACTGGTTATTCTTATGGGTGTATTTTACTGGAGTGCTTTCCGCCCCAGCCTGATGCCGTATCCGCTGGTATTCGCGCTTGGTTTGATGCAGGATGCTTTGTCCAGCGTACCGCTTGGGATTACGTCAATCTTTCTGCTGGCCTCACGGGTTATGTGCCTTAAATTCCTGCCACGCATACATATGCAGGGATTCTACCGGATTTGGGCTGCCTTCACACTGCTTGCAGCCTTAAATATCATCTGCTATGCCATAGGTTTTGTGCTGGTAATCGGCCAGCCACCAATGGCGGAGCCGTTTGTTATGCAGTTTATCTTTACAGTTTTTCTTTATCCGCTGGTGCATCTTATCCATACCGCTATCTATAACCTGAACAATGCTGATTAATAACTTAGGATACCATGAGAGAAGGCAAGTAGCGGTAATATGCCCAACCACACTGCTTGCGCGCCAGCATTACCGCACTTTCCATGAGCGCTTTAAAGGCCTGCCCTTTACGGTGCGGCAGTTATCGCGCATGGTATCCAATGCGGAAGCCAAGGAAACCAAAGCCATGCTGGAATCGGGGGAGGTTGATATAGTCATCGGCACTCATTCGCTGCTGGCTAAGGGAATCAAGTTCAAAAACCTGGCATTGGTGATAATTGATGAAGAGCAGCACTTCGGTGTTAAGCAGAAGGAGCGTTTGAAGGAACTGAAAAGCGATATTCATGTGCTGTCACTCTCCGCTACGCCTATTCCGCGCACCATGCAGATGGCACTATCGGGCATTCGCAAATTATCCCTCATCACCACCCCCCCGGTTGACCGTCTGGCGGTGCGCACCTATGTAATGCCGTTTGATCCGGTGGTGATAAAAGAGGCACTGATGCGCGAGCATTTCAGGGGTGGGCGCAGTTTTTACGTCTCCCCGCGCATAAAGGATATGGCGCAGATAAAAACCATACTCGCAGAATTAGTGCCGCAGCTAAGAATCGTGATGGCGCACGGGCAAATGCCGCCAAATGATCTGGATGGTGTCATGAATGACTTTTACGATGGCCGCTATGATATTCTCCTCTCCACCAATATTGTGGAATCAGGGCTGGATGTGCCAAATGCCAATACTATAATAGTGCACCGTGCTGATCTGCTGGGGCTTTCGCAGTTATACCAGCTACGCGGCAGGGTAGGGCGCGGCAAGCAGCGGGCATATGCCTATTTCACTACGCCGTATCACAAGCAGTTGACTCCGAATGCGCTCAGGCGGCTGGAGGTTATGCAGTCCCTTGATTCCCTGGGTGCTGGTTTCAGCGTTGCCAGTCACGATATGGACATACGCGGTTTTGGTAATCTGCTGGGGGAGGAACAGTCTGGTCAGGTGCGTGAAGTAGGCGTGGAACTGTACCAGCAGATGCTGGAAGAGGCAGTGCTGGAGGCAAAGAGGAAAGCAAAAGGGGAGGCAGAGCAGCCGGGCATAGAGAAAGAATGTTCACCGCAGATAAATCTCGGCCTGCCGGTGCTGATACCGGAGGATTATGTAACAGATCTTGGCTTGCGTTTAGGCCTGTACCGCCGCGCTGCTTCCCTGCAGAACGATGCAGAGATAGACGCTTTCGCGGTGGAGCTGGCAGACAGATTCGGGCAAATGCCGCAGGAGGTGGATAACCTGCTTAGCATCATGAAAGTAAAGCTCATGTGCCGCAAGGCTAATATCGCCAAGGTTGATGCTGGGTCAAAAGGCGTTCTGATAACCTTCCATAACAACTATTTCGCAAAACCGGAAGCGTTGCTGGACTTGATCAGCCGCCATTCCACTTATGTAAAACTAAGACCGGATCAGAAAATCTTTTTTGAACTGCCCAGCAATCATGAAATGGAGCGCCTCAAAAAAGCCATAACCGCCATTGGCAAAATTCTGGCTATAGCGAACGCATAGCTGGAGGCTGAATATTTAATCTATCACTCTGGTATACGGCTCGCGTATCCGATGTGTGGATATTATCCTATGAGTTGCGAGCAGTATATAATGCGGATTCGGCTGGAAGGCCTGTCGTCCGAAGCCAAGCCTACCGAAGCTTTGGCGTAGGAAGGTTAGTGTAGGATGAGGCGGCCATGCGCAAAATATAAAAAATATACCTATCGCACCCTTGAAGTGCGATAGGTATATATGTATAGAAAATTTCTCACACCTAATAATGGCGGCTTTTATGATTGCGGCAGGTCAGGCAAACGCTAAGGATAAAATGGATACGCAAAACCAGGCTGAACCTCAGAAACTTGCAGTATATGTGCAGGGTATTGAGGAAGGCAAAAGAATCCCCGATAAATATGTTTACTGCGTGCCGGATGCGAAAACCCACACAAAGGATGGCGGCAATATAAATCCTCGCATCAGTTGGTCAGGACAGCCTGAGGGAACTGAATCATTTGCTATTATCATGCATGATCCTGACGTTCCAACCGTTTTTGACGATGCTAACAAGGAAGGCAAAACCATTTCAGCGAAGCTGCCACGCCGGGATTTTTACCACTGGGTGCTGGTGGATATTCCAGCCCATATCACCGCAATTGAAGAAGGCCAGGATTCGAAAGACAAAACCCCTAAGGCACCGGGCAAAAAAGCCTATGGCATCACCGGGCGGAATGACTACAGCACACCGCAGCAGCCAATGGGTGGTTATGACGGTTCCTGCCCACCCTGGAACGATGAGATCATTCATCACTACCACTTCACGGTTTATGCGCTGGATGTACCAAGCCTGAACCTGAAGGATGGTTTCGGCGGAATAGAGGCCATGGAGGCCATAAAAAACCACACCATCGCTAAAGGTAGCGTTATCGGCACTTTCACACAGAATCAGGAATTATTGAAATACACTGCTCGCGTTTCCGATGTGCAGATTTTGTGCAGTTAATATGCGAGCAGTTGATATATAAGCGCATGGGGCAGGAAGGCCTGTCGTCCGAAGCCAAGCCTACCGAAGCTTTAGCGTAGGAAGGTTAGCGTAGGATGAGGCGCACCTAAGCAAAACATACAAGCTATACCCAGAACCCTTGAAGAGTGGTTTCTGGTATAGCCCACCTAAAGCGAGTATATATGAAATTTGAGGGGCGGTTTCCGGATTGCAGGTTAAGGCGTGGGCGTAGCAGCGCCTGGCTGCGCGATCTTTTAGCGGAGAATACTTTAAGCGTGGCTGACCTGGTGTTGCCGGTGTTCGTGACATCAGGCAAGGGGGCGCGGGAGCCGATCAACTCCATGCCAGGCGTTCTGCGTTACAGTGTGGATACTCTGGTTACACTTGCGCAGCAGGCGAAAAATATTGGTATTCCAGCAATCGCCCTGTTCCCGGTGGTGGATGCAAACTTAAAATCAGATTACGCTGAGGAAGCTTTAAAGCTGGATAATCTGATCTGCCGCGCTATTGCAGCGGTTAAGGAAAAAGTACCAGGTATAGGAATTATCTGCGACGTTGCGCTGGATCCCTATACCAGCCACGGGCACGATGGCCTGATGGAAAACGATATAATCGCCAACGATAAAACAGTTGAGGTGCTATGCAGGCAAGCCCTGATACTGGCGGGTGCTGGCGCTGATATAGTCGCCCCTTCAGATATGATGGACGGGCGCGTGGGTTGCATCCGGCGCACCCTGGAGGAATCCGGCTTTCAGGACGTAAAGATACTCTCCTACTCTGCCAAGTATGCATCCTGCTTTTACGGGCCTTTCCGCCATGCGGTGGGTTCTGCCGCCAATTTAAAACATGCGGATAAGAAAACCTACCAGATGAATCCGGCCAACAGCAATGAAGCCCTGCGGGAAGTCGCTTTAGATATAACTGAAGGGGCTGATGCAGTGATGGTAAAACCTGGGCTGCCATACCTGGATATAATCAGCCGCATTAAGGCTGAGTTTAATATTCCCGTTTTTGCATATCATGTCAGCGGTGAATACTCCATGCTGAAGCTCGCCGCTGATAACGGGCTTCTGGACTGGAAGCAAGGGTTAATGGAGTGCCTGCTGGCCTTCAAGCGCGCCGGATGCAGCGGTATATTCACCTACGCCGCGCTGGATGCCGCTTCCATGTTGAGGGATAGTACAATATGAGCAGTATTGAGAGCATAGAGGCAAAAAAAGCCATACTGGATTTTTATAAAAATTCCGGCGTGGATATTATAGTCAGCGATAATCCGGTGGACTCATTCGCTGTTCCAGCAACCGCCCCAGCCATGAAAAAAAGCCCACAAAAGTATATTGATAACTCCCCTGACATCGGCACGAACTCTCGGCTTCCCCTCCCGTTTACGGGGGGTGAGAAACGCCTTGCGTTTCAGGGGGGGGATATTTCTTCTTCTGGTAATAGCAAACTTCCTACTGCAATTGCCCCCACTGCGATTATCCAGCCGCTTAATGAAGTGATTGGGCAAGCTGTTGCGTGCGCATCTAAAGCCCACACCGTGCAGGAACTCGGGCAAATGGTGCGTGAGTTTGAAGGCTGCGCTTTAAAGAAATTCGCCACCAACACAGTATTCTCTGATGGCAACCCTGAGGCGAACATTATGCTGATCGGTGAAGCGCCCGGTGCCAGTGAGGATGAACAGGGAATCCCCTTCTGCGGCGCAAGTGGTAAGTTACTGGATAAAATGCTGGCAAGCATAAATCTCACCCGCGATAAGGTTTACATCAGCAATACCGTATTCTGGCGGCCACCCGGCAACCGCGTTCCCGCTAAAGAAGAACTGACGGTATGTCTGCCGTTTGTGGAGAAGCACATTGCGCTGGTAAATCCCAAACTGCTGATATTCTGCGGCGGCACGGCAGCCACGCATATGCTGAAAAGCAATACCGGAATTACCAAACTGCGCGGAAAATTCTATAACTACAAAAATGACTTTCTGGAGAAGGAAATTCAGGCGGCTGTGCTGTTCCATCCATCCTTCCTGTTGCGCTCCCCCGGCCAGAAACGCCAGGCCTGGCATGATCTGCAGATGATAGAAGCTGCCCTGGAGCGTGTGGACTGATTCTGCAGTTGAGTAAATTTCTATTTGTATTATAAGGTATTATGCAAGATACTAATTCTGCAATATATGGAGGCATATCAGCATGGCAAAGAATCCTGATCTGGATATTTTTATCAAGGACTCCGTTAAAGCAGGTAAAAAGTTAGACGAAATAAAAAGCATTCTTTTTCAGGCCGGGTGGGATGAAAAGCATGTAAATGATAGCCTGGGTTATTTTTATCCGGCTGAATATCCTGTTGCCGTGCCGTACCCTAAAACTTTTGCCTCACCACGGTTATTCTTTCTGAATTTGTTCAGCTTCCTGCTGTTGTATCTTCTGGCTTACAATGTAGTGGCCATTCTATTCAGTATGCTTGACCATTACCTACCTGACGGTTTAGGGCAGTACAAAACTGGCGCATTTTATGAAGAATCTGTCAAAGATGCCATACACGGCTATCTGGCGGTTATTCTTGTTGCGGTTCCGATGTTATATATCACGCACCGGATTTTAACTAAAGCCATGCAAATGACTAAGCAGGCCATTCCACGCATCCGGCTTATGCTTATATACCTTACCCTTTTCGCAGGCGCATGTATTATTCTCTGTAATGCCTGCCTGTTTGTTTCTTATTTCCTGAAGGGGGAGCTCAGCCTGCGTTTTGTTATAAAAATATCCATCCTGAGCGTTATAGTCATTGGATTTTATATGTACTACAGAGGTGCTTTAAAGCAGGACGAGCAGAACGCATGAAGGATGAAACCATAGGAAAAGCTGCTAGATACGCCGGAGCGGGTATTATATTATTTGTCGTGGTCTGGTCGTTTTACATGATTGGAAGCCCAGGTTTGAACCGGGAATTAGGTATAGATAAGCTACGCATACAACAGGCTTTTGACACCAGAGACGCGGTAGATGAATACTATAAAATCAAAAAGAAGCTTCCTGCTTCTCTGGATGCATTATTAAAAGAGGCCGCTCAACATTCAGGTAAATATGATAATCATGATGGCAAGAATTACAGATTCTACAATGCACTGCGCGATTTGCTAAAAGCATCCAATAATGAATTTTTTAATATAGAATATAAACCTGATGGTGAGAGCGCTTACAGTATTTGCACCACCTTCTTTCACCCCTGGGGTGCGCGGGACTGCTGTAGGAACAATTGGGAGACTAATATCAACGAAAAGTGGAAACACCAGGCTGGCCGCCGTTGCTTTGATTTTGAAGCAAGCGCGGAAGAATAACAGAAGCTTAGATGTATAAACAAATACAGATAAACCAGCCGGGTGGCGTGGGGGTGCTGAGTCTGGTGGATGCCTTGAGACCCGTTCTTGCAAAAAATGAAGTTCTGGTGCGGCAGACTGCGGTGGGGGTAAATTTTATTGATATTTATATGCGCAGCGGGCTTTATCCCCTGCCATCCTACCCGGCAGTGCCGGGCAAAGAAGCCGCTGGAGTGGTGGAGGAAATCGGCGAAGCCGTCACACGTTTTAGTGTTGGGGATCGCGTGTGTTATGTAACTGAAAATCCCGGCGCATATGCCACATACCGCGCAATTCCTGAGACTGCGCTGATTCCCATACCGGACAGCATCCCGGAAGCAATAGCGGCAGGAATGCTGCTGCAAGGCCTTACCGCAAGATTTCTGGTAAAATACACTTATAGAGTAAAGGCTGAAAGCCGCGTACTGGTTCATGCAGCGGCTGGCGGCGTGGGGAGTATGTTAGTATCGTGGGCGAGTCACCTGGGGGCTACCGTTATCGGCACGGCCGGCAGTGATGATAAAATAAAGATAGCACTGGAGCATGGCTGCGCCCATGTTATCAACTACCGCACTGAAGATGTCGCCGCCAGGGTTATGGAAATCACCGAAGGCAAAGGCGTGAACGTGGTATATGACGGTGTCGGCAGGGATACTTTTGCAGCATCACTGGACAGCCTGATGGAACTGGGGCTGATGGTAAGCTTCGGGCAATCATCCGGCGCGGTTGCCCCGTTTGATTTGTTACTGCTGAAAGCGAAATCACTGTTTCTCACCCGCCCGCAGGTGTTCAGCTATATCAGAAGCGAAGCGGAATATATCACAGGCATACTGGAGGTTTTTGACAAGCTTTTATCGGGGATACTGAAGCCCTCCATCGGCCAGACTTATCATTTTGCCGATGCGGCAAAAGCCCATGATGACCTGGAGAACCGCCGCACCACTGGCTCCAGTGTGCTGATTATCAGCGAAGAAGCTCTATATCCGAAAACAACGGATACTAAAAACACTTGAGAACGTTTCTGGTATAATCGTTCCTACAGTATAAAAATGGGTGTAACTCCCCCCAGGTATCGGCACGAACTCTCGGCTTCCCCCACCGGGCACAAAAGGGGCTAGGGGGGGGAATCTTTCTTCTTTCCATAGTAGACTTCTCTCCAAACTCTACTGCGCTGGCAAATTTGCTTGTCACTGGCTGCGCTAAGCTACACAAATGAGGCTTACTCATCTGCAAGCTAAGCTTAGCTCTCAAATCCGCAGGCTCTATCCAACCATCGGACATATTTAAGCAAATGATGCACTAGTTTATCGAATGCAATAGCACTCATAACTGACTTTATAGCACATCTATTCTCAATATGCAAAATAATTGCGCAATTTTACTCACCAAGTATTTGCGCTGCTGCTATACCCTATTTTACCGCACGCTCTACAATACATATCCGCCGTAGACTGCACGCCCCTGCAAATCCTCCTCAATCCGCAGCAGTTCATTATATTTTGCTATCCGGTCACTGCGGCTCATGGAGCCGGTTTTAATCTGTCCGCAGTTTGTTGCCACAGCCAGATGCGCTATTGTGGTATCTTCAGTCTCCCCGGAGCGGTGGGATAATATGCAGCGGTAGCCTGCCCGGTGGGCGTTTTCAACTGCCTGCAGAGTCTCACTGAGTGTACCAATCTGGTTTACTTTCACCAGCAGGGCATTGGCTAGGCCATCCTTAATTCCCTCAGCCAGAATAGCCGGGTTGGTGACAAATAAATCATCCCCCACCAACTGGATTTTACTGCCCAGTTCCCGGGTTATCAGTTTCCACCCTGCGTGGTCATCTTCCCCCATCGGGTCTTCAATTGAGCATATAGGGTATGCGTTCACCAGTTTTGTATAGTAGTTCAGCATTCCGGCCTGATCCAGGCTTAAACCCTCGCCTTCAAGTTCATATTTGCCATTTTTATAGAATTCGCTGGACGCGGCATCCAGGGCTATTTTTACATCGCCCCCTGCATTAAAGCCTGCCTTGGCTATCGCTTTCATTATATAGTCCAGCGCTTCATCCGCGGATTTCAGATTAGGCGCGAACCCTCCCTCATCCCCCACGGCAGTATTATGCCCGGCACTTTTCAGCAGACTCTTCAGGCAGTGGAATATTTCAGCGCCCATGCGCACTGCTTCGCTGAAATCCTGAGCGCCAAACGGCATTATCATGAATTCCTGAATATCAATCGGGTTATCGGCATGGGCACCGCCGTTGATTATATTCATCATAGGGGTTGGCATAGTGCGGGCGCTTACCCCGCCCACGTAGCGGTACAGAGGCAGCGCGCAGAACTGTGCCGCAGCCTTTGCGGCAGCCAGTGATACGCCCAGGATGGCATTAGCGCCCAGCCTGCCTTTATTTTCAGTGCCATCCAGTTCTATGAGTATTGAGTCTATTTTGCTTTGATCCGTTGCATCCATACCTGTTAAAGCATCGGCAATTTCACCATTCACGCAGGCTACGGCACTTCGCACACCCTTGCCCATGTATCTTTTTGTGTCTCCATCGCGCAGTTCCAGCGCCTCGCGTTTGCCGGTGGAGGCTCCGCTAGGAACGGCGGCACGGCCAGATTCACCACCTTCCAGATAAATTTCCACTTCAACAGTAGGGTTGCCACGGCTATCAATAATTTCCCGTGCATGAATTTTTTCTATTGCGCTCACTTGATTCCTCATAAATTAAGCGTTTGATATACTGCTCGCGTTTCAAGTTTGTGGTTTTTTGAGGTTAATCTGCGAGCAGTATATAATGCGCATGGGGCTGGATTGGCGGCCATGCGCAAAATATAAAAGCTATACCTGTCGCACTCTTGAAGAGCGAAGGGTATAGCTTTCTGGCTCACTTGATGCAATACCAAATAATACTTCAAGCGTTCTGGGCATATATAAACAGGTTTTAAGGAGAAATATTTTATGTCAGGCAAGCTTGGCATTATCGCTGGCAAAGGAATGCTGCCGGAGAGCCTGATCAGGCATTGCATAGCTGAAGGCCGTGAGTATTTCATTCTGGCGATTGAGGGGGAAACCCCGCCTGAATTGCTGCAGAACCATCCGCACGGCTGGGTACGCCTGGCTGCAGTTGGAGCGGCAATAAAAATGCTGCATAAAAACAATGTAACCGAATTAACGCTTGCAGGCAGAATCAACCGCCCTTCTTTTTCCTCCCTCATGCCGGATATGAAAGGCGCAAAGCTGCTGGTGCGCATTGCCAGCCGCAGGATCGGCGGGGATGATGCCGTTCTCTCCGCTTTAGTGGAATTTCTGGAGAATGAAGGTTTTAAAGTCACAGGCGCGCAGGACATTCTGCAAAATCTACTTGCGGAGAAAGGAATATGGGGAAGTCATGCCCCTACAGAGGCAGATATGGTCTGTATTGAGCAGGGTCTCACAATCGCCCGTGGGATAGGAAAACTTGATATCGGACAAGCTCTTGTCATTCAGGATAATTATGTACTGGGCGTGGAAGCAGCCGAGGGAACTGACGGCTTAATAAAGCGCATCAACCCTTATATCAAGCCGGATGCGCCGCCTGCAATATTGATAAAGGTGAGTAAACCCGGGCAGGAAACCAGGGCGGATTTACCAGCTATAGGCATTGATACGATTATAAACTGCCATGTAAGTGGCATTAAAGGTATTGCCGCTGAGGCCGGCGGCTGTATAGTGCTGGATAGGCCAACGTTAATAGCCAGGGCGGATGAGTGTGGCATTTTCCTGATTGGTTTATAAATACCAGGTTGCGCCATCATATCTGAGTGTTTTATACTACCACTATACAATTATGGAATATACTCCTAGCGTATCAAGAGTGACATTTTCTTGCGACCGTAAGGGAGCGCGCCGGCGCGGCGGGGGAAGCGCAAAGCGCGGGGGCGGCAGCCCCTTATATACAAAAGAATATACCCCTGAAATGACATCATTTAAACACACTCTTCACACGATAGGGGTATATCAATGGAACTATCAGGCGCGCAAATAGTCATCAAAGCTTTGCTGGAAGAAGGGGTGGAGCATATTTTCGGGTATCCCGGCGGTGCAGTATTGCCGATATACGATGAACTTTTCAAACAGAATTCCCTGCGTCATATTCTAGTCCGGCACGAACAGGCGGCGCTGCACGCCGCTGAAGGTTATGCCCGCTCCACCGGGAAAGTAGGGGTGGCACTGGTTACATCTGGCCCCGGCGCAACCAATGCGGTCACCGGCCTTGCGGATGCGCTACTGGATAGCATCCCCCTGGTATGCATCACCGGGCAGGTAGCTACGCACCTGATCGGCAGCGATGCTTTTCAGGAGGCAGATACCGTAGGTATAACCAGACCGTGCACAAAATATAATTACCTGATCAGAAACACCGATGAACTGGGGCGCATACTGCACGAGGCATTCTTTATAGCCTCACATGGCCGCCCAGGGCCAGTGGTGGTTGATATACCAAAGGATGTACAAATCAGAAAAAGCCATTACAGCGGTAAAAGCAGCAGTGGCGGAGTACGAAAATCATATAATCCGAAAACACAGGCTGATGATTCGCAGGTTTTAGAAGCCGTAGAGCTTATAGCGGGTGCGAAGTGCCCGATTTTCTACACCGGTGGTGGTATTATCAACTCAGGCGGCAAGGCGAGTGCTCTGCTGCGGGAGTTTGTGTTTGAAACTGATTTCCCCATCACCAGCACATTAATGGGGCTGGGGTGTTTCCCTACATCTGACCCGCATTTTCTGGGAATGCTGGGGATGCACGGCACGCTGGAAGCTAATCTCGCCATGTATGAGTGCGATGTAATGATAAACATCGGCGCACGCTTTGACGACCGCGTAACAGGCCGTCTGGATGGTTTCTCCCCCCATTCAAAAAAGATACATGTGGATATTGATCCATCATCCATCAATAAAAATATCCGCGTTGATATTCCCCTGATTGGTGATGCCGGATGCGTACTGGAGCAGATGCTTGGCGCATGGCGCGCAAAAAACCTGAAGCCGGAAAAAGCTGCTATAAACCAGTGGTGGGAGCGTATAAACAGTTGGCGGGACAGGGAGTCCCTTAAATACAAGAATTCCAAAACCGTAATCAAACCGCAACTTGCGCTACAGAAGCTGAACATGGCAATCAAGGATAAAGATCCGTACATAAGCACGGATGTGGGTCAGCATCAGATGTGGGCGGCGCAGTTCCTGGCTTTTGAGAAGCCAAACCGCTGGATGACTTCCGGCGGGCTTGGCACTATGGGTTATGGCCTGCCTGCCGCTCTGGGTGCGCAGGTGGCTGACCCTAACCGATTAGTGGTATGCGTATCCGGCGAAGCATCCGTGCTTATGAACATTCAGGAGTTATCCACGGCAGTACAGCACCGCCTGCCGGTAAAGCTGGTTATTCTGAACAATAAATACATGGGCATGGTGCGCCAGTGGCAGGAGCTTTTCCACGGTGGCCGTTACTCGGAGAGTTACAGCGATGCCCTGCCGGATTTTGTCAAGCTGGCGGAAGCTTATGGCATTATGGGGCTACGCTGTGATAATCCCGGCGATATTGAGGCTACCTACGCAAAAATGCTGGCGCATCCCGGCGCGGTAATTGTGGATATGGTGGTGGATCAGAATGAAAACGTCTACCCCATGATTCCTGCCGGGGCTGCGCATAACGAAATCCAGCTCTCCCCCGATGAAGGAGCGCATGAAATGGATGAAGAATCCAGAATACTGGTTTGATTCGGCTTTGCAGTTAGGGAGACAAGCAATCTATACTGCTCACAGATTAACTGCACAAAATCCGTACTCTTCATACGCAAGCAGTATAGAATGAGCGTTTTATTGATGAGCAACCGCCCGCAGCTCAATACCTAGTACACCATATGATTAAATATGACTGGTTAACACTCTCTATGAATGAACGAAATAAATATGGAGTACCAATAAACCGACGATTCACTTCCACAGGCTCTATCCAACCATCAGTCATATTTGCGTGAATGGTGTACTAGTCAATCTTCATTAGCTCTCGACATATATTTCAGTCATATATTTCTGTCAGTCACCCCATTATTTGACCTCATTCTCAAAAATCAAAGTTTTGATTTACTGCCCTGCACTTGTGGAGGTGTCAGCGGTGCAGTTTTCCTGATTTTCCGATTCTTCCACTGCCCCTGCGGGGGAGAGAATATCTTCATCCTCCGGGCATTCTTTAGCTGCTCCGACAGCCTCCGACCGACCATTGATGCTGACATCGGCAATTGAAAATCTCCCAATCCCAGTGACTTTAACATACCTGCCTTCAAAGTTATTGAGATCCAGGATTGTGAGGAAATCCTTATCCACCGGGCTGATGACCGATGGTATCCAACTGACTTTATCCTGCGATACCTCTATTTTATAATTATCGGTTCTGGAGACCCATTTAATTTCAATGGAGCATAGGGGATAGGCTGCCCCTGTATCAAATATAATGAATTGTTCGGCGGTTTTAGGGTCTAGCGCAGTAGGGGCTTTTTCCTTGTCAACTTTCGCCCGCCAGATAGTCTCCGCCAGTCCGTCAGCAGCATTGCGCGGGTTGTTGTTGCGGATAGTTACATACTCGCTGGTGGTAATGTGGCGTATTTCAAGCCCGGCGCACCCCTCTACCTGCGATAGTGCCTTGAAAGGTGTAAACGCCGCAATGACGGCTACAGATGTAGCATATACGCGCATGGGGTTGGTGGGGCGGCCATGCGCAAACATATAAACAATATACCCTAAAACATTCTTCAAGCGTTTTAGGTATAGTGTAATGCGTGGGGTGTGTAATAGTAGCCCGATCATGTACACCTGGTCAGATGCTGCGCATTTTGTTGTTATTTATATTAATTTTCGACATTAACTTTAGACAATAATAGCGCAATATGTATATATTTATTGTGAAGATTTAAGGATGTATTTGTGTACCCGCATAATTAACCACATAACAAAAATTACATAGATGTAATTTGCCCGGTAATGATGTCTTGCCTATAGTGCCTTCATTAGCTCACTGGATGTGGGTATGAATTTTTAAAATATATCAAAAGGATATTCCAATGAAAACCTTAGCTCTTCTCTCCCTGCTTGCCGCAGTTGTTATTGCTCCAGCCGCTAATGCTGCTACCCCTGCTGCTGAGAAAGCAGAAAAGCCAGCTGCTGAAGCTGCTGCTGCACCTGCTGTTGAAGCAAACGCTTCTGAAGTTAAAGCTGCTGAGCTGAATGACGGCACCAAAATCCAGATCGAAGGCAAAAAAGTATACGTTCTGGACAGCGAAGGCAAGAAAACCCCTGCAAAGGATGGCGCTTGGGAAGCTAAAGACGGCAGCAAGTTCACCACCAAAAATGGCGTGATCGTGAAGTAATCTGCTTCTTCAGATTCAAGCTACTGAAAGGCCGCCCTCAAGCGGCCTTTCTTTTTGTTGTTCAAGATGTTGCTGCCAACCTGCGCTGGTGGGAGTATATTCAGGCATATAAATTAATAATAACTCCCCAGGTCTGCTTGCCTGGATGTACGTTGCTTGTCTCCCCCACCGCAGGCAAAGGGGGCTAGGGGGGGGAATCTTTCTTCTTATCCTACTGCTTATTCCAGTAGATTAACGATATAATAATAATTATGTTGGAGAAGTTA
>CAYTOJ010000016.1:0-24506 GCA_964439415.1 uncultured Rickettsiales bacterium
TACACTTTCGTTTTTGCGATGCTCGCTTCGCGCATTTTGCTCACCGCAGCGAGTTCCGAAAGAGGTCTATTGATTGCAACCATAATGACATCAATATTCAATCAAAGGTTAACCGTTTGTAGCTAAATATAGGTGTATGCTGCACTCGAAAAGTCCCAGCACAGTTATTATCTATAAAAGGCATTTATTACTTTTTCATTTCTAAATGGCTTTTCAGCAAGAACGTAAAATTAATACATAAATAGTATTAAATTATATAAAGAGTATTAGAGCTTGCAGTTAACAAAAGACAAAGAATATGCGCCTGGCAAGTTCAGTGGCCGGAACTGGTATGAGGACAGATACCAGAGGGTTCTGGTTACGCGCAATCTTATGTTTATATTCGCTCTGCTGGCCTTAATCGCTTGTCTGGCGGCATCCGTCGCCCTGTATAGCTTCGCGCCACTGAAATCCGTGCAGCCGTTTCTGATCACGGTGGACGAAAAAACCGGCATTACCGAAGTGGTAGACCCGATGAAGGATGAGGAACTGACATCCAACGACTCCCTCAACCAGTATTTCCTGATTAAATATGTAACCGCTAGGGAGAATTATAACCCGCTGACTTTCCAGGTGAATTATGAAACCGTGAGGCTGATGTCAGCATCACCCATATTCTGGGAATATCATACTTTCTACAGCGCCAGCAATAAGGCCAGCCCTTTAAGCGTGCATGGCGCAAGCATGACGCGCACTATGGAGCTGCTGTCTGTCAGCTTCCTGACTCAAGGCCGGGTTGGCTCCGGCGAGAATATAACCGCGCAGGTGCGCATGAAAATCACCAACGCCAGCCAGAGCATGGTTGAATCAAAAAACTATATCGCGCTGATAAGCTTTACCTATAGCAAACTGCCTTTGCAGCTTCGGGAGAGATATGTCAACCCCCTGGGTTTCCAGGTTGTCAGCTACAAACTTGATGATGATTTCATAAACAAATGAGATTTATGACCATAATCCATTATATAAAAACTTTTCGTAATTGCCCAGGTCTGCTTGCCCGGATGTACGTTGCTTGTCTCCCCCACCGCGAGCATAGGGGGATTAAGGGGGGGGAATGTGTTGGTGCTACTTTGGTAAGAAAGATGCCCCCCCCTAGCCCCCTTTGCCTGCGGTGGGGGAAGCCGAGAGGCAGTACCTATACCTGGGTAGTTACAACTTTTCTTTATTCCACCGGGCTTCTTGCGACGCTTGCTCTCTGGATGTTTTGCGTTACCGAATCCATTGCGCAGGAAGCAGACAGCCGCATAAAAACCTTCATTTACGATGAAACCCAGGTTTTCAAAGTCACCACTCATTTTGGTTATCAGTCGAATATTGAATTTGACCAGGGGGAGGAGATTGAAACCATCTCCATTGGTGATAGCGCATCCTGGCAGATAGTTCCGGCGCGTAAGTTCCTTTTTATCCGCCCCATGCACGATAAGGCGCATACCAATATGACGGTGGTAACCAACCGCCGAACCTATCAGTTTGATTTAAGATCAACCCCGATCACCTCAACCAAACAGAAGAACCTGATTTATGTAATGCGCTTTCATTACCCTGAGAATGACATTGCAAGATCAGGCGGGTCTGTTCAGCAGGCCGCGCAGCCTGTGGCCGCGCAAAGCGGCGGTGCTGCTGGTGGCGGCGGATACAATTACAGTTATACTTTATCGGGCGATCAGAGCATAGCGCCACTTAAGGTTTTTGATGACGGCAGAAGAACCTACATGCAGTTCCCGCCCGGCGTTGCGCCCACGGTATTGCGTATGATGGGCGGCCAGGAAACGGCGGTTGCCACATCGCAATCCGGAGGTTATACTGTGGTGGATATTGTGCAGCCTAATCTTACGGTACAGGCGAATGGCAAGATGGTAAAAATTTTCAATGAAGCCATGCTGGGCGGCGGTCAGAGATGAGCGATCAGAACAACAACAATGGCCAGCAACCGCAGCAGCAACAACCAGCCAGCACCAATCTGGATAGCGGCAGACCGGCGGTATCGGCTCCGCCTGCGCGTACCATGCTTATCATCGGCGGCATGATTCTGATCGCCGGGGTAATATTATATAATTTATTCAGTGCAGACCCGCCGCCGCCGAAAGTAGATAAAAGCGCACAGCCAAGCAATGTGGCAATCTCTGACGCGCCGCCACCACCGCCGCCGCCACCACCGCCGCCGCCGCCGCCACCACCGCCACCACCACCGCCAGTGCCGACTCAAACCTCCAGCCCGCAGATTGGCGATCCGGTGTTTGAGCAGGTAAACCCTGAGGAGAAAGCGCGGAGGATAAAATCCGGAATGTTGCTGCTTAACAAGCAGGCAACTCCTGTACCGGGAGCACAGCAGAAAAAACCTGCGAAGAAAAGCAACGATCCTAATTCACAATTCGCACAGGAACTGGAGGAATCAGAGTTTGAAAAATCAACAGCCAGACGCATTGGCGACCCCAAAATACTTATCTTCCAGGGCAAACTTATTGATGCCGTGCTGGAAACTGCAATCAATACTGAACTGCCGGGCAGTATCCGCGCTATAGTCAGCAACGATGTTTACGCCGAATCCGGGCGCAAAGTTCTGATGCCCCGTGGCTCACGTCTGATCGGCACATATAATACCGATGTAAATCGTGGCCAGCGGCGCTTATTTATTGTATGGCAGCGCCTGATCCGGCCGGACGGGGTGGATATTAAACTCGCCTCCTACGGTACTGAAAACTTGGGGCGCAGCGGTGTTGGGGCAATGGTTGACAATAAATTCCAGGAAATATTCTCAAGTGCCGTTCTCACCAGCACCATGACGCTGGCGGGCGCATGGGCGATCCAGAAAGCCGTAGGAGGTGATGCCACCACCAGCCAGCGGCGCTTTGGTGATGGCTCTATTGAGAACACCGGAACACCAACGGCACAGGCTGCACAAAAGTTTGTTGGCACTATCGGTGGCGCCGGAGATAAGCTGGTGAATGAATACTTTGGTCTGCGCCCGGCTTTAATAGTGAATCAGGGCACACCAGTTAAAGTGTTCGTCAACCGTGACCTTGAATTCCCGGATACAACTTTCTCCGATGTGAACTATATAGAATGAAAATAATTTTCCAGGTGTTGGCACTGCCTCTCGGTTTCCCCTCCCGTTTACGGGGGGGGCTAGGGGGGGGCAGCTTTCTTTCTTCAGTAGTACCAACACATGCCCCCCCCTTAATCCCCCTTTGTGCACGGGAGGGGAGACAAGTAATGTACATCCAGGCCAGCAACTGGGGAGTTACAAACAAAAAAATATACCGCCGTAGTCACATAAGTAATATCAACTATTCAAATGATAGCGGTAGTAGAATAAAATGGTCGCTATAACCGCACTGCAAACGTACCTTGAGCCGCTGGAGAAGATATTCGAGCGGCCAGGCGTGGCTGAGATTTCCATCAATGTGCCGGGTGAGGCGTGGGTGGAGGTGAGCGGTGATATGGAAATGGTGGAGGTTCCGGAGTTTGACCTGGAGCATTTAAAATCCCTGGCGCGGCTTATCGCGCAGTCCACTGAACAAAAAGTGAGTGAGGAAAACCCCCTGCTATCGGCCAACCTGCCGCAAGGCTACCGTGTGCAGATAGTGTTTCCGCCTGCCTGCGAATCCGGGCGCGTGGTTTTTTCCATCAGGAAACAGGTGATAATGAATTTCGACCTTGACCAGTACGAGGCCATTGGCGCGTTCCAGCGCACACTGGTTGGCCGCATGAGCAGCGAGGTGGATAAAAAACTCGCCAAACTGCTTGACGCTGGAGAAATCAAACAGTTCCTGATCGATGCCGTACTGGCTAAGAAAAATGTTATAGTCAGCGGCGGAACTTCCACCGGTAAAACCACTTTTCTCAATGCATTGCTGCGGGTGATACCGCCGCATGAGCGGGTAATCACCTGCGAGGATGCCAGGGAAATCAATCTGGATCACCTGCCTAACCGTGTGCATCTTGTATCCTCCAAGGGTGCGCAAAGCCGCGCCCAGGTTTCAACGCAGGACTTAATAGAATGCTGCCTGCGCCTGCGGCCTGACCGCATAATAGTGGGTGAGCTTCGCGGTAAGGAGGCGTTCAGTTTTCTAAGGGCGGTTAACACCGGCCACCCCGGCTCAGTCTCCACCCTGCACGCCGATTCACCCATACTGGCCTTTGAGCAGTTAATTCTGATGGTTATGCAGGGCGGCCTTGGCATCACCCGCGATCAGGTGAAAGAATATGTCAGCAGCGTGATAGATATAGTTGTGCAGCTTAAACGGGGCGAGAAAGGCATACGCTTTGTCTCCGAAGTGTTCTTCAAAGGCCATAAGACATTAATGAATTCTTGAGATTTAGTGCTTAGAAGTAATTGCTGAAATGATGAGTAGAAATATGAATATGTGCTCAGTGCTCAGTGCTCAGAAGCCAGAAGCCAGAAGCCAGAAGCCAGAAGCCAGAAGCCAGCGTGAAGGGCTAATAGCGCCTGTCAAGCAGAAAAACAGCGGCTTTACGCTGGTTGAACTCTCCATTGTTCTGGTGATTATAGGGTTACTGGTAGGTGGTATTCTTGCCGGGGCGGATTTGATCCGGGCAGCTAAGGTTGGTAAAATCATCAGTGAGCGGGAACAGATCATGACCGCCATGAATACCTTCTACCTCAAGTACAATTGCATCCCTGGTGATTGCTACAACATCTCCACATACCTCTCAGGCGAGACCAATGGCGATGGGGATGAAGTGATGGAAAATACAACAGTTGCTAGTAATCCAGCAGAGATTTATGCGGCATGGAAGCAAATGGCTGCAGCAACTTTATATCCAGGAAATTTTAATGGATTAAATGGATCAGGAGGTGCTAATAACCACTCAGTAATAGGCACAAATATACCAGGGTCAAAAGCAATTTCAAAGGCCGGGTATTCATTCTATGCTAATAGCACTATGTCAGGCGACCCTTACCCAGGATACTGGTGGAATGGTACTTATGGAAACATTGTCTGGTTCGGCAAAGAAAATAGCAATACCGTTACACTTGATCCTGCACTTAAACCTGTCGATGCGCACAATATTGATAAGAAATTAGATGATGGTATTCCTGGAACTGGTAAAGTAAGAGCCTTGTATGCTAATATAAGTTCCTGCACCACTTCCGGCAGTTCTACTGCCTCTCCTTCATCATCAGCTTACTACATCACCAATGATAGTATCGCCTGCGCACTGGGATTCATACTCGACTAATACCAAAGCAACAAAGTAGCGTGACTTGGTAAACGATAAATATACCTGATATACAAACTGTTAGTGAGTGCAAAATGTCATGATGCTTAGTTGTCTTGGGATAATACATTTTATGATTGTTGCGTTTTCTGGTGTTGTTTTGCGTAACTGTCTATCAGGGTGCGCAGCATTCTCTGATATGGTATTTGCGTCTGCTCTGCCTGCCTTTTGAAAAACTCAAGGCTTTGCTCTGTCAGTTCCAGCGTTATTTTGACGGTTTTTTCGCGCTTCACCAGCTGGTCAGGCGGCGGCAGAAAATCTATAACCCTCTCCCCCATAACCATAGGCTCATTAGTGTAGTGTATTTTCCTGTTCATAACGTTTTTTCCCCTGTCTCCAATATCCCGCGCCATATATTCGGATACGCCCCTGACGGAAGGTGAAGCGCACCGTAAGAACTTCATCCTCAACCTTGCCGATATAAAAGAACCTATCCTCTATACCAATACCATGTTCAAGATCACGAATAATAATCCGTTTTGGATCATCAAAAGCAAATTGAGCAGTTTCAAAAGAAACACCGTGCTTTTCCTGGTTGAGAATGTTCTTGCGTTCATCCCATTCATAACTGGGCTGTTTCATACACCCTCAAGACAATACCATATTTCTATATGGGTGTATATATCAAACAAATCACTCCCGGTATTTGTTTGTAATAGGGTAGCGGCGGTCGCGGCCAAAGGCCATGTTGGTTATCTTCACGCCGGGGGGGGACTGTCTGCGTTTATATTCAGCCGAGTAAACCAGGTGCGCCACCCGCTGCACTGTAGCCTGGTCATACCCTGCCTTTACTATTTCCCCTACCCCCATTTGCCTGTCCACCAGCATTTCCAGTATAGCATCCAGCATGTGGTAAGGGGGCAGGCTGTCCTGATCGGTCTGGTTTGGTTTCAGTTCCGCACTTGGCACGCGGGTGATGGAGTGTTCGGGAATAACCAGGCCATCCGCCCCCAGTGCAATATCCGGACGGCTCAGATTACGCCAGCTGGCAAGGGCGTAGACAGTCATTTTATAAACGTCTTTCAGCACCGAATAACCGCCGCAGAGATCGCCATAAAGCGTGGCGTAACCCACCGACATTTCTGATTTATTCCCGGTTGTCAGCACCATCAGCCCGAACTTATTACTGACTGCCATGGTGATGATAGCCCGTGCGCGGGATTGTATATTCTCCTCCGTCACATCCTCCGGCAGTTCTGCAAATATGCCGGATAAGCCTTGCCTGACCGCCTCAGTCACCGGTTCAATTGATATGGTATCCGTGCGGATTCCAAGCAAGCATGCTGAATTTTCAGCATCCTCAATACTCTCATTTGAGGTAAAACGTGATGGCAGTAGCAGCCCGCGCACTCTGCCAGCCCCCAAAGCGTCCACCGCTACCGCCACTGAAACGGCTGAATCTATGCCGCCTGAAAGCCCAAGCACCACACCTTTAAAACCGTTTTTGTTGACATAATCCCGCAGGCCAAGCGTCATGGCGGTGTATATACTCTCCAGCGTATCAGGGAATGGGCGGAACTGCGAGTTTGCTATTGTTCCCGCCCTGGCATTAAAGTCTATGATTTCCTGATGCTCCTGAAAACCCGGCAGGTTATGGATAATCTCGCCTTTTGTATCCATGAAGAACGAATTGCCATCAAACACCAGTTCATCCTGACCGCCTACCTGGTTGAGATAAACCAGCGGAGCTTGAACCTGAAGCACCAGCATTTTAGCGGCATCGGTGCGCATCCGCCTTTTCTTCACCTCATATGGCGAGGCATTGACAGCTATCACCAGGTCAGGCTTCTGCTGCTGCAAAGCTCTGGCTACCTCACTGCGCCACATATCTTCACACACAATCAGGCCAAGGCGCATTCCTTTAAATTCTATAACCTCTGGCAGGGCACCTGAACTAAATACCCGCATCTCATCAAACACGCCGTAATTCGGCAGCGCCCATTTACGCTGAACATGCTTTACTACGCCACTCTCCAGCAGGTAGACGGCGTTATAAAGTTTATCATCCACGCGGCATAAGTTGCCAACGATTATGGCGGTGTTTTTACCTTGAGTGATTCCCGCCAGTTTATGCACGGCTGATATGGCGAGTTCCTGAAAGCTTGGCCTGAGAACTAAATCCTCCGGGCTGTAGCCAATTATGGCCAGCTCAGAGAAAACAGCGACATCCGCCCCCGCCCCGGCAGCATTATTATAGGCGCTGATTATTGCCGCGCAGTTACCCTCGATATCACCAACCGTAGTGTTAATCTGGCAGAGGGATATTTTCATATTGTGGTTTACTTTTTCTAATCTGTAGAAGTAGTTCTTCTGTAAGACCATTCATTACCAGGACCAATAACTAATACCATATCCTCAGGGGTAAACAGCATCCATTGTTGTGCGTAACTGTCATCGGTATAAGTGGGGAATGTATGGAGGGTTAAATGTTCTTCAAAATGGAATTTTGTTTCTAAACTTGGCAGTATCAATTCAATGTTATTTAACGTCAGACCATTAATAGACTTCTTTCGGAACTCTACTGCGCTGGCAAATTTGCTTGTCGCTGTGCTTCTCGAATCCGCATGTACTTCTTTGTACACTTGCGTTTCTGCGATGCTCGCTTCGCGCACTTTGCTCACCGCAGCGAGTTGCGAAAGAAGTCTAATTAACTCAATTGCACCCTGCATTTTTTCACGCTGATCGTTACAAGCTGAAATCAACGTATCTCCATCAGAGATATACCAGGCGCAGCAATATATCCATAAATGCCATTCAGATCTTGTTTTATCATCTATCGGTTGATTACCAAACTCTACTGTTATAAAGCTTCCGTGGCCTATACTTGCATCCCATGCCCTCCGCCCCAGGAGCGGCTCAATAATTCTTTTTATCTCATGTATGCTCTGCTGTAGTATCATAATGCTGTGTACAGGATTGAGAGCCGAGAATTAATACTAAAAAACAGTAATCTCAAGGCGCTTTTAGCATCCTCAAGAATTGCTCTGGCATTTGTTCCAAACTTTTTAACTGGTGGAGGCCATGAGCTTTTTAATTGCTATTTTATATGTAATTTTATAGGTCAGGCGGAATATATTTTGGATGGTTTGCCTTATGCCTATAGAATTGCCTGCACTGCCTTATGCTTATGATGCCCTGCAACCGCACATTTCAGCGGAGACATTGAATTTTCACCATGGCAAGCATCACAAGGCATACGTGGACAATCTGAATAAACTCATAGCTGCCACTGACCTGGAGGCAAAAAGTTTAGAAGAACTGATTCTTCTTAGTGTCGGTGATTCATCCAAAGTCGGTATTTTTAATAATGCTGCGCAAGTATGGAACCATACCTTCTTCTGGAATTCCATGAAGCCAAATGGTGGCGGTACGCCGGAAGCTGCGCTTAAAGACAAAATAGACTCTGACTTAAGTGGTTTGGAGAAGTTCAAAGAAGATTTTAAAACTGCAGCAACCACACAATTTGGTAGCGGCTGGGCATGGCTGGTGCTGGATTCTGGTAAGTTAAAAGTGATAAAAACTGCAAATGCAGACCTGCCGATGGCGCATAATCAGAAGGCTCTGCTTACCTGCGATGTTTGGGAACATGCCTATTATCTTGATTATCAGAATCGCCGGGCGGACTTTGTAGATGTTTTCTTAAATAAACTGGTTAACTGGGATTTCGTTGCGGCTAATCTTGCATATACCCAAAACAGTTGAAGTCTGTTTTGGGTATATTGTTTATATATTTGCGCATGGCCGCCAATCCAGCCCCATGCGCGTCTATACTGCTCGCGAATTAGGAACCTAAAATCAGCACTCTTCGAACGCGAGCAATATAGCCTTAAATCCTGGACTTTTCTGAGGTTTTCTTATATCTGAGCGCAAATATTCCTCAGATAGTTACATGAATGCTATTGTACATTGTGATGTTCTTGTAGTCGGCGGTGGTCATGCAGGCACTGAAGCTGCTGCTGCTGCTGCGCGTGCTGGCGCTGATACTGTATTGCTTACAGGCAGGATTGATTCTATTGGTGAAATGTCTTGCAACCCTGCAATCGGTGGTATTGCAAAGGGTACTATCGTAAAGGAGATTGACGCGCTGGATGGTATTATGGCGCGGGCGATTGACATGGCTGGTATACATTTCCGTGTGCTTAACCGCAGCAAGGGGCCAGCGGTCTGGGGCCCTAGAGCACAGGCAGACCGCAAACTATACAAATCAGCAGTGCAGGGGCTTTTAGGGGGCTTTCAGAATCTCCATATTATGGAGGGTATGGCAACCAGCATCCAGTACGACAGTAAAGGCCATTTAAAAGCTATACATACAGCAAGTGGTGGCATCATAAACTGCGGTGCGGCTGTTCTAACCACGGGTACATTTCTGAATGGCCTTATTCACATTGGCAGCAAAAAAATACCTGCAGGTAGGGTAGGGGAGGAGCCTTCCGTTGGTATATCGGACTGCCTGACCAAGGCTGGCTTAAGATTAGGGCGGCTTAAAACAGGAACACCGCCACGCCTGGACGGCAGAACCATTAATTTCAGGGCTTTGGAAGCGCAAGCTGGTGATGACCCGATAATGCCGTTCTCGGTGCTAACTAATGGGATTAGATCCGCGCAGGTTTTATGTCATATCACTCATACCACTAAAGCTACGCATGAGATTATACGGAACAATCTTGATAAGTCTCCGATGTATTCAGGCGAGATTGTTGGCAGGGGGCCTCGCTACTGCCCATCAATCGAAGACAAAGTAGTAAGGTTTGCTAATAAGGAAAGGCATCAGATTTTTCTGGAGCCTGAAGGTCTGGATGATTTTATTGTTTACCCAAATGGCATATCAACATCGCTACCTGAGGATGTGCAGCGGGATATTTTAAAGTCAATTCCAGGTCTTGAAAACGTGATCATGATAAGGCCGGGTTATGCAGTTGAGTATGACTATGTAGATCCGGTGCAGCTTAATCGTAGGCTCCAGGTAAAATCAATCCCTGGGCTTTTTCTGGCAGGGCAGATTAATGGCACTACCGGGTACGAGGAAGCGGCAGGGCAGGGGTTGATAGCGGGGGTTAATGCCGCGTTCCATGCCGCATCTGCTGGTAAGGAATTTGTATTAGATCGTTCAAGCTCAATGATTGGTGTTATGGTTGATGATCTTACATCCCTTGGCACTAGCGAGCCATATCGGGTTTTTACTTCGCGCTCTGAATACCGCCTTAACATCCGTGCAGATAACGCAGAAGAGCGTTTGCTTGAAATAGGTGTTGATGCAGGTATTGTTTCGAACCTGCGTTCGAGCAGATATATAACTAAGAAGGCAAATAAACTGGAATTAGAAGAGTACTTAATGTGTGTATCAGTTACACCTAGCCAGATTCAAAAATTTGGCTTTAAGATCAGTCAGGATGGAAAAAGGAAGTCGGCATACGATCTTCTGGCGTGCGCATGTCCATACGATACACTGGTGGAAATATTTCCTGAAATTGGATTGCGCAACAAAAGTTATCTTAACGAAATAGCCATTGCAGCATTATATTCCAGATACACAGAAAGACAATCAATAGAGGCGCGCATGGTTAATTCTGAATCTGGTTTGAAGTTGCCCTCAGCACTTGATTATTTATCACTGCCATCGCTGTCGCGTGAAGTGGCTGAGAAGCTTCAGTACCACAGGCCGGAGAGTATAGCAGCTGCAATGCGCATTCAGGGCGTTACTCCAGCGGCAGCTATTGCAGTTCTCTCCCATGTGAAAAAATGCGCACATAATTCCGCTTAGGAGGCTCGTAGAGGGTAAATGAAGGTCGTTCCATGTGAAATCGCCCCGGCACTAGAAAAGTACTCTGGAATGCTTTTAAAATGGAATATGCGAATTAATTTGCTTGGTGGTTCCGCAAAAGAAGATCTGCAAAATAGGCATTTAGATGATTCGCTGCAGTTGGCAAATCTCCTATTGACCAGGGGCTGTTTTGGCAAGCGGGTCTTGGATATTGGTAGTGGTAACGGCCTGCCTGGTATTCCTATGGCACTAATGGGGCTTGATGTAACCATGGTGGAGTCAGTGCGAAAAAAAGGGTATTTTTTAGAAGAGTGTGTGCGTAGTCTGGGTTTGGGTTCAAAGGTTCTGATTTGCAGGATTGAAGAAGTTGTGGGTCATTATGATGTAATAACTGCGCGTGCCATCGCAAGTATCAATAGCATATTGCACCTAACAAAAGAATTGCACCCGCAAGCCTATTATTTGCTGAAAGGCACTTCCTACAAAAAAGAGTTGATGGAAGCAAAAAGTTGCTGGAGTTTTGACTGTGAGGAGTTAGATAGTATCACTGCTGCTGATGCAAAAATTCTTATTATAAAAAACTGCATCCGCCGATAAGTTTGTAAGTGCATAATTATAGGGGGCGAGTATGGGGGCGCGTATAAATGGCAGAGTAATCTGCACTGTAAATCAAAAGGGTGGTGTGGGCAAAACTACTACGGCGGTAAATCTGGCAACCGGTCTTGCTGCTGTAGGGAAGAGGGTTCTGTTGATAGATTTTGACCCGCAGGGAAATGCCAGTACCGGCCTTGGGGTTAATAAAAATTCTGGTGCTAATACTATATATGATGTGCTTTGCGGTTCCTGCGAAATCGCAGAGGCATCTCATAAAACATTTATCCCTAATCTCGAAATATCTCCATCCAATGTTGACCTTGCGGGCAGTGAACTTGAGCTTGTTACTGTTACCGGGCGGGAGTATGTTTTAAAAGAGGCTACAACAGATCTGCGCAGCAAATATGATTTTACTGTAATAGACTGCCCGCCATCGCTAAGCCTTCTTACAATCAATGCCATGGTTGCTTCAGATGCATTGCTTGTGCCGCTGCAATGTGAATACTATGCATTAGAAGGCTTAAGCTATTTGATGAAAACATTTGAACTGGTGCGCAAACGGCTTAATCCTGACCTGGAAATGCTTGGAGTTCTCCTTACCATGTTTGATAAGAGAAATAAGCTATCCGGCCTGATTGAGCAGGATGTACGAAGCGTTCTGAAAGAAAAGGTATTCGATACCGTTGTTCCAAGAAATGTTAAGGTAAGTGAAGCGCCATCGCACGGCAAGCCTGCTATTATATATGATCTCAATTGCACAGGTTCCCAGGCCTATCTGATGCTTGCCAGAGAGGTTCTGAAAAGAACGGCTCGCTTAAATTCGCCTGCGCAATCATTACAAGCTGCATAATAATCAAAAAAACAGTAGGTACGTATGGCTATGGTTAGACCCACATTAGGCAGAGGCCTTTCAGCGTTGCTTTCCGATAATGCAAATGAAAGTGAGCAGATACAGCAGGCAGTGCAGAAAGGTGCTGTGATGGAGGTTTTGCTGGATGATATAACTCCAAATCCAAATCAGCCGCGACGGTTCTTTAGGCAGGGGGAAATTGAAGAGCTGGCGGCTTCAATTAAGGAAAAGGGAGTTCTCCAGCCTCTACTGCTCAGGAATTGTCCGCCGGGCACGAAACACAAATATGAAATTATTGCCGGGGAGCGTAGATGGCGCGCAGCGCGTGAAGCTGGAATCAGGCAGGTTCCAGCTATAATAAAGTCTTATTCTGATAACGAGACCTTGGAAGTTGCCCTAATAGAGAATATTCAGCGGGAGGATTTAAGCCCGATAGAAGAAGCATCAGCCTATAAAAAACTTATGGAAGCCTTTGGTTATACATATGAAGCCATCGCTGAAAAGGTAAGCAAAAGCCGCAGTCACATAATGAATTTAATCAGGCTGCTGAATCTACCTGAGGAAGTGAAGCGAATGGTCGATGAAGGTACTCTCAGCATGGGGCACGCCAGAGCCATCATAATGATGGATGATCCTGCAACTGCCGCGCAGGAAATAATAAAAGGCAAGATGACAGTACGCGATGCCGAACGCATGGCTAACTTATCAAAAAGAAAGACGGCTAATAAAGAACCTGTAGAAATATCAGACTTTGATGATGCACCCAGGGGGGGGGATATAGATGAGATCCGCCGGATGATTTCAAATACCCTGAATGTTCCTGTTGTTATTGAACAGAAAGGCACTGGCGGACAGATAATTATCAGTTATAAAAACTTCCGCGAATTTGACGCTTTAATTCAGAAATTAGGTGTGTAGAGAAAAATCAGAGGACTAAAAAGCATATGAATATTGAAAAAGTGTTGAGTATGATCCCTCACCGTTATCCGCTTTTATTGGTGGACAGGGTGAAGGATATTCAAGCAGGTATCAGTGCGGTTGGAATAAAAAATGTTACCTTCAATGAGCCGCATTTTATGGGGCATTTTCCTGGCAAACCTATAATGCCTGGGGTGTTGATAATAGAGGCAATGGCGCAAACCTCTGCGGTGCTGGTAGTTCATAGCCTGAATGAAGAAGCGCATGACAAGCTGGTTTATTTTATGTCAATAGAGGAAGCCAAGTTCCGGAAACCTGTTATTCCAGGCGATCAATTGGAACTGAAAGTAGAAACTTTGCGCTGCCGTGGACCGGTCTGGAAATTCTCAGGCAAAGGCATGGTGGATGGCTCATTGGTAGCTGAGGCCGTATTTACAGCCATGATCGTGGATAAGGATAAATAATGGCGATTCATCCAACTGCAATTATCGAACCCGGCGCAAAAATCAGTGATGATGCATATATAGGAGCCTACTGCACCATTGGATCACAAGTGGAAATCAGCAGCAACGTGCGGCTTGAGAGTCATATCAGCATTTCCGGATGCAGCAGAGTAGGGGAGGGGACGCACATATTCCCGTTTGCATCAATTGGCCATGCACCGCAGGATTTAAAATACAGGGGTGAAGAATCACGTCTGGAAATTGGTAAAAACAACATCATCCGCGAGCATGTAACTATTAATCCTGGCACGTCTGGCGGTGGGATGCTTACCAGCATTGGCAACAACTGCCTGTTTATGGTGGGCAGCCACGTTGCGCATGACTGCAGGGTAGGAAACAACGTTATCCTGGCCAATAATGCAACTCTGGCCGGGCATGTAGAAGTAGGGGATTATGCGGTTATCGGCGGGTTGTCAGCAATTCACCAGTTTGTGCGAATAGGTGCGCACGCTATGATCGGTGGCATGTCCGGCATTGAGAGCGATATTATACCATACGGCAATGCCTATGGAGAGAGGGCTAGTTTGAGAGGCCTTAACCTTACAGGCATGAAAAGGCGTGGTTTTGGCAAGGAAGAAATAAATGCCATCAGGCAGGCATTTAGTGCTTTATTTGATAGTGCAGGTGAATTTGCAGCGCGCTTGAGTAAAGTTGAAGCTGACTATACAGCCAATCCTTATGTTCTGGAGATACTAAAGTTTATCCGTTCCGAAAACTCCCGTGGTTTATGCCATCCAAAAGCTACGGGGAGTATGGCCTAACAGTCCTGGCATCCTTATTGCATATACACACTTATGGTTGATTTTGCGGCTGATTTTAAAACTGCGAAACCATTCGTTAACATATGCATGATATAAGGAGCATTGATATGACATCGCAGGCCTACTCATTAGAAGGGTCAAGCATACTGAACAGAGGGTTGAAATTGAACCAGTCCGCCGCACATATACCTGAGGAAGAATATGTAAATGGCCGTTTCGGCCAGGTAAAAATCAACCGTGCCAATGCGGTTTATTTTCCACGCGGCATACTGGGCTTTCCGGAGAATCTTGATTTCTGCCTGGCTGAGTTTCCTTCTGATAAAATGCAGCAGTTCAAAATACTTCAGTGTATAAGCGACACTGACCTTTCATTCGCCGTGCTGCCTGTTGCCGTGCAGAATGATTTAATCCAGATGCCGGACATTGAAGAAGCTCTGGCCGCACTGCAAATAGAAAAAAACGACCTTGCATTACTGCTGATAGTTTCCGTACACCGGAAAACCAGCTCGGTTAATCTCTCAGTTAACCTGCGCGCACCTATATTTCTCGATACCGGCAAGAAACTTGCAGCACAGTATGTGCTTAGCAATAATAACTACGAAATCCGCCACTTCATCCAGGGGTAGCAAATTTATTGCGACTAAATCTCAACGCTATAGCTTCATGTGTAAATAAAACACCACAGTGGAAATGTCAGCGCGGATAGGGTCGGGGATTGTAGTTTATAATAGCGATTTACACCTGCTGCGGCAGGTAGTGGAGGCTATTAAACAACACCTGCCAGCGCAAAGTATTGTTATCGTGGATAATGCTTCCACTATAGAATACGCTGAAGATTTAGCAATGCTGGATGTTAGAATAATCAGGGCGAATGAGAACAGAGGCTTCGGAGCCGGGCATAATCTGGCAGTTAAAAATCTCCCGGATATTGATTATTATATCGCCGTTAATCCCGATGCTATTATCAGAAACTCATCAGATAATGGTGAGTCGCTAAAGGCTGCGATTGAATATATGGAGGAAAACAGGGATATAGGCATCCTGGTTCCAAAAATACTGAATCCGGACGGAACCCTGCAACCGCAGTGCAAAAGGCTGCCGAATGTTCTGGATTTAATACTGCGGCGGTTTCTTCCGAAACGAATACTGGAATGTGCTGGTATCAAAGCCCGGCTTGCCAGATACTCAATGCTGGATATGGACTATGATAAAATAATGGAGCCGGACTTTGCTAGCGGTTGTTTTATGATATTCAGAAAAGCCGCTTTTGAAATGGTGAGCGGGTTTGATGAGAGATATTTCCTGTATTTTGAAGATGCCGATATAAGCCGCAGAGTAGCCAGGAATCATAGAATCGTGTATTATCCTGCCCTTCGGGTTAGCCACGTCTGGGGCAGGGCAGGGCATAAAAAAGTCAGCATGACTCTGGTGATGATCCGCTCGGCAATACAGTATTTCAATAAATGGGGCTGGAAGTGGTGGTGAGAAGAATCTGCATCACTGGTGGCAATGGTTTTATAGGTGGGCGGATAGCTTCCGCTTTGGAAAGCCGGGGGCTACAGGTGCTAAGAATACCCCATGCGTCTGCCTGGGAGTTCAAATTTGAAGAGTCTGACTTTATAGTGCATTGTGCTGGCCTTGCGCACACTAGCGGGCATGACACTTCAGCATATTTCCGCGCAAATTTTGAACTCAGCTTGCGGCTTGGCGCAAACGCTAAAAAGGCGAAAGCGCGGCATTTTATTTTCACCAGCTCAACAGCGGTTTTCGGCTCCCATGCCGGGGTGCATGATGAGAATTCCCTGCCAAGGCCTGACACGCCCTATGGCAACTCCAAACACATGGCGGAAATGGCTCTAGGGGAAGTATTAGGGGGCGGAGATACAGCTACCGCCTGCACTATCCTGCGCTTGCCGCTGGTGTACGGAAGTAGCGTTAAGGGCAACCTGCGAAAACTGGTGACCCTCGCACAGAGGAAAATCCCGCTGCCACTGGGGAGCATAAAAGCAAAGCGCAGCTTCCTGCATATTGATAACCTATGTAGCGCAGTTGCGGAAATTATTGATGCGCCAAAACCTGGCCTGAACATCTATAACCTCTCAGATGCCGTGGATTTAAGCAGCAGGGAGCTATATAACCACATCTATCAGTCCATCAATGGCAGGGATGGTACTTTCCTTTGCCCGGAATTGCTGCTGAGAATGTTAGGCCATGTTCCCGGCATGGATTTTATCAATAAGCTGACCAGGCAATTCCGCTTCCCTGCCGGCAAATTCCGCCGCGACTATTCCTGGCTCCCCCCATACGGCATAGAACACTGGAATCCGGCTGCCTAGAATATAATTTGCCAAGTCACTTCCGGGTCGTTACAAGGTACGGATGTAATTGACATATAAAGTGCCGTATGCTACATAATTCATGATTAAGACATTCCAGCATAAAGGATTAAAGGATTTTTTCTACACTGGAACTACCTCCGGCATACAGTCCATTCATAGCAAACGTTTGCGCATGATACTTACATACTTGAATGAAGCGGATAATGTTCAACATTTGGCGCAGTCAGGATTCAGGCTCCACCCACTTAAAGGAAGCAGAAAAGGATTATGGGCGGTTACTGTAAGCGGTAATTGGAGAGTTGTTTTCAGGTTTGAGCAAGGTAATGCATATGTGGTTGATTACCTTGATTATCACTAATGGAGTTTTGATATGAAAAAGAATGATGATGACGCATACATAGGCGATATGCACAATCCCCCTCACCCAGGAGAGGTGCTGAAAGACATGTATCTTGTTCCCCTGGAACTGACCATTGCCGAGGCAGCTAAAAGACTGAGCATAGATCGCAAAACCTTATCCAGAGTAGTTAATGGCAAGGCCTCAATTACTGTGGAGATGGCCTTAAGGCTGGGAAAATCCCTTGGCACTTCCGCCAAGGTATGGCTTGGAATGCAACAGTCGTATGACTTATGGCACGCAAAACAAAAAATTGACCTTTCCAATGTTCAAGGATTGCATACGGTGATAGTAAAAAACAAAGAAGGGAAGATAATTGCTGATTATCCCGTATGCCTTACAGGGCTGAACTATAAAGTTACCGCAAGCGAATACATCGAAGAGGCAAAGGAAAATCTAATTGAAGATGCTATTGTCAAGAAAAGTGAGCTAAATTCTCTTACTTACGAACTTAGATAAATACATGTAATTATGTGTAAAAGACTGCCAGTGTCTGGTGCTGAAAAACACGATGCATGAAATACTGAGCGTACATGAAGCCAGGGCGATGGATGAAGGGTGCATAGTAAGTGGCATTCCAGGATTCCAGCTTATGGAAAACGCAGGGCGGGCAGTCGCGCATGAAATCGCCAGGCGCTTCTCCCCAGGTGGCGTTGTTATGGTATTATGCGGGTCTGGCAACAACGGGGGGGATGGTTATGTTGCTGCGCGTTATTTGCAGGAGGCTGGCTTTAATGTTCATGTACAGTCTCTGGTTGCCTTGGAAGTTCTTAAAGGCGATGCAGCAGTCATGCATGAAAAATGGAATGGCACGGTGGAGGATTTTACCGCAGCACTGCCCAAGCCTTGCGCTTTTGTAGTGGATGCATTGTTTGGAACCGGAGCCTCCAGGGATATGCCGCTACCGGTGCAGAACAAAGTGCAGGAGGTACATAAACGGAATATACCCATAGTTGCCGTTGATATGCCAAGCTGGGTGAATCCGAACAGCGGTGAGTGCAGAATAGCTGACATTCACGCCTGCCTGACCGTTACATTCCAGCGCAAAAAGCCTTGTCATGTTTTATTCCCGGCGCGCTCAAGCTGTGGTGAGGTTGTGGTAGCTGATATTGGCATTGCGGATAAATTCATACCCCCAACTGCGCAGACTCATGAAAATACGCCGGACTTATGGCTTGAGAAATTCCCCCGCCCCGGATTTGAAACGCATAAATACAAACGTGGACACGCCGTGGTTGTGGGCGGTGGTTTGAACTCTACCGGGGCGGCCACTCTCGCGGCAACAGCGGTGCTGCGTGCAGGAGCAGGGCTTGTCACACTACTGAGTCCCCGGGATGCTTTTGTTGTATACGCTGCCAAACTAACCGCTGTGATGGTGAAAGAGCTTGAGGATTTTGACCAGCATTTGAGTGATACCAGAAAAAATGCCTTCCTGCTTGGCCCCGGCCTGGGGGTGACTGATAGTTCGCGCCGTCTGGTGGAGCAAACACTGAAAGCTCAGAAAATAACCGTACTGGACGCTGATGCTATAAGCCTGTTTGCAGGCAGGCCGCAGGAACTGGCCGGGCTGATAAAATCGCCATGCATAATCACCCCGCATGAGGGAGAGTTCGCAAGGCTCCACACAATCAGCGGTAATAAACTTGAGGGTGCGAAAAGTCTCGCCGCACAGCTTGGCGCAGTAGTGGTATATAAGGGGGCTGATACGGTAATAGCCGCGCCGGACGGCAGGGCGGCAGTAAACTGCAACGCCACGCCCTGGCTGGCAACAGCAGGCAGTGGGGATGTTCTGGCAGGAATCATTACCGGCCTGGCCGCGCAGGGAATGCCAGCCTTTGAAGCAGCCGCAGCCGGGGTGTGGATGCACGGTGAGTGCGCGAGGATAATCGGCGCTGGCTTGATCGCGGAAGACCTACCCGCCGCGCTGCCAAGGGTAATATCAGGTGTTTATCAGATACTGGACTCTATTACCCGAAGCGTTTACGGGTGAGTGCCAGCAGCATACCCATGCCAATAGCAAGTGCGATGGTGGAGGAACCACCGTAGCTGAGGAATGGCAATGTCATGCCTTTGGTTGGCAGCAGATGCAGGGAAACGCCTATGTTAACCATGGCCTGCGCGCCTATCTGCGTTACCAGTCCAGTTACGGCTATTGCGGTGAAAAGGTCACTCTCCCTCCTGGCGGAGTGCAGACCACGCAGTACAACTACGGCGAACAGCAGCATTACTAACGCACATGCGAACGCGCCGAACTCCTCCCCCAGTACCGAGAAGACAAAATCGGTATGGGAATCCGGCAGTACCGTTTTTATTTTTCCCTCCCCAGGCCCCATACCAAAAATTCCACCACCACGGAAAGCCTCAAGTGATTTCTCCACCTGAAAGTTTTCTGACTGATCAGGATTTAAAAACATATCAAACCGGCGCGATACATGCGGAAATATTAAATATGCCAGATACATACCGCCAAGGCCAATCAGCACGAGTGCCGCGATCCAGCCAAGGCTGAGACCTGCTACGAATATCTGCGTTATCCATACCAGGCTGATGATAAAGGTCATGCCAAGGTCAGGCTGTGCAAGCAGCAGCAGCACTACCAGAGCATAACAGCCCGCGCCGATAAGAAAGCCTGGAAAGCCAGGCTGCATATGCCTGCGGGCGAATAACCAGGCGGTGAGTACTGCAAAAAAAGGTTTTATAAATTCTGATGGTTGAATGGAAACACCGAACAGGTAAATCCAGCGTTTTGCGCCTTTTGCTTCCATTCCCAGAAATGGGGTGAACAATAGCAGAACTATGGCTATGAAAAAACCAATCACGGCGATTCTACGGGTCGCTATAACGTTCAGGAAAGAAAGCCCCCAGGCGGTGGCTAAACCAGCGCCTAAATATAATATCTGCCGCTTGATAAAATAATTATCGCCCAGGCCGATGCGTCTTGCAACCTGCGGACTGGCGGCCATAGCCATCATACCGCCAATACAGACCAGCAGAATCAGGCAGATAAATGTTCCACGATCCACCGTCCACCACCATCTGGCCAGCATGGAGCGATTAGTACGGTCAAATACCATTATAAATAGCCCGGAGCCACTGCCTCCATCGGCGTTGGGACAATGCCAAGATCGGAGAGTTTCAAAGCGTTCTCATTAACCAGATTATCGTATTCCAGCATGGTTACATTATCAGGGGTAATGGGCGGGTGCGGAAGCAGCCGGGCAGGCGCTGCCAGCAGGCGCATCAAGCTGAAGGGAATCTCCAGCATTGGCTTTTTAATTTCCAGTATTTTCATCACATACTGGTTTATCTCCCTCAGCGACATTATATTACCGCCACCAAGCTCGATAATCCTGCCCGTATGTTCAGTCTCCAACGCTGCAACTACTGCTTTTGCAACGTCAGTCACATAAATTGGTTGGAATAATGTACGCCCACCCCCAGCTAACGGCACGAATGGGAGAATGCGGATAATCCGGGCAAAGAGATTAAGAAAATTATCCCCAGCCCCGAACATCACCGAAGGGCGCAGTATAACCGCCTCAGGGTATGCCGCCAGCACAGCCTTCTCGCCGGAAAGCTTGGTGCGGGCATATTTTGCACGGGATGCTTTGTCTACACCAAGTGCCGATACGTGAATGAACCGTGATACTCCCGCAGCCCTGGCGGTTTTTGCCAGCATTTCCGCACCCTGGGCGTGAATTTTCGAGAAGCTCTGCCTGCCACGCTCAAATAAAATACCAACCAGATTTATCACCGCGTAGGAATCACTTGTCAGGCGTTTTATATCCTGCTCATCGCAGATGTTTCCCGCCTCCAGACTGACCTGACCGGTAAGCCCGGCAGTGCGCAGATGCATGGCATCATCAGGATTGCGGCACACGGCACGCACCAGCACATCCTCCCGCTTCACCAGTTCCCGCACTACATGCGTACCCAGAAAGCCACTGGCGCCGAATACGGTTATTATCTTGTTTCTCATCTCGCCCCCTGCACTTGCCAGGTAATTTAGGCAAGATTCCAGCACGTGCAAGTATATTGCTGAAAAAGGCTCTAAGACTCCACCCGGCAAAGCATGTAGCCCTGGCTGCGGATGGTTTTGATAAGCTGGGGGGATTTTGGATCGTCGCCTAATTTATCACGCAGGGAGGATATTTTAATGTCAATATTACGGCTGAGTCCATCATACTCGCGGTTAAACAGTTTTCTGTAAATTGTATCACGCGAGACTATAGACCCGGAGTTTATAGCCAGAAGCAGGAGGAGTTCATATTCAGGGTCGCTTAAATCAATAAGCCTGCCGCTGTTGTGTACCCGGCGCGAATCCTGGCAAATCACAATATCGCCAGCGGTAATTTTATCCGCATTTCTGCCGGCCTGCCCACCGCCACGCCGGAGGGCACTGCGCACCCGCGCCAGAAACAGCCTGGGGTCAACAGGCTTGCCGATGTAATCATCCACGCCTGTCTCCAATGCCACAATCTCATCAGTAGTCTGTGATTGCGCGGTAAGCATAATAACAGGCCTATGGTAGAAACTGCGTAATTGCCTGCATATGCTGAGGCCATCCATACCGGGGAGCATTAAGTCCAGAACTACCAGGTCAGGTGTATGTTTGCGCACGGCCTCTAGTGCAATTGCACCATCATGCACCACTTCAACATGATAATTAAATCCACGCAGGTATTCAGCCAGCAGGCTTGCCAGCTGAAGGTCGTTCTCCACTATCAGAATTTTATTCATGATGTAACAGGCGTATATTTTACCGGCCTGCCGGGTTGACAGTTACGGGGGTAGCATCACCAGCTCTGTTTAGCTGGCCAAATCCGCTTGCTCCAAGCAACGGGTCTGTTGGAACCTGAATATTCTCGACGGCAGTAGGCGTTTCGCTGTTATTGCCGTTAAGGTTGCTTTTATCCAGCTTGTTGAGTAACTGCGCGTCAGGGTCGGAAACTCCCGTTCCATATATGCCAGGCTCTTTTGGTATACGCTCCTCTACCCTGAACAACTCATCCCCGGCGAAAACAGGTGCTGCAAACAACAGAAATATCACCACGAGCACTGGATTTATACGCATAAATCTCTCCTAAAGTTCTAATTTATTACAGTACCATAGCACTTTTCTTATATATGGTAAATGTTGCTATTGTATCGCTATTGTTATCAAAATGGAATTGAACCGCGCCGCCTATCTTACGGGCAGCATGTACTGCTATGCCAAGCCCAAGCCCATGGCCTGGAATCCCCTTCGATAAATGCCCGCTGCTACGCTTGAAGGCTTGCGCCAAATCATCCGCGTTATCCGGTTTAACTATATTATCATTACGGATGGTTATGTTCAGAGCTTCATCCGTATCCGATATTTCAATAAATACATATGATAAGGCATATTTGCAGGCATTGCCGATTAAATTCGTGAGTGTGAGTTTAGCCAGAATCGGGTTGGTATTCAAGTTGGCTTCCTGGCTGCCGGAGATGCTGGTTTTAATATCACAACGCAGCATCTGGCAATCCGTCAGAATTTCTTTGATTACTGGCATGAGATTAATGTTGCCGGACTGCGCTTCTCCGCCTTCCGCCTTCAGGAAACTCACCGCCTGCTCTATCAGTAGCGCCAGTTCATCCGTATCCCGTTCAATGCCTTCCAGTTTATCGCGGGACGCATTATCAAGCTGATTCCGGTCAATCATCGCGGTGCGGAACTTGATACGGGCTACAGGAGTATTAAACTCATGCGCCATTATGTGCAGCATATTGCTCTGGTTGGTTATCATGTCACTGATAGAACTGGACATTTCATATAAAGCGGTGCCGATTCCTGTTATAATATCACTGTTCGAATCCTCCGGTTTAACCGGGTCTTTACCCTTATTATCGCGGAAGCAGCGTATGGCCAGGTTTATGCCGTGCAGTCTTTTCTCTATTGGTCTGAAAATAAGCAGCATTCCAAAGCCTGTAGAAAAAATAGCAAGTATGAATACCGGAATAATTACTGATGCAGGATAGGCCTCAAATATCGCTATTGAACCCAGGCGCAGGATAGTGCCGGTATTGCCATAGGGGGCATAAACATTAATAGCTGTTGCGGATGTTAATTTATCCACCATAACCAGCACCTCACCGCTTAAGATGTTGCGGATTCTGGCATTGTCCAGACCGCTTGCATTGGGCTGTATGATGCTGAGAGGAAAGGAAAAATTACCCCTTAGTCTATTAAGTTCCACTTCCTGATTTTCTGGTGGATGCCGTCCAAGCTCGTTAAGAATAAGTATTGCCGCTATTCGTAATTGCCTCTCAGTTAACCCGGGCAGAGAGACGTAAAGGCCACCATTGTTATTTGCCAGCGGGTATATTACCTCCAGCTTATCCTGACTGACCTTCAGGTTATAGTCCGTACCTGAGAGAGTCACATGTTTTATATCTGCCCCGATCAGGCGGGATACTGCCTCCAGCCATAATTCTCCAGACGTTTTATCAGACTGGCGGGAGTAACCATCTGTTATTAACTTAAAAATCCCGCCGGTGATGTCCCGGGTGTATTCCAGTTTGCGGTAGTGGTTAGCACACATAAACGCGGAATAAGATAGCACCGCCACTAAAGCGCATAGCAGTAGAATCTTTACATAAATTTTGAAGAACAGCTTATCCATACCTATCGCACTCTTGAAGTGCGATAGGTATGGCTTTTATGTTTTGCGCATGGCCGCCTCATCCTACGCTAAAGCTACGGACGACAGGCCTCCAGCCCCATGCGCTTATGTACTGCTCGCAACTCATAGGATAAAATCCGCACATCAGAAACGCGAGCAGTACATTACAAAAAACTACAATTGCGCAACAGATTATATCAATGGTTAATGCTAGGTTAATTCCTGCCCAAGCGGGGAGCCGGTCTGAAAAACCGGCTCCATTTATACTGCTCGCGCTTCAGAAGCGTGAATTTCCTAAAGTTATTCACGAGCAGTATATAAGCGCATGGGGTTGGATTGGCGGCCATGCGCAAACATATGAACAATATACTCAAAACACTCTTCAAGTGTTTTGAGTATATAATCAGGAATACTTTAAGGATAGGATAATTTTATGGCACTAAAGCATGGTGA
>CAYTOJ010000017.1:0-22117 GCA_964439415.1 uncultured Rickettsiales bacterium
TCAGTACGCCGTATTTCTCATCCTTCTGCGGCATTTTGCGGGTCATGAAGTCGGACGCCTGCTGGTAAAACACCTGTAGCAATGGCTTCAAACGCTGGAGGTTATCAGGGGTTACGCCTACGAAAATTGAATGAGGTTCCCGCCGCAGGTTCTGCATGTTAAAATCGCTGGTGGCAGTGGCGGCATCAATCAAAGGGTTCGCCCATAACTCTAAGGATGAGTTCAAGGTGGAAGTCACGCCTGAGCGCTCTTTATCGGCTTTCTGCAAAAACGCTGCAATATTCATGTAGGCAACAGGGTGGATTTTCTTGCCTATTGTATCCAGCACCACAGCCAGGTTATACACCACATCGTCACTGCGCATGGTGCGCACAACCTCGCCAAAGGTTTTTACCTTTTCCGGCACGGCAATTAGATAAAGCAGAACGCCTACAAACAGCGAGCGCGCTTCGTTCTGCCAGAATTCCTGCTCAGGCAGTAAAAGGTTGGCGATTTTCTGCACATCGTCCACCTGCTGGCCGGGTTTATCGCTCACCCAGTCAACCGGATTATAACAATGAGTCCGCCCGTCAGGGTCAGCCGGGTTCCAGCAGTAAACCTTCTGTTTCAGCTTATGGGCGCGGTAGCCGCTGGAAAGCTCATAGTTCTCCAGCTTAATATCATGTACTACTACTGATTCCTCCCAGTATAACAGATTCGGAATCACGAAGCCTACACCCTTACCGGAGCCGGTTGGCGCAAAAAGCAGTATGTGCTGGTAGCCAGGCGCCACCAGATAATCAGTTTTGCCGGTGCGCCCCAGCAGCACCCCTTTTTTTGATCGCAGGTTGGCTTGTTTAATGTCCTTCTCATCCGCCCAGCGGGCTTCACCGTGAATAGTCTCCGGTTTTTTAAACGGCCTGAAATCCACTAGCGGGGCGCGCATCAGGAATATTACCAACAGACTACCTATAATAGACGATCCTGGCGGCACAAACAGACGAACCGCATTGATAGGGCTGCGGCTATGCTCCAGAGCTTCGCGGTATGTCCACCAGTATTCTATGATGCCCATGTTCGGGGCTTTGCCCGCAAAAACCTGAAACATCATGGTCGGGCTTTTGAAAAACGTGGCGAACTTGGCGAAAAAGTCGTTGCTGGAATACAGCCAGGCCGCCGATGCCGCTATTGAACAATAAAGAGGGAACAGCACCACAAACGTAATGATTATGGTAAAAAAGGTAACATTCAGCGATGTAGCGTTACGTGAAATCATCTTTTAGAGCCGGAAACACCCATACCCTTTAACTACCCCCATGCTTTTGCGGCTTAATTAACCGTAGAGCATATTACACGCTAGTAGTTACCATTATATTTAAAGGTGTTTCTTCAGCAATCTACCTTGTAATTTGGGAGTCCGACTCGGAAATTACAAGGTTATCTACTTATGATTGTTCTAATGATGGAGCCATGTTTCACGCAAATGTCAAAAAAGTGCAAAAAAAAAACAATAGGTTAGCATTAACCTGAGTGCTTCCATATGTTCAAACAGAACTTGTCGAGGCTTAAAGTCTCCTTAAAATTCAGGCTTAAAGCCTCGTTAAGTTTTGCTTCCGGAGCATATAGTTGTGTTTTTCATATTCCTTAAGGAGGGGATATGGTACTTTCAGATTACTTTGATCCAGAAGACCTGAAGAAGATTTTGTCGGCTAACAGATCGGGAAACTCCGTGAAACTTCGGTTTCGAGAAGGCATTTCCGAAGCCGATAAGCGGCGGATCAAAAAAACCCTGCGTGATGCAGGCTGGACGGTAACTGAGGTATAGTCTCAGCCGTCCCACAACAAAATAAGAACGCCCCGGCAATGCAGGCTTAAAACCCTTGTATCCGGGGCGTTCGTTTTATAACTTGCCTCCGGCAAGTTCCCCACGCTAAGCGTTCTGGCTATACCTAAGTCAATTAAGCACTGGTTGATTATTCCTACTTAATTCTACTGCTTCTATTGAGTGTTGTTCTGAACTGTATTTTGATACAATTGCAGAATAGTCCTGCCATAATTTTTGTGTTAAGTTATATGGAATTCCAACTGTTCCACATATATGTGCAAATTTAGCTTCATTTATTCCTCCATTTCCATCTATCATTACTTTATTCGGCCCACTTTTTAAAGATGTTCGATGGCCAGCCTTTTCCAATTTCTTGCTAAGTAAATCCAATTCACCCACTTCTTCACCATTACTATATACAAAAGCTAGCTGAGGTACGCCAAGTCTCGGAGGGGTTGCATAAGGTGCATCAAAAGAAAGCTGGATGCCAGTGATGTCGGGATGACCTGATATTGTATGTTTTGCAACTGCACCTAACTTATTATTAACTGTATCGGTAATTTGAACCATTTATTTTAACCTAAATTGATTAGCGCAAATTCATATAATAGATTATAAAGTCAAATTAAATTTTTCTTAATATTCCGAATCTTGGCATAAAGCGTCATCATGGCTCTTGAAGTGAAAAAGCGTTGAATAGTTATTGTTGCATGAAGAACAGATAGTTATTGTTGCATGAAGAACAAATAGATTACCTGCCTCTGAAGCACACTTCACGCACTGCGGCGGCGATTTTCTCGGCATTCGGCAGTGCCAGTTTCTCCAGGTTAGCGGCGTAGGGCAGGGGGACATCCTCTGATGTTACGCGGGCTGGCGGCGCGTCCAGATAATCAAACGCCTGCTCTAAAGCTAATGTGGAAACCTCCGCGCCGATTCCGGCGAACGGCCAGCCTTCCTCCACAGTTACCAAGCGATTAGTCTTCTTAATTGAGGATATTATAGTATCTGTATCCAGCGGCCTGATGCTGCGCAGGTTTATAACCTCGGTGCTTATGCCCTCCGCTTCCAGTATTTTAGCCGCTTCCAGCGCATAACCTACGCAGATTGAGAACGCGGTTATGGTAACATCCTTCCCTTCCCGCATTACCGCCGCTTTGCCGAAGGGAACTATATGGTTATCTCCTTCCGGCGCGGTGAAGCTCTGGCCGTACATTAATTCATGCTCTAAGAACACTACCGGATTATTATCGCGGATGGCGGATTTGAGCAGCCCCTTAGCATCCTCAGCGTCATATGGCGCAACTACTTTAAGACCCGGCACATGGGCATACCAGCTTGCGTAACACTGCGAATGCTGCGCCGCCACGCGGGAAGCCGCGCCATTAGGCCCGCGGAATACTATAGGGCACGTTACCTGCCCGCCGGACATATAACAGGTTTTTGCCGCTGAGTTTATAATCTGGTCAATCGCCTGCATGGAGAAGTTAAAAGTCATGAACTCTACAATTGGCCGAAGCCCCATGAAAGCCGCGCCCACGCCAATTCCCGCAAAACCCATTTCAGATATGGGCGTGTCAATTACCCTTTTTGCGCCGAATTCCTGCAATAGCCCTTGCGAAATCTTGTACGCTCCCTGATATTCCGCCACTTCCTCCCCCATCAGGAAAACATTATTATCCCGGCGCATCTCCTCCGCCATGGCATCACGCAGCGCTTCACGTATGGTTATCTGGGGCATTGCTTTTACTTCCATTACTATGTCTTTAGTTTAAGCATAGCTGGAATAATGCAATAAAAAATAAACGCAATAAGTCCACTTATCATGACTACCAAACATACTCAAAAAACCGTAACCGCCGTTATCATCGGGGCGCCGAATGCGGGGAAGTCTACGCTGCTTAACCGTTTATGCGGCCAGAAGGTCTCCATTGTATCGCCCAAGCCGCAAACCACGCGCAGTAATGCCGCAGGCATTATCACCAAGGGGGATACTCAGGTTGTTTTCCTCGACACCCCTGGAATTTTCAATGCCAGAAGCCGTTTTGAAGCAAACATGGTGGAGGCGGCAAAAGCAGAGATTGAACCGGCTGATGTGATACTATTTATTGTGGATGCCTCAAGAATTAAGCACCTGCAGGAATATAAGATTATGCAGTTGTTTCGGGGTAGCCAGAGAAGTGTTTTCCTAGTCCTCAACAAGATAGACCAGGTGAAAAAATCACGATTACTGGAAATGGCTACGGAATTTCAGACCAGATCCCATTTCAGCAGCATATTCATGATCTCCGCCGCAAGCGGTGATGGGCTGCAAGAGTTGGAGGCGGCAGTATTTAATGAGGCTAAGCCCGGCGCATGGCTGTACCCTGAGGATCAGACAACCAATGTAACTGAGCGCACCCTGGCGGAGGAAATCACGCGGGAGAAGTTCTTTCACCTGCTTCAGCAGGAACTGCCCTACGGCCTGGCGGTGCGCACGGAAAAATGGGCGGTGGAGAATGGTAAAATTATTATACACCACTTAGTGCTGGTAGAGCGGGAGGCTCACAAAAAAATCGCCGTGGGAGACCACGGCAGTGTGATAAAACAGGCGGGAACATTGGCGCGCAAGGAACTCACCCACCTGCTTGGCCACCCGGTGGAGTTGCGTTTATTTGTAAAAACCGACCCAAAATGGAAGGATAAACCTTTCTTCCACACCACTTGACAATTTATTAGCCCCCTCCCTAACCCTCCCCCGTAAACGGGAGAGGGGATCTACGGAGTAGGTTTTCTCTATGTTCCCTCCCCTGTTCACAAAGGAGGGTTAGGGAGGGGGTAAAGTCACTTTAAACCAAATACTTAATAAGTTGTCAGGTGATAAAGCCTACTAATTTATCCTTGCCACCACTCGCCCATACTGCTTTACTGCAAGAAAAAATGGGGGTTGTATGATTCTAGCTGCTAATTTAGGTATGCCGCGTATAGGCGCAAAGCGGGAGTTGAAAAAAGCTCTGGAGAGCTTCTGGAAGGGTGAAGCCACTCAGGATTATTTAGAGACCACGGCTTTTGCCATCCGCAAATTTAACTGGGAAGCGCAAGTTAAAGCCGGGATTGATATTATTCCCTCCAATGATTTTTCCCTGTATGATCAGGTGCTGGATACCGCTATTATGCTGGGGGCGATCCCGGAGCGTTTCAGAGGTCTTGAGGCAGTGCTGGATTACAAAACCTACTTTGCTATGGCACGCGGATCAGAGGGCGCAGCGGCAATGGAGATGACCAAGTGGTTTGACACTAACTATCACTATATAGTGCCGGAAGTTGATTCATCCACCCAGTTCAAGCTTACCATAAACAAGCCACTGGCTGAATATCTGGAAGCTAAGGCACTTGGTATTAACACCCGCCCATGTATAATCGGCCCGGTTACATTCTTAAAACTGGCGAAAACCCCGGCTGATATTTTTAAAGTTCTGCTGGATCGCCTGATCCCGGTATACAATGAAATCTTCCGATCATTAAAAGATAATGGGGTTGACTGGCTGCAAATTGACGAGCCTGCCCTGGTGCTGGATCTGCAAGAACATGAGAAGGAAGGTTTTGCCCGCGCTTATGAGGCTTTCACCGCTGGCGGAGCACCAAAAATAATGCTCACCACCTATTTTGGCGGGCTGGAAGATAATCTTGACCTGGCTAGCAAGCTTCCCGTATCCGGGCTGCATGTTGACCTTACCCGCGCCCCTGCGCAACTGGATGCTGTTCTGCAAAAACTGTCAGCTACAAAAACATTATCACTGGGGCTGATTGACGGCAGAAACATCTGGCGCGCTGACCTTGACAAGGCAGTGTCTAAAGCCCTGCAAGCATCCAAAAAGTTTTCTGGCGATATTATAATCACTCCATCCTGTTCGCTGCTGCATTCCCCGGTTTGCCTGAGCTTTGAAACGGCTCTGGATGCAGAGCTAAAAAACTGGCTGGCTTTTTCCATGCAGAAATTATCGGAAATTGCAGTTATAACTAAAGCCATAAATGGCGGGGAAGAAGCTGTGCAAAGCCAGCTTGACGAGAGCCGCGCCGCGCTGGCAAGCCGCAGTTCATCCAGCCGCATTCATAATCCGGCGGTCAAAAAACGTGTATCCAGCATTACGCCTGATATGTTGAAGCGGCAATCGCCGTTTGATAAGCGCATCAATGCGCAGGCGCAGAAAATTCCACTGCCGCTGCTCCCCACTACCACTATTGGCTCCTTCCCGCAGACTACTGAGGTAAGGGCGGCGCGGGCGGCGTTTAAAGCTGGCCAGAAAAGCGAAGCTGAATACAACCAGTTCTTAAAAGCGGAAACTGAAAAATGCATCCGCCAGCAGGAGGAACTGGGCATTGACATGCTGGTGCACGGTGAATTTGAGCGTAACGATATGGTGGAATATTTCGGCGAACAGCTTGCAGGCTTCGCCTTCACCTTGAACGGGTGGGTGCAGAGTTACGGCTCCCGCTGCGTCAAGCCACCCATTATTTACGGGGATGTTTCACGCCCTAAGCCTATGACTGTTGAATGGTCAGCCTATGCGCAAAGCCTAACGAACAAGCCCATGAAGGGAATGCTCACGGGGCCTGTGACTATACTGCAATGGTCGTTCGTGCGGGACGATCAGGCGAGAAGCGAGACCTGCAAGCAGATAGCCTTCAGCATACGCGATGAAGTGGTGGATTTAGAGAAAGCAGGCATCAGGGCAATCCAGATAGATGAACCGGCACTGCGGGAAGGTCTGCCGCTGCGCAAATCAGCATGGCAGGAATATCTGACCTGGGCGGTGGATTGTTTCCGCCTCTCCTGCGCCGCCGTGCGGGATGAAACCCAGGTGCACACCCACATGTGCTATTCCGAGTTTAACGATATTATCAGCAGCATTGCCGCAATGGATGCTGATGTTATATCAATCGAGACTTCCCGCTCAAAAATGGAACTTCTGGATGCTTTTGTGAACTTTAAATACCCCAACCAGATTGGCCCAGGTGTTTATGATATTCACTCCCCCCGCGTGCCAGCAATGGAGGAGATGGAAAACCTGCTGCGAAAAGCTCTGGAAGTCCTCTCCCCTTCACAAATATGGATAAACCCGGATTGCGGCCTGAAAACCCGTGGCTGGAAGGAAACGCTTGAGGCGCTTCGCAATATGACTGAGTCTGCGAAGAAATTACGGGCGGAACTTGCGGCAAAAGACAGCAAGCAGGCAGCTTCAGCCTAGGTATACCGCTTTCGTTTGAAGAGTTAGAATTTTCTATATCATTCCAGTGGTATATCTTTTATTTATTGAGTCCCCCCCCGGCCAAAGGCCTACGCGCTGGCGCAGGTCGCTACGCTCCAAAAAGGCAATTCTTGAAATGCGAGGAGTATATATCAATGAACCGATTGTTTTATGGCGATAATCTGGAAATTCTGCGGGAGCATGTCAGGGATGAATCCGTTGACCTGATATATATTGATCCACCTTTCAACTCCAAGCGTGATTATAACATCATCTACGATGGCTCCACCGCGCAGACGAAAGCGTTTGGGGATACCTGGTCGATAGTCGGTGTGAATGAGTTGGAAGAACTTATATTTCAGCAAGAAGCACAGCGTTATCATGTGCTGCATAAATTTCTGGATGGAATGAAGCAGATTCTGTTTCACTCCGCCATGGCGGCGGATCGCTCCATGTATGCCTATCTCATCAATATGGGCGCAAGAATTGTGGAAATGCACCGCACGCTTAAAAGCACCGGCAGCTTCTACCTGCACTGCGACCCCACCGCCAGCCACTACCTGAAAATTCTGCTGGATGCGGTATTCGGCAGGGATAATTTCAGGAATGAGATCGCATGGTGCTATAGGCGTTATACAGCAGCCAGCAATAGATTTCAGCGGCTACATGATACCGTACTGTTTTATGGAAAAAATACTAAGTCATTTTTCTCCGATATAAGAATAGAATATACTGATAAATCTGGTGTTAATGATAGTCACTATAAACAGGATGAGGATGGGAAGTGGTATCGTTGGCAAAAACGCAAAGATCAGGAGCCATATAAGGTATATTTATCGGAGGGGGTCAGACTAGGCGACTGGTGGGATATTCCCATAATTAATGCATCTGCCAAAGAACGCCTGGGCTATCCCACTCAGAAGCCGGAAGCTCTGCTGGAGCGGATTATAAAAGCCAGTTGCCCAGAGGGAGGCGTAGTGATGGATGCCTACTGCGGCTGCGGCACTACCATAGCGGTAGCGCAGAAGCTTGGCATGGAATGGATTGGCATTGATATCACCTACCTTTCCATTGACCTGATTCAACAGAGGCTGATTGACCATTTCTACCTGGAGGGGGTAGAACACCCCACCAAAGCGCAGGAAGAGAAAGCCAGAATTAAATTCAACCGCGATACTGATATTTTCGGCATCCCTAAGGATTTGGACAGCGCACGCAAACTGGCGCGGGAAACCAAAGGTGATTATGTCCGCAAAGAGTTTGAGAAATGGGCAGTATTTTCCGTAGGCGGTGTATACTCAGAAAAGCGCGGCGCTGACGGCGGCGTGGATGGTTATTTTTACATCTATGATCTCGATGCGAAAGGCAAGCCTTGCAAGCGTCAATGTTATATCCAGGTAAAATCCGGCAAAGTCGGCGTGAAGGACATCCGCGATTTCGACTCCACCCTTACCTCCCTGCAGTCCCCCATCGGCATATTCGTGACGCTGGAAGAGGCCACCAAACCCATGCTGGAATATGCCGCCAGCTTGCCTAAGTACAAAAGCGCCATGCAACAGACATATGATAAAGTCACCATATTGAGCATTGAGCAGATTTTCCGGGATGAAACGCCTGATTTTGCCGTGCGCGCCACCAGAAGAGCCAGAAATATGGCAGATACTCTGGTAAACGGTGATTTGTTTCTGGATATGGAGGATTAGAAAATACTCGCATTACAAATGATAATTTGCTATTAAGCTGCCATTTCAGGAGTTTTAGAGAATGAACACCATAAAGTTTGAACTGGTAACACCGGAGAAGCCGTATTTCTCTGATGCCGCAGAAATGGTACTGATACCGGGTTTAGAGGGTGATTTTGGTGTTCTGCCAGGTCATGCGCCCATTATATCGTCCTTACGCCCAGGCGTGGTGGAGGTGCTGCTTCCAGGCGCGGTTAAAAAGAGCTTTATTGTCAGTGGTGGTATTGCTGAAGTGGCTGGTGGCGAGAGATGCACCGTGCTTGCCACTGAATGCGCTGAACTTAACCTGGAGACCCGCGAGGCGGTGGAGGAGAATCTAAACCGTGCTTCCAGCCGTGAAGAAAAGGAAGCCGCAGCAGTCAAACTGGCGCAGGACAAAAACTGCACTGTAAAAGCTTGAGCCGCAACACCAGGCAGCGCGATGCTATTTTAAAGGCAGTTACGACAAGTGCGCGCCCTTTAAGTCCGGCGGAGATATTATCAATCGCTGCGGTAGATGCCCCGGGAATCGGCATAGCCACAGTTTACCGCGAGATTAAAAGGCTGCTGGAAGCAGGGGCGATTGTAAGCGTGGAACTGCCCGGTGGCGCGGTTCTGTTTGAGAAGGCGAACATCAGCCACCATCACCATTTTAAATGCGATTCATGTAGTAAGGTTTATGACTTACAAGGCTGTGTGCGGGATTTGCACGCACTGCTGCCCCCCAATTTCCACTTAACCCATCATACCATATTAATGCACGGCACTTGCTCCGGGTGCTCAATGGGTGGGTGATTGGTATGGAATAAGTTATTCGCGTGGCTTATTAGTTCCCCGGCTGCGGGTTTCTTTTGCAAAAAGTTCTTCAAAAAAACTTCCCCGTGTACCCTGCCCTTGACTCAATTCGCAACATTTCTCAAAAAAAGCGCTTAAATCCGCTGGAGAATCGGAGGGAAGTAGATACTCACTACGCGAACCAGGAGCAAGAGTATTATGAAGCCTGAACTCTATAGCTTTAAGTTGTTTATTAATAGTAATATCAAAAAATTCTGCAAAATTTTGCGCGTGATACTTTAAAAATCTTCTTATCTCTCTACTTTCCATTTTTGCATCAAAGTCATTGCCATGAAAAAATAGACTAAATTCCCTTACGTTCTTTACTTTTATACTATATCCCCGCTCCCGTATCAGAATAACCATATACATCCCTTAGGTAATGCAGAATATCGTTTTCAGCCTTTTCCCGCGCAGCAGTGTCATCTACAGTTTTATTAGTTTCTCTGATTGCGTTTTTGTGAGAACTTAAAAACTTCGATAGACTATCAATCATGTCAACTACTGGTATAAATGTATCTGTAGTCTTTCCTCCGGCTACTTTTTCTGTGACTGATTTAACCCCTTTTATTGTAATTGTACTTGTCTCTTGATCATAAGCACATGATAGCGGTGATTGTACATCCCTAAAGAGAGTATAATAATTTTCAATCTGGCTTGGGTTATCGGCGGTCAATTCTATCACGCCGCAATCGGCTTGTGGGCTATCGTAACTAAATAGATTTACCTTCGCTTTGACTCCAGTTATCTTAGCCTTTTCCAGAAGTTCCTCTACTTCTGCCGCAAGGCAGCTAGCATAAAACTCGCTTGCAGTATATTCTGCTGGCAGCGCATATCCGTTATCACCTAGCATAAATAAAAATAAATCCGAATTGCTGTATATTAAAGAAATGCTGGCTTTTGCGGATATACTTGCAACTAAATCAAAGATGTTCTGTTGCTGCTTCCCAACTGCATAAATTTTGATTCCATCAGCTGTAGCGCTAGTATCAAAAGTGTACTTATGTGTATTAACGGCTAATTCATACTTACCAATACCTGGAGCATATCTCTCCAAGCGATTATGAATGCGTGATGACCAATTAAAATTATTACTCATACCCTGAAATGTTATTATTCTCAGAATATTAGTTATAATAACTTATTATGCAGCCTACTTTTTGTTATTCTTTTATTGCAAACCAGCTTTGCGCGAGGCCTACTTCCCTTTCTCGGCATCAGCGGCGACTTGCAGTTTTATGATAGAGTCCGGGTTGCTGACTGAGCCATTTGCGCCGTCCCCCTTCTTGATTTTATCAACGAATTCCATACCGCTTACTACCTTGCCCCAGGCACTGTACTGGCGATCCAGGTGATTAGAATCCGCCAGGACTATGAAAAACTGACTATCCGCACCATCCACAAAGCCTGGTCTGGCCATGGAGACTATGCCGCGCACATGTTTTACATCGCTGAATTCCGCTTTAATCTTCTGGCCTGAGCCGCCTGTGCCATCCCCGCTTGGGTCGCCGGTCTGCGCCATGAAGCCGTCAATCACGCGGTGGAACTTCAGACCATCGTAGAATTTCTGGCGGGTAAGTTCCTTAATCCGCTTAACGTGACGGGGGGCTTTGTCGGGCATTAGTTCTATCACTACCCGGCCATCCCTCAAATCCAGATAGAGTGTGTTTTCCAGATCAGCAGCTTTGGCTTTGGCAGTCATAGTAAATCCCAGTATAATAATTACAAAAGCTTTCAGAAATTTCATGCTCGTTCCCCAGCTTATCAAAACACTAATAGCCTATTGCATCCTGGAACAGGTGATGCAATAGCTTTTTATAAACCTTTGAGGGATTTTCATGCGTATAGTAATGCTTGGCTGCGGTTATGTTGGCCTGGTATCAGGGGCTTGCTTTTCCGAATTCGGCTATGAAGTGATCTGCGTGGATACCGATGAAGCAAGAGTTGAGGATTTACGAAAAGGCATAATGCCGATTTATGAGCCTGGGTTGGAAGACCTTGTCATGCGCAATGTGCGGGGGGAGCGTTTATTTTTTGAAACATCCCTGGCGAAGGCTCTGCAAGGTGCATCGGCGGTGTTTATCGCGGTGGGAACCCCATCCCGCCGGGGGGATGGCCATGCTGATTTAAGTTATGTTTTTAAAGCCGCTGAGGAAATAGCTGATAATTTAAGTAGCTACGCGGTAGTGGTTGTAAAATCCACCGTTCCGGTGGGAACTGGTGCTGCTGTTAAAAAGATAATCCGGGAGCGTAACCCCGGCCTTGATTTTGACATGGCCTCCAACCCAGAATTCCTGCGCGAAGGTTCCGCGATTAATGACTTCATGCGCCCTGACCGGGTGGTGATAGGGGCGGAGAATGAACGCACTGAGAAAATGATGCGCCGCATTTACCGCCCGCTTAACCTTAATGAAACGCCGCTGCTGTTTACTTCCATTGAATCTTCCGAGTTGGCGAAATACGCGGCTAATGCGTTTCTGGCGGTAAAAGTGGCCTATATAAATGAGATAGCAAACTTATGCGAGAAAACCGGGGCGGATGTTCATAGCGTTGCCAAGGCAATCGGCCTGGATAAGCGCATCGGCGCGAAATTTCTGCACCCTGGCCCCGGTTACGGTGGCTCGTGCTTCCCTAAGGACACCCGGGCACTGCTGCAAACTGCTAAGGAGCATCACTCCCCCATCTCTATTGTCGAAGCAGCGGTAAATTCTAATGAGGTTCGCAAAAGTGATATGGCGGCCAGGATAGTCAAGGCAATGGGCGGCCAGGTAAAGGGGCGTATTATCGGCGTGCTGGGGCTTTCCTTCAAGCCCAATACCGATGATGTAAGGGAAAGCCCGGCACTGGCAATAGTGCAGGAACTGCATAAACAGGGGGCGTATATAAAGGTGTTTGACCCGGCAGCTATGCATGAGGCTCAGAAAATAATAGGAAATTATGTTGAATACTGCGATGATGCCTATGATGCCATTTTTGAGGCGGAAGCACTGGTGATTGTTACTGAGTGGAACGAGTTCCGCAGTTTAGACCTCAAAAAAACCGCACGGCTGCTGAAAAATAAACTTATTATTGACCTGCGGAACATATATAAACCTGAGGAAATGGAAGCGGAAGGGTTCAGCTATATTTCCCTTGGCCGTAGAATGGTAAAATAAACAATAAACCTCTGTGCTGACCAGATTTTTTATACATGTTGCGGCTGTTCTGTTCTTCCTTGGCATTTTCGCCGTGGCGGGAGTGGTGGGGATTATGCTGCATTATGGCCGCAACCTGCCGGATATATCCCAGCTTTCTCATTATGAACCGCCCAATACCACCAGGCTTTACGCCGGAAACGGCAAACTGATGGAGGAGTACGCTGTAGAGAACCGCCTGTTCGTGCCGGTAACGGCAGTGCCGGAGCGGGTGATACAGGCATTTCTGGCGGCCGAGGACAGAAATTTCTATGAGCACGGCGGGGTGGATTTTACCAGTATTTTCAGGGCGGCGTATGTTAACATATCAAGCCACGGGCAGGATAGAGGGCTGGTAGGTGGCTCCACCATCACGCAGCAGGTTATAAAAAACTTTCTGCTGACTAATGAGAAAACCCTGGGGCGCAAGGTGAAGGAGGCTATTTTAGCCTTCAGAGTCTCCCACGCTTTCAGTAAGGATAGAATCCTGGAGCTATACCTTAACCAGATATACCTGGGGCGAAGATCATACGGTGTAGTCGCGGCGGCGCTTAATTATTTCAACAAATCGGTTGATGAACTCACCATAGAGGAAGCTGCACTGCTGGCGGCAATGCCGAAATCGCCCGTCACCCTTGACCCGGTAAGAAATCCCCAGCGTGCGCTGGAGCGGCGCAACTGGGTGATAGATGGTATGCAGGAAGTGGGTTTTATAACCGCCGAAGAAGCTAAAGCGGCAAAAAATACACCCATTGCCCTGCGTAACCGCTCAACGGATGAGACAACAAAAGCCGATTACTTCGCTGAGGAAGTGCGGCGCTGGATGATAGCCAAATACGGATTCGATCAGGTATATAAAGGTGGCTATTCAGTACGCACCACGCTAGACCCCATATTGCAGAGATACGCCGAGGAAGCGCTGACGGAGGGGCTTGCCGCCTATGATCACAAACATAGCGGCTACCGGGGAGCCATAAAGAAGCTGCAAAGCGGTGATGATTGGCAAAAATCTCTGGCGGAGATGGATGATAACCAGATCCCCGTATTCTGGCATTATGCATATGTTACAGAGAGCAGCGCAAAGGAGGCTAGAATAAAGCTGAAAGATGGTAGCGAGGGAGTGGTTTTATTAAGTGATTCACTCTGGGCAAGTGTGAAGGGAAGAGCGCCATCCAGGATGTCAACGGTGTTAGCGGCTGGCGATATAATAGCGGTGGAGAAAAAAGCAGCAGGTTCATCAGGGGATGAGGGCGGCAGCGACAAGAACGAAGATAAAACGGAAAAATACTACCTGCGCCAGATACCGCAATTAAACGGTGCGTTGATAGTGATGGATCCCCACACCGGGCGGGTGCTGGCAATGGTGGGCGGCTTCGGCGTGTCAGACTATAACCGTGTTAGTCAAGCCAGGAGGCAGCCTGGTTCAGCTTTCAAGCCGTTCGTATATCTAACAGCATTGGAGAATGGTTTCTCCCCTTCCAGCATTATTGTGGATGGGCCGATTACCTTAAGCCAGGGGGCGGGAATGCCATCCTGGAGCCCGCAGAATTACAGCAATGACTTTCTAGGCCCTACAACTTTGCGCGTTGGGCTGGAGAAATCCCGCAATGCTATGACGGTACGACTTAGTCTGGCGCTTGGCATTGACCGGATAATAGATGTATCCAAACGTTTTGGCATATACGATGATGTTGCGCGTAACTTCTCCTTCATTCTGGGCGCACTGGAGACTACGCCACTGAAGCTCACTAATGCATATAGCATTATCGCCAACGGGGGCTATAAGGTGGAGCCAAGGCTGATTGACCGTATCCAGGATCGCTACGGCAAAACCATATATAAGTGGGATGAAAGAGTCTGCCAGACCTGCGCTGATCCATCAGCTATGGATGCGCCGGAGCCGCCGATCTTGAGCGATACGCGGGAGAGGATACTCGACCCGGTTACGGCTTACCAGATGACATCCATACTGAAAGGCGTGTGCGAGCGCGGCACGGCGGCAAAAGCGAAGGAACTTCTCCGCCCGGTAGCAGGCAAAACCGGAACAACCAACGATTCTCACGATGTCTGGTTTATCGGCTACACGCCGGATTTAGTGGTGGGAACATATATGGGCTTTGACCAGCCGAAAAGCCTGGGGCATAAGGAAACGGGCGGCAGCGCGGCGCTTCCGGTATTCATGAATTTTCTGCAAAGGGCTTTAAAGGATGTTCCGGCTAAGCCGTTCCCAGTTCCAAAGGAAATCCGCCTGGTGCGGGTGGATCGTAACAGCGGCCAGGCTCCGTGGGAGGGAACGGCGGATAACCAGATTATCCTGGAGGCTTTCCGGGCAGATGGAACCAGGCCACAAAACACCCAGCCGCTACATTCCAGCCCCGGCCAGGATGAAGGCGGAAATAACAGCAGCGATAACAGCATAAGCACCCCCCAGTATTACCCGCCGGATGAGGACTATATCCCCCCGGAAAACAGCGAACCACGCGAATATAAACCAACCGTAGGCACTGGCGGGATATATTAACCCCCTCTAATTGGCTGGAGTGCATTGCTGAAATATCAATTGATTAACTACTTTGCTTAATTGCTCATTGTCAAAAATGCTTAATATCGCCCCTTACCAATAGTAACAATTATCCGCTATAAATCCTAATATTAATTAATTAATTCACTTATAAATGCGGAGAATTGTATGTCTATTATTAAAGGAACTGGTGGGAATGACGTTCTGACTGGGACAAATGCTTCTGATTCAATTTATGGAGGTGCGGGAAATGATGTAATATATGGAATGGGCGGGAACTTCGATACAATAGGCGGTGGTATCGGTAATGACCATATAACAGATATTGGCAGCTATAATACGCTAAATGGCAATACAGGTAATGATTATCTAGAAATTCTGGGAGGCAGTAATAATATTCTGAATGGTGGAAGCGGCAATGATTATCTGTATAATTATCTTGCAGTTAATTCCACATTAAATGGTGGTGATGGAGATGATCATATAGTGTTGTATGTTGATGCATTTGCGTATAACAGCAGCAGCACGGTTAGCGGTGGAGCAGGTAACGATTTTATAGAGGATTTTTACGGCAATAATGTTATTGCTGGTAATTCCGGCAATGATACAATTCGTTCAGTTTCCTCAAGCTATGTTACATCCGATACAATCGATGGTGGAACTGGCCATGATTATATAGATGTATCAGGCAGTCTGAAAACCATATTGGCTTTTGGTGGTGCAGATAATGACATCATCTATGGATCTGGTGGTAAAGATACTATATCGGGAGGACTAGGTAGCGATATAATATGTGGTGGATTTGGTAATGATATATTATATGGCAATACAGAGTCTTCTACTGATAGAATGAGAGACACCTTTATATTAAAAGCACAGGATAGCACACAGCAGGATACCATAGGGAAATTTGAACATGGCGTTGATAAAGTGCGGTTCGACTCCACTGTAGCGTGGAAAACCATCTGGAGTGATGCAGCCAATACATATTTCCAGTATGGCTTTAGTGGTCAGCGCGGCGTGTCACAAATCACCTTCCTCGGCACAAACAACGTAACAGAGGCAATTGATTTCATATTTGCTTAATCCGCAGGCCAAATGAGGGGGGCTGAAAAGCCCCCTTAAAATATCCTACCCCTTCAAAACGCTTTGCAGGTATACGCCGTAGTCGTTTTTATAACGGCTGGCGAGGGTTTGGAATTGTTCTTCAGTGATGAAGTTCTTGCGTAAGGAAATTTCCTCAATACAGGCGATTTTAAGCCCCTGCCGCGCCTCCACAGTTTGCACGAAATGCGCCGCCTGAATCAGTGAATCTGGCGTTCCGGTATCCAGCCAGGCCACGCCGCGCCCCAGCAGCTTTACATTTAAATTGCCTTTATCCAGGTACACCCGATTGGCATCAGTTATTTCAAGCTCACCCCGGGGGGATGGTTTTAAGGATTTAGCGATTTTCACAATATCGTTATCATAAAAATACAGCCCGGTGACTGCCCAGTTGGATTTTGGCTGTTTCGGCTTTTCCTCCAGACTGATAGCGCGGCCATTTGCATCAAATTCCACCACGCCGTAACGCTCAGGGTCTTTCACATGATAGCCGAACACTACCGCGCCGCTGCTAAGTTTCGCAGCATCCTCCAGATCGTAACTTAAATTATGGCCGTAAAATATATTATCCCCCAGCACCAGGCAGACGGGGCTGTTACCCAGAAATTCATCCCCCAGAATAAAAGCCTGCGCCAACCCGTCCGGGCTTGGTTGTTCCTTATATGATATCTCCAGGCCAAGTTCTGCGCCACTTCCCAGCAGGTCGCGGATGAGTGGCAGGTCACGCGGGGTTGAGATAATAAGTATCTCCCGTATCCCCGCCAGCATCAGGATGGAAAGGGGATAATAAATCATCGGTTTATCATAAACCGGAAGAATCTGCTTGCTGATTGAGCGCGTCATGGGGTAAAGCCGCGTACCGGAACCACCAGCTAAAATTATGCCTTTCATAAATAACCACTTAATATTTTTTAATAAACCTTGCCTAGCAGATTAATCTGGCTTGGCAATTAAAATATCTATATTTATAATAAGGTTATGAGCAGATTCTGTAATTGCCCAGGTGTTGGTACTACCTCTCGGCTTCCCCCACCGGGCACAAAGGGGGCTAGGGGGGGGCATCTTTCTTTATTAGGTAGTATCAACACATTCTCCACCTCTAATCCTCTTTTATGCCTGGTGGGGCGTAGTTGAGCAGATTATTAGGGCTGGATGTAGGGCGCAAGACCATAGGCATAGCACTCTCTGACACTGGCCGGACTATAGCCTCGCCGCTAAAACTGATAACCCGCAGTAAAATGGAGCGGGACTTCTCGGAAATAGCGGCCTTAATTCAGCAGCATGACATAAGCCGGGTGGTGATTGGCCTGCCGCTGCACATGAACGGCGGGGAGAGCGAAATGAGCCATTATGTAAGGGATTTTGGCAGTAAGCTTGAAGCAAGCCTGAACAAGGAACGTAACTACCCAGGTGTTGGCACGAACTCTCAGCTTCCCCCACCGGGCACAAAGGGGGCTAGGGGGGGGAACCTTTCTTCTTATCCTAGTACCAACACATTCCCCCCCCTTAATCCCCCTTTGCCTGCTGTGGAGGAGACAAGCAACGTACATCCAGGTAAGCAGACCTGGGGAGTTACCAAAGAACAGGGATTTATAGCATATTGGGATGAACGGCTTTCAACCGCAGCGGTATTCCGGGCAATAACTGCGGCTGAGATGTCCTTCAAGCGGCGCGCTGAGGTGAAGGACAAAATGGCCGCCAGTTTTATCCTGCAAGGCTACCTGGACTGGCTGAAGAATAATTGATAATGCTATGCATTACAGCATGATTATAAATGACATTCGGAAAGCTAATAAAAGGGAGGTTGCGCAGTATGAGAAAGAACAATGATAACCCCTGAGTGGACAGAACAGGATTTTAAACTCTCCAAGCGGCTTGATGATATGCCGGAAGATATGCAGACACTTTTAAGAAAAATTGGTCGGCCAAAATCTGAGCATCCAAAACAACAGATTACACTGCGGCTATCAGCGGATATTGTAAAGCACCTTAAAAGTAGTGAGGCGTATATGCCTAAGGTGGAAGCACTCCTGCGTCAGGGGATTGAGCAGGGGAAGCTGTAGAATGTCCCCATTCAAATAGTCTTCGTGTAAGTCACAAACAGCAGGGTGAAGAGGCGGCGGGCGGTTTCCCAGTCCAGCTCTACCTTGGATTCCAGCATTTCAATCAGCTTGTCTGCCGCCTCATTATGCAGGCCGCGCCGCCCCATATCTATAGCTTCCAGCTTGGCAGTGTTGCCGGTTTTTACCGCCTCGAAATAACTTTCGCAGATAATGCGGTAATCCTTGATGAGTGGCCGCAGCGTTTGCAGCGCCAGGGTCAGTTCAATCGAATTACCGCTGGGCGTGGATGTTATCAGCAGCCTGAAGCGGCTCTCCAGAATGCTGACTTTAAGGTCATAGGGGCCTGAGTCAGAATTCAGCAGGTTAAAGGTATTTTCATGCAGAAGCTCAGTAATGGCGGATATTCTCTCGCTTTCCATCTCCGGGCTTAAAACGGCATCCGGCGCGGTAGCCAGTTCGATGCTTACCAGGCGGCGATTATCTTCCCCCCCGCTCATGCTTGAGGCTCCAGCAGCCGGGCAGCCGCCGCTTTAGCTTCCCGCGTGACAGTTGAGCCGGAGAGCATCTGCGCAATCTCATTCCCCCGCTCCTGCGCATTGAGTTTAGTGATGTGGGATACAAATCCCCCGCCCTGCTGCGCCTTCGCAACCCGCAGATGGTTATGCCCCTTCGCCGCCACCTGCGGCTGGTGCGTCACTGCTATTATCTGCCGCTGTGTGCTTAAAGTCTCCAGCCGCGCACCTATTGAGTCGGCAACGGCACCGGAAAGCCCTGAATCTATTTCATCAAAAATCATCACCGGGGCGGATGCGATTCCCGCCAGCGCGGATTTCAGCGCCAGCATCAGGCGCGATAGTTCTCCGCCGGATGCTATGCGGCTGATATCCTGTAACGGCGCGCCGGGGATTGTCGCGGCCTGAAAGTTTATATCGTCCATTCCGCTCTCGCCCCAGTTTTCCTCCCGCCGTAAGGTTAACTGGATTTTGAATAGTGCCCTCTCCATTTTAAGGAAGCTAAGCTCCTTCATGATTAGCTTCTCCAGCTTTGCGGCTTCCCTGGCACGTTTTGCTGATAAGTTAGCGGCGGCTTTTTTGTATCTGTCAGCCGCTTCCGCCTCAGCCGCCTGCTGTGCACTTAAAACCTCCGTGCTTTGCTCAGCGAACTTTAGTTTTTCATCCATATCAGCCAGCAGGTTGTGAAGTTCACCGGCAGGAACGCCATATTTTCTGGCGGCGGCACGCAGGCTGTGCAGGTGCTCATCCAGTTGTTCAAAATAGCTTTCATCCGCGCCTTCATCAATAAAGCTGCTTAAGGCAGACTCTACTTCTCCGGTTTCCTGAATCGCCCGCTCCAGGGTTTGAATCACAGACCCGAACTCTTCAGCACCTAATCGCAGAAGTATTTTCTGCGCGCTGGCAAGGGCTGAATAAACTTTTGCCCCGCCCTGAATTTCCCGCAGGGCTTTACTGGCTGCATCCAATAGTTTTCTGCGGCTCTGCAAACTGATTTTCCTGTTCAGGATTTCGTTTTCCTCATCAGGCTTTGCATCCAGCTTTGTCAGTTCATCACGGGCAAAAGTGAGGTATTCCTGCTCGCGCTCCATAGCTTTTATCTGCGCTATCGTTGCAATAAGCTTCTCACGAGCTTCTTTCCATTCCTTAGAAGCTTTGGCTACTGCCTGTTTTTCCGGGAGTGTTCCGGCGTATTCATCCAGCGCGTCCATTTGCGCGGGCGGTGATGATATAGTCTGCTGTTCATGCTGGCCGTGCATTTCCGCCAGCAGCAGCCCCAGTTCCCGCAGCAGGGTTATGGTTGCGGGTGCATCGTTCACATAGGCGCGGCTTTTTCCATCGGCATTGATTACCCGGCGCAGAACCAGATCATCCTCCAGCGGAATGCCGCGACTCTCCAGAAATTGCTGTGCTTTCTCGTTACCATCCAGACTGAAAACACCGCTGACCATTCCCTGACTCTGGCCGCTGCGCACCAGGCCGCTTTCTGCTTTCTCCCCCAAGAGGAGTGCCAGAGAATCCAGCAGCACTGATTTGCCTGATCCTGTCTCCCCGGTAATAACATTAAAACCGGGGGAGAAGTCAGCTCTCGCTTCCTCCATAATTACAATGTTTTTAATCAGCAGACTTTTCAGCATATAATCAGTTATGTAAACTCGGCAGATTCTGAGTAATCAGCAGTGTCAGGAACGCCAGTGCTATGGCTATGCCATAAGGCACAGGCTGGCCTTTGCGCAGCAACCTCGGCAGGCTAGCTGATGAGCGCTTTATCCGCCGTATAATTAACAATAAAATGGTAAGCACCCCGCCGATAATAGCCGTGAGAAATATAAAATCCAGCAGGGTTTCCAGGCCGGTCCAAAGCGCAAGGGCTGAGATAAGCTTAACATCCCCCCCGCCCATGATGCGCAGGATAAATATCAGATAACCAACGGCGAAGCAGCCAAGCCCTGCATATATTCCTGATAATAAATTAATGCGCCCCGGCAACAGGAAAAAAGCCATGAAATATAGAAGTATAACTGCCAACACTGTCCAGTTCGGAATTATATATCTGCGCGCATCAGTAATCAGTGCCGTTGATACCAGCAGCCCCAGGATGACCTGGAAAACGGGTATAATCAACCCTTGCCCTTCCTGAAGGAATCGAGACTGATGATCTTGGCGGTTTTCTCACCACCTCGTATTTCCTGTAGTTCCAACTGGCCGGAATCATCGTGCGCCGCCGCTGTGGCAGGGGAGGTTACCTGCTGAAGTTGCAGACCAAATTTTATGCTTGGATCTACAAATGAAGTAATTGCCGCGAATGGGACAATAAGTTTTTCCCTGATTTTGTTAAAACTCAAAACAATACTGAAGGTTTTTTCCTCAACTTTCAGGTTCCAGTACTGGTGCTGAAGTACTATTGTCATTTCCTCAGGATATTTCTCCTTAAGGTGGTCGGCGATAAGCAGGCCAGGAAAATCAGTGCGGAAGGTAACATATAAATGATGCTCGCCCGGCAAACCCTGATTCTGCGCCATTTTCAAAACATCCCGGATAACGCCGCGCAGCGCAGTGTCTATCAACCTGGAATAGCCTATTAAATCTTCCATACTTTTTCCTACTATAACGCTTACATTTTACCTCAGGGAAGTTAAAAGAAAAGAAATATCACCAAAACTATCGTTAATCAGTGAAATGAGCTGGATTAGATGAAGTGAGCAAGGCAAGGATTATGACGAATGGAACTATACCCCTATCGCCTAGGGAGTGTGGTTAGATGCTGGTAGTTATACTCCTCTCATTTCAAGAATTGACATCTGGAGCGTAGCGACCTGCGCCTGGCGCTTAAGGGGAAGCTGTAAGCCGGGTGTGCCCCCCTTAACAAATAAAAGATATACCGCCGGCGTGAAAGAGAAAATTGGAGATCTTCAAACGATAGCGGTATAATCACAAGGAAGGAGGTATATTTATGTTCTATAGCCGATAACGTAAAATTAGCCCTACTGAAGCTTGTTATAGGCTATACAAGGGCTAAAATGCGTCAGGTGGTGAGAACAAAGAATCTTTGTTCCCTTGAAACTATAGGAAAAGCCAGATAAAAGCGCAGCGATAATTCTGTTTGGCCGCTTTAGCTCAGTTGGTAGAGCACATCATTCGTAATGATGGGGTCAGGTGT
>CAYTOJ010000018.1:0-21894 GCA_964439415.1 uncultured Rickettsiales bacterium
GGAACAAAGCAGCCCTGCGCTGCCAGACTATCCCGTATTCTGGCAACCATAGCCGCTGATGCTTCGTTATTCACGGTGATTCTTACCAGCTCTGATCCTGCGCGCCATAAATCCAGAATCTGAGCCGTGGTTGAGTCAGCATTAGCGGTATCAGTATTGGTCATGGATTGCACTACCACCGGCGCACCACCGCCGACCATCACCTTGCCGACCATCACCCCAACGGTTTCATGCCTTGAATGCATATGTAGTTCCGTTATAGTATAATTGTTTATTATATACCTATCGCGTATCAAGGGTGACATTTTCTTGCGACCTTCGGTGAGCGCGCCGGCGCTGCGGGGGAAGCGCGAAGCGCGGGGGCGGCAGCCCCTTAATATACAAGAAAATATACCACTGAAATGACATCACTTAACCACACTCTTGAGACGATAGGGGTATATATCTGTCGCACTTCATAGAGCGCGGTAGATATAATAACAGAACTAAACACCTAATCCACTATTTCATATCCGGCATCTATGTTATGTATACCGCCTGTGATGTTGCGGGCGGCGTCGCTGGCCAGGAAGGCAGCCATGTTGCCGACATCCTCCTGATTAATCAGGCGACGCAATGGCGCTTTTGCCTCTGACAATTCTAAAAGATCAGAAAAATCCAGAATGCCTGATGCCGCCCTGGTTAGCACCGCACCTGGGGAAAGGGCGTTAACCCGCACCCCGCCTGCCCCCATCTCCACCGCCAGGGATCGCGTAACCGCCTCCAGCGCTGCTTTAACCGCCCCCATCATGTTATAATGCTGCACAACTTCATGACTACCCATATAGGTTACCGTCAGCAGGCTGCCGCCTTCCTTCATCAGTGGTTCCGCCAGACGTGCCAGGCGTATGAATGAGTGGCAGGATATATCCATAGCGGTGAGAAAACCCTGCAATGAACAATCCAGCACCCTGCCGTGCAAGTCCTGCTTTGGTGCGCAGGCTATGGAGTGCAACAGAAAATCCAGCCTGCCCCACTCTTTTGTGATAGCGGCAAAAACGGCTGCGGTTTCATCCTCCCTGGTGACATCACAGGGCAGTATAATTTTGCATCCCAACCCATCCGCCAGTGGCCAGACGAAAGGTTTGGCCTTCTCGTTCAGGTATGTCACCGCCAGTTCCGCGCCCCATGCACGCATTACCCTGGCGCAACCCCAGGCTATGCTTTTCTCGTTGGCGATACCAACAATCAACCCTTTCTTACCAGCCAGATTCGGCAACATGGGCAAACTTTGATTATCTGACATGTAATCTACAGTCCATATAGTATACTCCTCGCATTTCAAGAATTGACTTTTTGGAGCGTAGCAACCTGCGCCAGCGCGCTGGGGGGAGGCTGTAAGCCGGGGGGTGCGCCCTCCTCAACAAATAAAAGATATACCGCCGGATTGACATAAATAATTTTAACTCTTCAAACGATAGCGGTATATATTGCTTTGCAATAGACTATACAGATATTCGTAAGAAACCAAATAAAGTGTTAGAGTTCATGGAAAATTTATGCTCCCGGCAATCCTGCATTGAATGGTTAATAGCCATGAAGGATGGCCTAAGACCACTTAAAACCGCAGTGGTGCATCCGGCTGATGCATTCTCGTTGAAAGGGGCAGTAGCCTCAGCATTGGAAGGCCTTATAAACCCCGTGCTGGTGGGTCCAAAGGATAAAATAAACCTGGTGGCGCAGCAGGAAGGGCTGGATATATCTCCGTACCCACTGGTTGCTACGGATCATAGCCACGCAGCAGCGGAAATAGCAGTAAAACTTGCGCGAAGTGGCGAGGTGGAAGCGCTGATGAAAGGCAAACTCCATACCGATGAATTGATGGAAGCGGTTGTCAGCAAGGAAACGGGGCTACGCACCGCCAGGCGGATGAGCCATGTGTTTGTTCTGGATATTCCGAACTATCCCAAACCCTTATTTCTGACAGATGCCGCGCTTAACATACAGCCAAAACTGATGGATAAAAAGGATATTGTGCAGAACGCCATAGATTTATTCCGTGCGCTAGGGCTTGGCACGCCGAAAGTGGCTATCCTCTCAGCGGTGGAAACAGTGAATGAAAATATCCCATCCACGCTGGATGCCACGGCTTTATGCAAAATGGCGGAGCGGGAGCAGATAACCGGGGGCGTACTGGATGGCCCGCTGGCATTTGACAATGCGGTATCTAAAGAAGCGGCGGCAGTTAAGGGCATAAAATCCACCGTTGCCGGGGATGCTGATATTCTGGTGGTTCCAGATATTGAATCCGGCAATATGCTTTATAAACAAACCAGATTCTTAACCGGCAGAGATGGCGCAGGAATAGTGCTGGGCGCACGCGTACCCATAATTCTCACCAGCCGCGCAGGTGGTGTGGAGAGCCGCAAGGCTTCTTCCGCCCTCGCGCTTATCTATCAGCGCAATAGGGATAAAGTAGGAATTAAGCTTTGACCTGTGTAACACTGTTCTCAGGCAGCGTTATGATCTGACTTTATGGATTGATGAGGCACTTTTTGTACGTTATTGTCTTTAGGCATTGAGAAAGGCCAACCTTTGCTGTTTAATACTACTCGCAAATTAACCTCAAAAAACAACACATCGGAAACGCGTGCAGTATATGCCAATAAATTCAAACCCACTTGACTTATCAGGAAATTCAGTGCTGCGCCTGGTTGATGTAAGCCGCACTTTCCGCCAGGGTGAGGAAACTCTGGAAGTTCTGCGCAATATCAATTTAAGCGTTGAGTCCGGTGAGATAGTTGCCATGCTCGGGTTTTCCGGCTCCGGCAAAACCACACTTCTGCAAATTGCGGGGCTGTTGGAGAAACCAACCAGAGGGGAAGTGATTATAGGCGGCGTGAATGCCTCAAAACTTTCTGATTCTGAAAGAACCGCTCTGCGCCGTACCCATATCGGCTTTATTTACCAATTTCATCATTTAATGCCGGAATTCTCAGCGGTGGAGAATATTATGATCCCGCTGCTGGTATCGGGCAAAGGTAAGGATCAGGCAAGGGAGGAGAGCATGAATCTGCTGCGGGAACTGGGCATGGAGGCGAGAGCGCACCACCGCCCTGCCCGCCTTTCAGGCGGTGAGCAGCAGCGCGTTGCCATACTGCGGGCTATTGCCCCACACCCAAAACTGATTTTAGCGGATGAACCCACGGGCAATCTTGACCCACGCAATGCCGGGCATGTATTTGAGATACTCTGCACACTTGCGCAAAGCAAAGGCATCGCCGCTCTAATCGCCACCCATAATATGGAAATGGCGGGACGGATGGACAGAGTGTTTAATTTGAGTGAAATAATAGCGCATGGGGATGGAGGCCTGTCGTCCGAAGCTTTAGCGCAGGATGAGGCGGCCATGCGCAAATTAAAAGAGGCGCAGCCATGAATGAAATGCAGATAGTAGACATCACCAGGGAGGCCATATGGCTGCTGATAAAACTCTCAGCGCCTTTTATGATTGTATCCCTGGTTGTGGGCGTTGTTATTTCATTATTTCAGGCACTGACGCAAATTCAGGAAATGACGTTAGTGTTCGTGCCTAAAATGCTGCTTATTTTCATGACGCTGATGTTTTTCCTGCCTTCCATGCTTACCTCACTTACTGAATTTAATGAACGACTGGCAAACATGATGATTCAACAGGAATAAATATTGACTCTTGATCTTGGCAAACTTCTGACTGGTGAGATATTCGCCTATTTTCTGGTGTTCTGCCGGATCGGATCCGCCCTTATGGCGCTGCCGGGGGTTGGTGATAGCTTTGTACCCATGCGCTTCCGGCTATTACTGGGTGTAGCCATAACTTTTATTCTCACCCCTGTGCTGCTGCCAAATCTACCAAAGCTGCCGCAGGATATTTTTACTTTGGCGTTTTTAATCACGCTGGAGGTTATTTATGGGATTTTTCTGGGCACTATCGCCCGTTTTGTAATATCCACCATGCACTCCGCTGGTGTGCTAATCGCCACCAGTTCCGGCCTGGCCAGTGCCATGCTGTTTGACCCTAGCCAGGGCACTCAAGGTTCCGCCCTTGGCAACCTTCTCAGCCTTGCCGCTATTACACTGATATTCTCCACCGGGCTGCATCATCAGATATTATTCAGCCTGGCAAGCAGTTACGATATATTCAAAGTCGGTGATTATTCTGGAATACTGGATACCAGCAGTTATTTAATCAGAGTATTATCGCTTAGCTTCGAGCTTGCCATGCGCATTGCCGCGCCAATTATGGTAATAATTTTCATCACCAACATCGCAGGCGGCTTTCTTGCCCGCCTTATGCCCGCCATGCAGATTTTCTTCCTTATCGCCCCGGCGCAGATACTTATCAGCTTCATGATTATGGTGACTATTGTATCAGCTATGCTTGGATTATTCTCCGAGCATCTCACCACTTCCTACTCCGGTAATATAGGCGCTGAGGCTCTATAGTGCAGGTTGCTCCAGTTTTTCGTAAATCAGGATTTCTGAGACAACTTTTTACACCTGCAATTTCAGCGGGTTATTCTTCTCATAAATCAATCGCAAAATAGGGCGTCTGGATAGCGTGTAACAGCATGTTTGACATTCTTGTCTATTTTGTCTATTATAGACACATACGGGAGAATCCATGCAATACGTTTCCGCCACCGATGCGAAGCAATCGTTTTCAGCTACCATTGACCTTGCTCAACGTGAGCCGGTTGTCATACGCCGTCAGAACCGCGATGTGGCCGTAGTTCTGTCACCACAGGACTATGAACGGATGCGAAAGCTCAATCTTGATGATTTCCAACGCTTCAGAAAGAGCATGGGAGAATACGCAAAGAAAAAGGGACTGACCGAAGCGAAACTGAATAGCATTTTTTCTGCTTCCGAGTAACGCATCGTGCGCCTTGTTTTTGATACGAATGTCATCGTCAGTGCCGTGCTGTTACCTGATTCCGTACCGGCTCACGCCTTGAATCTGGGAGAGAACACAGGGCTTATCCTTTATTCCGAAGACACCTTGCAGGAATTGCTGGGCGTACTGGAACGCCCCAAAATACAGCCCTACATAGAGAAAGAGGCAATTCAGGAACTTTATGCACGTATACGTATGAACTGGCATTCAGTCCCCATTGTACAAAGGGTAGATGACTGCCGTGACCCGAAAGACAATAAATTTCTGGATTTGGCATTAAACGGCAATGCAACGGGATTAATAACGGGAGATAAGGATTTGTTTGTCCTGCATCCATACAGAAGCATACCCGTTCTTACCCCTTCGGATTTCTTGCATAAAATCAAGAAAGGCGGCGTCCTACCATGAAAATAGGCTATTGCAGAGTATCAACGTACTAAAGCGGATAGAGTGGCGGCTGTGGTGCGAGGGGTAAAGATGAGGCGAACCCCATACTATCCCACAACAAGTCCAGCACGCGCAAAAAATCATAGAGCAAGGCAAAAGAGTCGCAGAAGTCGCAAGACTACTGAAAGTTTCAGCCGCTACCATGTATAGAGTCGTTCTACACATGATATCAAGTATGACCTGACTTATGGGAGCTTTTCAGCAATAATATCCACTTTATCAATCCGCAGATTATTGCTGAATAATTCACTTGCCCTCGCAAGCAACGCCTCTGCAACCTTACCTGAAAGATGAGTGTCGCGGCCACTATCGTCTTTGAAAGTGTCAAATATACCATAAGAAGACTTGCCCAACTTGAGAGCAAACCAACTTACCGTATCTGGCTCTTTCTGAACTAACCCTAGACCATCTTTTAAAAATCGCTCTACTTCCGCTTCTTTCCCTTCCTTTGCTTCCAGAAGAACCCATATTGCTTTACCACCCATAAACAATTCCTTATGCCATAAAAAATTAATAATTATATCCATAAAATAGTATACTACATGGTCTATAAACAACCCATGGCCATACCTACATTTTACCATACACCAATATTATACAAAGATTTCTACAATGCATTACGTAGTATCTCAAAAACTGAACATGCTAGCCCACACTACCTACCTAGTTACGGCACTCAAAATACGTCAGCACCAAAAACTAATCTTGGAAAAGCATATACTCAGTCGCATATTCATATGCGCATGGCTGGCATAGCCCTCTTAGAAAGCCTAGATATAGAATCCATGAGAAAAAGCAATCCCCAAGTTGTAGAAGCCATAGCCGTTGTTCTCAATCATTTCGATCATATTTATAATGAAGCGAAGGTTGATACCTTAGTAAACATTGAACGCTGTAAAAAAGTCGCCCAAATATGCGGCCAGCATACTAATATGGGGATGCAAGAAGCTATAACGTACCTACAAACCAATGCCGACCCTATTCACCTGCACTTTCAAACGCAGTCAGGTAGTACAGTCAAGGATATAAAAGCAACTATTACAAATGACATGGCTAAACCAGAATCTGGTAATGCAAACGGCATGAGTTTTTCGTTACTTTCTCGAATAATTGCATTAGGAATCGCTAGTTATACCATTGATGGACTAAGCCGTGTCTCAGATAACTTAAGTGATTTTGTTTACAGTGCTCTGGGAGGAGGGGCTTCCTCTACACTGACATATGCCATTATACCAGTTCAAGATGCTATCAACACATCTACGGGTATTCCTGTTGCATTCCATGAAACAAAAATCTTTAATAATGAATATTTACTGGGAGTACAGTCCATTGCTCAACAAAGCCATAAGGGCATAGCCACTTAGTTTCATAACTCGCATCAGTACCAAACCTCCCTTTAATAATTTCACACCACAGGCACAGGGTGTTTTTTTACCATTCATAGCAGAATCTTACCCCGCCTTTGTTTTCTGAGTGTCATTAATCAACCGTATTGATTCCTGCACACCGTAGAGTGCAATGAATGAACCCATGCGTGGGCCCTGTAGTTGCCCCAGTAGAATTTCATATAAAGCGCGGAACCAGTCCTTCAAATTAGCAAAGCGGGTTTTGCCGATCTCGTAAACAAGGGTCTGTATTTCCTCCGGCGTTGCGCCTTTTGGCAGTTGAGATAATGCCGATGCCAGTGCAGCCAGTGCTTCTTTCTCAGCTTCAGTGGGCGCACGGTACTGTTTTGCTGGTTTGATAAAATCATGGTAGTAACTCACCGCTGAGGCTGCCAGTTTGTCAAGCCATGGGTAATTCTGCGGTGTTGCCCCACTCAGATATTGGCCGATAAATCCCCACAGCACTGATTTATCCTCAGGGTTGCACACTGCCGCCAGATTCAGAAGCAAACTATAGGTAAGGTCGCTCTCCGCCGCTGGCGGTTTGCCGTTATGGATATGCCATACCGGGTTATCCTTCTGCTTCTCCACCTCCTCGCCTGGATATTTTGTCAGGTAAGTCTGGTATTCATCCACAGCGCGGGGGATAACATCGAAGTACAAACGCTTGGCACGGCGCGGCGACTGGAACATATACAGGCTTAAACTCTCCTGCGGCGCATAGCGCAGCCATTCCTCCAGCGATATGCCATTACCTTTGGACTTTGAAATCTTCTGCCCGTTCTGATCCAGAAAAAGCTCATATGAAAATCCATCCGGCACCCTGCCACCTAAAATGCTGCATATCCGGCTTGAGAGTTCCGCCGATGGGATTAAGTCCTTGCCATACATTTCATAGTCTACCTGCAGGGCATACCAGCGCATTGCCCAGTCCACCTTCCACTGCAGCTTACATGCGCCGCCGGTGACTTTTGTCTCCACCAGCGCGCCAGCCTCATCACGATAGATTATTGAACCGCTTGCAGGTTTAGCCTCTATTACCGCCGCTTGCAGAACCCGCCCGGTTTTTGTGCAGACCGGCAGGAAAGGGCTGTAAGTCTCGCGCCGTTCATTACCAAGCGTGGGGAGGATAACGTCAATCACCTCGTTATATTTCTCCAGAACGCGCAACAACGCCGCATCAAAGTGGCCTGACTGATAACAATCAGTCGCGCTTTTAAATTCATAACTGAACCCAAAGGCATCCAGAAATTCACGCAACCTGCCATTCATATAGTGGCCGTAACTTTGCGCCTGGCCAAATGGATCAGGTATACTCGTGAGGGGCTTGCCTAAATGCTGTGCCACCATCTCCCGGTTTGGGATATTATCAGGCACTTTGCGCAGGCCATCTAGATCATCCGAAAATGCGAACAGTTTTGTTGGAATGCCTGGCGCAAGCTCCTTAAACGCATTCATTACCATAGTGGTGCGCGCAACCTCGCCGAACGTGCCTATATGCGGCAGGCCTGAGGGGCCATAACCAGTCTCAAACAGCACATAACCTTTTTCAGGAGTCTTGCCGCCTATGCGCTCTACAAGTTTTGCCGCTTCCTCAAACGGCCAGGAGGAATAAGTCATTTTCAGGATTTCATAGTTAAATTGTGATAACTGCTTGATACGCACTCTACTGCATTTTGGTGCGAGTATTGGGGGCTTAATGTGTAAGATATACCAATACTATACCTATCGCACTTCAAGAGTGCGACAGGTATATCTTTTATTTTTTGCGCATGGCCGCCAAGCCAGACCCATGCACGTCTATACTGCTCGCGAATTAACTGCAAAAATCCGAATTCTTGAAGCGCGAGCAGTATATTACAAAAAAAATACCCCCCCCTTAATCCCCCCCCGTAAACAGTGGGGGAGACAAGCAAAGTACATTTCACGCCTGAAGAACTAGGCATCTATGGCAATCAGTTCTATGTGTTGACAACTGGTTAGTTGTAGACTCAACAGTAATATTATGCAGCTTTTTTGTTGAGATTTATCGCTGATACCAGCCCCTTTACTGCATCAACTGATTTATCAAACATCGCTTTTTCCTCCGCCGTCAGGCTGATTTCTATAACCTTCTCCACGCCATTTTTGCCGATGATTGCAGGTACGCCAATAAACTGCCCCTTAACGCCGTATTCACCGTTCAAATACGCAGCGCAAGGCAGAACCCGGCGTTTGTCTTTCAAATAACTCTCCGCCATTTGAATTGCTGCACTGGCAGGCGCATAGAATGCTGACCCGGTTTTAAGCAACGCCACAACTTCCGCACCGCCATCCCGGGTGCGTTGTACTATTGCATCTATCCGCTCGCGGCTGCTCCAGCCGCCTGCCACCGCATCCAGCAATGGTATGCCACCAACAGTGGAATAGCGAATCAGCGGAACCATAGTATCGCCATGCCCACCAAGCACGAAAGCATTTACATCCTCAACTGACACTTTAAATTCATCAGCCAGGAAGCAACGGAAACGGGCGGTATCAAGCACACCCGCCATACCCACAACTTTATTTGCAGGCAGGCCGGATACTTCCTTCATCACCCATACCATAGCATCCAGCGGATTGGTGATAACTATAACGAATGCATCTGGCGCATGTTTTTTGATATTCTCCGCAACGGAAGTTATGATTCCGGTATTTATATTAAGCAGATCATCCCGGCTCATGCCTGGTTTTCTCGGCACTCCCGCCGTGACAATAATAACATCTGAACCAGCTATATCCGCATAATCATTTGTACCCTTATAGGCGCAATCAAAACCCTCAATCGGGCAGGACTGAATCAAATCCAGCGCTTTGCCCTGCGGCATTCCATCCACCACATCGAACACTACCACATCGCCCAGTTCCTTCATTCCCGCCAGATGAGCCAGAGTTCCGCCAATATTGCCAGCGCCGATGAGCGAAATTTTATTTCTTTTTGTCATTGTTGAGTGCCTATATTTTTTATTATACCACTCTTTATTCAAGAGTTGGTATAATTGTTTATCTTAACTGGGGGATACTCCCCCGTCAGGGCTAAAAACAACTTCGTTGTTTTCTTTACGCCCTGACCCCCGCGCTTCGCGGGTCGCTTCTGCTCCATATACTGAAACAACTTTTGAAGTTGTTTCAGTATATGCTACTCCTTATCACATAAACAGCAAAGGTTAAGAATATGTATGTGAATTTCCCGGCTCAGATATGTTAGATCGCAACAAAACCCTCTACCTGCTGGACGGATCAGGCTTTATTTTCCGCGCCTATCATTCCCTGCCGCCACTTACGGGCCCCGGTGGAACGCCGCTTGGCGCAGTTTATGGTTTTGTGAACATTCTGAACAAACTGGTGAGCGGCATGGGCGCGCATTACATTGCCGTGGTGTTTGATGCCGCCCGCAAAACCTTCCGTAACGATATTTATCCCGAGTACAAAGCCCACCGCCCTGCCACGCCGGAGGATTTAATCCCGCAGTTTGCGATCGTGCGGGAGGCAACCGAGGCGCTGAACCTCATGCAACTGGAAAAACCGGGCTTTGAAGCTGATGATATAATAGCAACTCTGACTTTCAGGGCTACGCAAGAAGGCATGAATGTAGTTATAGTATCATCGGATAAAGACCTGATGCAACTGGTAGCACCTAACATAAGCCTGCTTGACCCGATAAAAATGAAAACTCTAGGGGAGGCAGAAGTTATGGAGAAATTCGGAGTGCCGCCAAAAATGGTGCGGGATTTTCTAGCACTAACCGGGGACGCTTCCGATAACGTGCCAGGCGTGCCGGGCATTGGCTCCAAAACCGCCGCTGAACTGCTGCTTAAATTCGGTAGTCTGGATGAGCTTTATAATCAACTGGATACCCTGCCCAAAAACAAACGCCGCGAGACACTGGAGCAAAACCGGGAACTGGCTTTTATCTCGCAGAAGTTAGTGACGCTGGAGAGTGAAACGCCTCTGGAACTTGGAATACAGGACTTGGAATACATTGGTGTTGATAATAATAAACTCAGCGCATTTTTGCTGAAATACGGTTTTAAATCCCTCCTCAGCCGTTTTAAACTGGAATCAGCAGTAACAGAATCTTCTGCTGTAAACACCAGTAATCAGGCTAATGATATAAAGCTTGAGACAATTAATTCAAAAGCCGCTCTTGAAAGTTTTTGCAAAATGGCAGCAAAAGAGCCGTCAGTTGCCGTATGCTTAAGTGGCGGATTTGAAGCGGAGGGGATAACCTTAAGTCTATCCTCCGGTACTGTGTGTCATGTGCCATTTGCAAAGCAGGCTGCAAAGCTGGATCTGCTGGATCAGAACCAGACCGGCGAAGTTCGCCTTACAGTTGTTGATGCTATGCAGATTCTAAAACCTCTACTGGTGGATGACGCAGTGCTGAAAATCGGGCATGACATTAAATCCGCCCTGCCCTTTTTCATTCATCACGGCATTGATTTAAATCCATTTGATGATGTTATGTTAATGTCCTACTCGCTGGATGCAGGCAGGAACGGCCATACCATGGAAGAGTTGGCCAAAATTCACCTTGGTATGGAGGAAGGCAGCTTCAAGCCTTTGAGTGTGAAGGGCAAAAACAAAAGCGCGCCTGTGGAAGCAAACCATGATACAGCCGGATTATACTCTGCCAGTATTGTCTATGCTGTCATGCGGTTGCACGGGATTTTCAAGCAAAGATTATTCGAGGAAAAAGCTAAAGGCGTATACTACAATATTGAACGCCCACTAACCTGCGTTTTGAATCACATGGAAGCGCGTGGCGTTTTAGTTGACAGGGTTGTTCTCAACCGCCTGTCGCAGGAATTCGCCACCCGCATGGATGCGCTGGAGAAGGACATTCACAAGCTGGCTGGCCGCGCCTTTAATGTTGGCTCGCCTAAGCAACTGGGTGAAATATTGTTTGAAGAAATGGGCATTACGGGCGGCAAGAAATCAGCCAAAAGCGGCGCATATGAGACAAGCGCCGAAGTGCTGGAGGAACTGGCGGCAGGCGGCTTTGAGATTGCCAACAAAACTTTAGAATGGCGGCAACTGCAAAAACTGAAAAGCACCTATACTGATGCACTGGATAAGCAGATAAATCCCAAAACCGGGCGGGTGCATACACGTTATGGCATGGCGGTTGCCGCCACTGGCCGCCTCAGTTCAATTGATCCTAACCTCCAGAATATACCAATACGAACGCAGGAGGGGCGAAAAATCCGCACCGCTTTTATCGCAGCTAGTGGCTACAAACTTATATCAGCCGATTATTCACAGATAGAACTGCGTCTGCTGGCAGAAATGGCGGATATTACACCCTTAAAGGAAGCCTTTAAAAGTGGGCGCGATATTCACGCCGCCACCGCTGCGGATATGTTCGGCGTACCGCTGGACAAAGTGGATAGTGAACTACGCCGCCGTGCTAAAACCATCAACTTTGGCATTATCTACGGCATCAGTGCATACGGCCTGGCCAGCCGTCTTGGCATTTCCAACCGCGAGGCGGCTGATTTTATCAACGCCTATTTCAACCAGTACCCCGGCATTAAGGACTATATGGAGCGCACCAAATTGGAGGCTCGGGAAAAAGGATTCGTCAGCACAATGTTTGGCCGCAAGTGTCATATACCAGGCATTAATGACAAAAACGGCGCTGTTCGGTCATTCTCTGAGCGTGCGGCAATCAACGCGCCACTTCAGGGCACAGCAGCGGATATAATCAAGATAGCCATGATAAACATCCACCTTCTATCAATAAGCGCCCACATGCTGCTGCAAGTTCACGATGAATTATTGTTTGAAGTGAAGGCGGAAGAGGCGGAAGCACAGGCCAGGATAATAAAGAAAACTATGGAATCCGCCGTTCACCTCTCCCTGCCACTCACCGTGGAAATCGGCATCGGCGACAACTGGGGGGCGATACATTAGAACTTCCCCAAAGCTTCAATTTTAATTATTTCAGCATTTAAACCTATGTCACAGTCTTTTGAATCGCGCCGCACTTTTGCAATAATCTCGCACCCTGATGCTGGTAAAACCACACTCACGGAAAAGCTGCTGCTGTTCGGCGGGGCGATTCAGCAGGCCGGAGCGGTAAAAGCGCGGGCGGCGGCGCGGCATACCAAGTCGGACTGGATGGAGATAGAAAAACAGCGCGGCATATCCGTCACCGCCTCCGTCATGACCTTTGAATATGACGGTTTTGTGCTGAATCTGCTGGACACCCCCGGCCATAAGGACTTCAGCGAGGACACCTACCGCACCCTCACCGCCGTGGATTCCGCAATCATGGTGCTGGACGCTGCAAAGGGTATAGAGGAGCAAACCCGGAAATTATTTGAAGTCTGCCGCCTGCGTGATATTCCCATCATCACGTTTATCAACAAAATGGATAGGGATTCTCGGCATCCCTTTGAACTGCTGGATGATATTGAAAAAACGCTGGCGCTGGAAACCGCGCCGCTTAGTTGGCCTATCGGCAGCGGCACAGATTTTAAAGGCTGCTTCGATTTGCAGAGCGATTCACTGATGCTTTTCTCCGCCGAGGATCGCAGCCGTATCGCTGATGGCGTACATTTTAAAGGCGCGGATGACTTAAGGCTTGCCGAATACATCCCCCCTGCACTGCTCGCCACCTTCAGGGAGGAAGCTGAAATGGTTCAAAGTGCCGCCCAGCCCTTTGACCACGCAAGCTACCTGTCGGGATTCCAGACCCCGGTATTCTTCGGCAGTGCTATCAACAACTTTGGCGTGCGTGAACTGCTGGAGGCACTGATAAAACTTGCCCCCGCGCCGCGCCCACAGCAATCAACCAGCCGCCTGATAGAAGCAAATGAGCCTAAATTCAGTGGTTTTGTGTTTAAAATACTCGCCAATATGGATAAAAACCACCGCGACCGTATTGCGTTTGTGCGCATCTGCTCAGGCCAGTATCAAAGGGGAATGCGCGCCCTGCATAACCGCACCGGGAGAATGATAACCTTGAGCAACCCGGTAACATTCCTGGGGCGTGAGCGCGAAGTGGCGGAGAGCGCAGTAGCAGGAGATATTCTTGGAATACCCAATCACGGCCTGCTGCAAATTGGCGACACACTCACGGAAGGCGAGAACTTAAGCTTCACCGGTATACCAAGCTTTGCGCCGGAACTATTCCAGCGGGTACGGCTGGATGACCCGCTTAAAAGCAAACAGCTTAAAAACGCGCTGGAGGAACTGGCGCAGGAAGGCGCTTCCCAGGTGTTTAAACCGCTCAATGGTTCCGCCTGGATTGTAGGCGTTGTCGGGCAACTGCAATTTGAAGTAATCGCCGATCGGCTGAAAAATGAATATGGCGTGCAAGGCGGCTTTGAAGCCGTGCAGTTTCAAACCATGCGCTGGGTAAGCAGTGATGATGCGGAGAAAATAAAAAACTTCACCGCTAAAAATCTGCATTATCTGGCGCATGATAATGCGGGAAACCTGGCTTACCTTGCCCCTAACGACTTTCACTTAAACCGCGCCGCGCAGGAACACCCCGGCATCACCTTCAGCAAAACCCGGGAGCAGTGAATGTATAACAGTGTCGGTATATTACTTGCCTTAATCTATATGTTTTTCCACTCTATAGCCAACGCATGCCCTGAGAATCACAAAGTCTTTAATGGTGACTGCGTTGAAATAAAAGACATACCAAAAACAGTTGAAGATCACCTGGCTTATTATGGAGATAAAGTCACACAGCCTGGACAAAAGGCCGATTTATTTGCTACTGCTGTACATTTATACAGCAAAGCAAACTATAAAAGTACGATTATTTATAAACTAAACCCAAGTGCGGATATAGATGCAGAAGCATTGATAAAAAATGCGACAGGTGATTTCTACTTTGTAACGTTATTTGTCTATGATTCCCCAAATTCATGCGGCAACCAAGGAAAGATTAAGAAAAAACTGCATGGATACATTCCGAAACATAATCGACAAGGAATACCAAGTTTGTGGAAGTTCAATCACATGACTGGTTTATGCTAAGTAACGGCATCACGGTTTTTAATGGCTATTCTAACGTTACGCATGAAGCGTTCAAAGCCGATACGTTTAATGGGGGATTTACGGAATAAGGCGCGGAAGGAAGCATCATCAAGCTGGGCTAAAGCATCCAGGCTGATGTTCTGTAACTCTGTGCGGGCGTGAAGGCGAGTCTCCCTTGCGGTTTGCGCGAACTTGTTCCATGGACACACCGCCAGACAGTCATCGCAGCCATAAATGCGGTTACCGATATCCTTATGAAATTCCTCCGGTATTGGCCCCTTATGCTCAATGGTGAGGTAGGAGATGCAGCGCGTGGCATCCAGCTTGCCGGGGGCTATAATCGCTTTTGTCGGGCATATATCAATACATGCGGTGCAGTTGCCGCAACTGGGGCGGTGCGGCGGGTCAGGCGGGAGTTCCACATTCAGGAAAATCTCCCCCAGAAACAGCCAGCTGCCAAACTCCCGAGATACTATGCAGGTATGCTTGCCCTGCCACCCCAGGGGAGTTTTCGCCGCCAGCACTTTTTCCATCACCGGCGCGGTATCCACAAATACTTTTACATTTCCAGGTGTCTTCTGGCCTGGATGTACATTGCTTGTCTCCCCCCCTGCATGCGGGGGGGGATTAAGGGGGGGGCATGTGTTGATACTACCAGAAGAAGAAAGATTCCCCCCCCTAGCCCCCCCCGCAGGCGGTGGGGGAAGCCGATAGGCAGTACCTGAATCCAAAGAATTGCAATCCGCTCCGGCAAGTTCTTTCAGGATTTTTCCGGCCAGGCTTTTCAGCATTTTCTTGATTATATCGTGGTAATCGTCCCCCATTGCATAGCACGATATATTTGCCAGATGCGGGTGTTGAAGTTTCTCCAGTGGATTTCCCACCGGGGCGTAATTCAATCCTAAGCAGATTACGGTTTTAACCTCACTCCAGAGTTTTTTGGGGTCGATCCGTTCATCCATCCGGCTTGCCAGCCAGTGCATATCTCCATGCAAGCCACTGGCTACAAATTCCTGTAAGTTAGCCTGCTCCAGTTTGGATACTTCAGGCTCTGCGAAACCTGCCGCATCAAAACCCTCATCCAGAGCTAACTTGCGGATTTTTTCCTTTAGCTCAGTGCTACTACTTTCCGCTGTAGATTTCATCGAAAATGCCGCCTTTATCAAAGTGTCTGGCCTGAGCGGTTTTCCAGTCTCCGAATATTTCCTCCATCTGGAACAGTTCCATATTATCCTGCCTTACTTTGTCTGCCGCTGGCCGCAGGTAATGCTTCAGCACAATAGCTTGCGCTTCTTCCGTGAAAAGAAAATTCACATACTCCCTGGCGGCATCCAGGTTCTGTTTGCGCTTCTGTTTTGCCTTCACCACAGCCACCACAGCCTGGGCGGATATACTAAGGCTTGGATTTACTATCTCAAATTTTCCCTTGTCCTTAGAGGCTGCTATATGCGCCTCATTCTCCCAGGCTAATAAAACATCCCCCTGGCCGCGCTGTACAAATGTCATGGTGGACGCCCGCGCCCCGGCATCCAGAACAGGTACATGGGAATAAAGTTTTTTGATGAATTCTTTGGCCGCAACCTCATCAGCATTCATGCGCTTTACCGCATACCCCCAGGCTGCCAGGTATATCCAGCGCGCCCCACCGGAAACTTGAGGATTTGGGGCGACTATTTTAACATCCCCCCGCGTTAGATCATTCCAGTCCCGAATGTTTTTGGGATTACCTTTTCTTACAAGAAAAACTATTGTTGATGAAAATGGCACTGCCCCATTGGGGAATTCACCCCGCCAGTTCTTGGAAACCAGGTCAGTTCTCTCCGCCAGTACATCAATATCATAGGGCAGCGCAAGGGTGACAATATCCGCCGGAAGGCCATCCATCACCGCCCTGGCCTGCTTGCCGGATCCGGCGTGGGACATATTGATTTTTACATTATGCCCGGCCTCATACAGCGCGTTAATTTCCTGAAACAACTCCCGCGTGACATCGTAGGAAACATGCAGAAGCTCTACCGGTTTTTCATCCCCCGCAGCAAGCGGCAATGGCGCAAAGAAAAGAAGGCAGGATAGTATAAGTATATATGTGTTGGCACGAACTATCGGCTTCCCCCACCGCCCTCGCCTTGGCGAAGCATTGGGCAGTTTGGGAACCAGTTGCCAGAGCCGACGGCGCAGCCAGGTGCGGGGGGTGAGAAACGCCTTGCGTTTCAGGGGGGGGATCTTTCTTCTTTCCATAGTACCAACCCATTCCCCCCCCTTAATCCCCCTTTGCCTGCGGTGGGGGAGACAAGCAATGTACATCCAGACCAGCAGACCTGAGCAGTTAACTTTTTTATTCTTCAGCATCTACTTTTTCCTGCGATTCTTTAGTGATACTTTTGTCTCACTGAAGTACTGTTTTATCTCCCCCACCTCAACCGCTTTAGTCGCCAGGCATGAGCATATCAGCACAATGCTTCCGACCGTTATATAACAAAGCAGTGCAAACAGCACTTTAAACCCGTGCATAATACCGCCAAAAACCAGGAATTTCAGCAGTAGCAGGCTTAAGATCATAAGCGCGGATGAAATAAGAATACTAACTGTTTTGCTCCTCAGCCGCTCATCCGCTTTAAATGCTTGCCGTTTATGCAGAACAAAAGCCAGTAGAGCGCAGTTAAGCCAGCTTGAGAAGCTGGTAGCCAGCGCAATGCCCACATGCTGCATCGGTTTTATCAGAATCAGGCTAACTACTATATTGGCTATAATGCAGATAATGGCGATTTTAACCGGAGTTTTAGTGTCTTGTGCGGCAAAGAAAACCGGGGCGAGAATTTTCACTAAAATAAAAGCCGGCAGACCCAAACTAAGCGCTATCAATGCGTTTGCCGTAGCGGTGCGGTCACTGCTTAAAAATTCGCCTCGCTCAAACAGAACAGATATTATAACATCCGCTAAACATACCAATGCCCCTGCGGCGGGCAGTGCCAGCAGCAAGGCAAGCTCCAGGCTCCGGTTCAAGGCACTGCGTGATTTGTCATGTTCGCCAGCCTGAGTGTGGCGCGATAATGTTGGCAGCAATACCGTGCCGATAGCAATGCCGATAACGCTTAAGGGTAGCTGGCACAGCCGATCAGCGTAATACAGATACGATATGCCGGATTCTATATAACTGCCAAGTATTGTATCAACCAGCAGGTTGATCTGCGCCACACTCGCCCCGACTATCGCGGGCAGCATGATAGTCACCAGTTTTTTGATATTTTCAGTAATCCGTGGTTTTTTCAGGGGAATCACGAAATCCATTTTCTTTAGAAAATACAGCATCCATAGCACCTGTGCTACCCCCGCCAGCACCACGCCGTAACTTAGCGCATGAGCACCCGTGGCAGTAACATCAAGCAGGAAGAACAGGCATAACATCAGGCTGATATTAAGCAGTATCGGGGCGGAAGCGAACGCGGCGAATTTGTGCATACTGTTCAACACGCCACCATAAAGCGCAACTAAGGATATAAACACCAGATACGGAAATGTTATGCGCGTGAGCAGAACTGTCATCTCCAGCTTTGCCGGTTCGCTCCTGAAACCGGGCGTAAACAACCAGATCAGCGGGTGCATGAAAATAACCGCCAGGATAGTAATTGCTACTAATACCACAATCATAACGCTCTGGCATTCTATAGCCAGGGTGCGGGCGGATTCCCTCCCCTCCCGCTCCAGCTTGCCTGCAAACAGCGGCACAAATGCAGAGGAGAAAGCCCCTTCAGCGAAAATACGGCGGAGGAAATTGGGAATGCGGAAAGCGGAGAAAAAAACATCCGTCAGTAATCCCGCCCCCAGGTAATAACTAATCATCATATCCCGCGCATAGCCGAAGCAGCGCGCCAGCAGCGTTATCGCCCCAACCAGACCAACGGAATTTATAAGCTTCATTGGGCGGTAACTTCGCTACTCTGATCCTGCATAGTTTCAACACCTACCTTGGTGTACAGCAGAACCGGGGCAGAAATGAATATGGATGAATAAGTGCCGATAATCACGCCGAACAGCATAGTCCAACTGAAGCTCTGCAGACTCTCCCCCCCGAAGATTATCAGCCCGATTACTGCCAGTAATACCGTACCACCTGTTAAAATAGTGCGGGAGATTGTCTCATTCACGCTTAAGTTAATATGCTCAGCCAAACTCAGCTTTTTGTATTTACGCATATTCTCGCGGATGCGGTCATATATCACCACCGAATCATTGATTGAATAACCAATTATGGTCAGCACCGCCGCAACCGAAGTTAAGTTAAATTCCAACTGTGTCAGCGCGAAGAAGCCAATAGTCGCCACGGCATCGTGGAACAGTGCCAGTACACCGCCCACACCGAATTGCCATTCAAAACGCAGCCATATGTAAATCAGCATGGCAAACAGTGATAAACCAAGCGCCAGGAATCCACTTTCAATCAGCTCACTGCCAACCTGCGGCCCCACATAACTGGTATTTCTAAATTCCACTGCATCACCTATGGAGGTACGCACTATCTCTTTAATTCTCTCGACTATTTTTGCTTGATCACCGCCAGCAGCACGCACGCGGATCAGCACGTTGTGATCATCATTCACACCCTGCAAGGTGACTTCACCAAATTCCTCAGTCTTTAAGGCACTGCGCAGAACAGCCAAGTCTATCTTTTTCTCATTCTGTATTTCCAGAAGGATACCGCCGGAGAAATCAATCCCGAAATTAAGCCCCTTGCTTGTAACCATAACAATCGTGGCAATTACAATCATCAGGCTTATGGCAAAGCCAATCTTGCGCATACCTACAAAATCAAAATTAGTTTTGGTAGGCAGCAGATTAGATATCAGGGACATAACAAAAACCTAACTTTAGCTTAAACAGACACCGCTACAGACTGCCATAAAAATAGCTAATGCCAATTTCTTTTATGATAAAATTATTTGTGAACTAATAAACTTTAAGCATTATAGCGATCAATATAAACTAATGTTCATGGATATTTTATGGCGGAAATTATTATCGGCACCGAGCAAGCGGACACCCTTATCGGAACCAGGTTTTCAGATGACATTTACGGCTTAGGCGGGAATGACTTTATCCTGGGTGGTTATGGCTCTGAATTCATTGATGGCGGTGACGGTGACGATACAATAGATGGCGGCCCATTCAGCGATTATCTTTATGGCGGAAAAGGTAATGACCTGATCCGTGCAGGTGACAGCCTGACCTATGACGTTGTAGACGGCGGCGAAGGCGCGGATACCATGATAGGCAGTGTTGGTGGCCGCACCAGGTATTATGTTGATAACGAGAAAGACGTACTGATAACCGAAGGTGAATATAACGATATTGAGCTTTCAACACTCCGCAAGTTCACACTTGGCGAGACTGCTAAAAACGCCACCATTAATATCAACGATGCATCTGTGCAGTCAGTCTCAGGCAACGCCTTAGCCAATACCGTGATACAAAACAGCAATGGTGCCATAAAGATTGAAGGCAAGGGCGGTAATGACGATATAACCAGTGGCGGCGGTAAGGATACCCTAACCGGTGGCACAGGGGATGATGCTGCTCGCGGCGGCGGCGGCAATGATTCAATCAGCGGCGGTGAAGGCAGCGATGCGCTTTATGGAGATGCCGGGCGCGATACTATAACGGGCGGTAAAGGAAATGACGCACTGGATGGCGGTGAAGGTGATAATATATTGAGAGGTGACAGTGGGGATGACAGACTGACAGTCTACAGCGGCCAGGATACCCTCTACGGCGGCCAGGGGAATGATACCTTCCATTTTGATATGTATGACATAACAGTGGAGTTGCATAACAAAAGCATCATCATGGATTACGACCAGCCGGACGATAAAATCAGCATCACCAATTACAATCACCCGGATTATGACGAATACGGTGAGCCAGTATGGCCGGATACCACCTTTAATTTTATCGGCAAGGCTGAATTTGGCGGCAAGGTTGACGAACTGCGGTATTACAATCAGGGCAACAGCACCATTTTGCAGCTTGACCTGAATCACGATAAAGTCGCCGATTATGAAATTGAAATAAAAGGCAAGTTTACTATTACCGCTGCGGATCTGATTCTGGACTCAGTCGTCTGGTAAGTCCGTAAAATTCACGGCAGGTAGTTATCAGGAGTATATATACTCACTGCACTTTAAGAGTGCGATAGGTATAGCTGAAACCGTAACGGTTCAGATTCGCGAGTGCCGGATAAGGGCGGAAGTTTCTTCTACCAGTCCAGCAAAAAAGCCAGATAGCATCCTATACTATCATACGCAATGTAATACGCTGAAGAATCAGGTGCTGTGGTTAGGCTACCTGAAGTAGAGCAAGTGCCTGCATTTACCCAAGGCACTCTAACTTTGCCTGTGCCTGGAATTCCATCGTCAATTTTTTTATCAATATTGTAAGCATCCACAGGTTTTAGAGCGGCTCCATCAGTTATACTTGTACTGGTTTCTTTACCAAAGCTGATAGCATTACCATAAACCCCATTATAAATCCAGGCATGACCTGAGTAAGTTCCGTAATAAAAAAAAGTGTACCCGGCTTTTGATACAGCCTTGGAAGCTGGTACATTAGAAGCAACCACAGAATGATAATATGCGCTTCCTGTGCCATTGACGCCACTAAAACCGCCTGAATATACTCCAGCCGCGGCCATTTGCTTCCATGCTGCATAAATTTCGGCTGGACCACTTACTGCAGATGCATAATTAAAAGCCTCATCACCATTACCGTTGGTTTCGCCTGATAGGTAGGTGGAGATGTTATAGCAATCACCCGGGATGCAGTTGTATTTCAGGTAGAAGGTGTTCATGGCGGTCATTATCTGTTCCCGCTCACTGATTATTTTACCAACCTTGGCAGCCCGAATCAAATCCGCCCCGGCGAGAATACCGCCTACTAATAATCCAATAATCACCAGAACTATGGAGAGTTCGACCAGCGTAAAACCAGCATTTTTGCTCTTGACAGACTCTACAAGCCCTTCACACTGACTTTTGACTTTTGACTTTTGACTTTTGACTTCTGACTTCTGACTTCTGACTTCTGACTTCTGACTTCTGACTTCTGACTTCTGACTTCTGACTTCTGACTTCTGAC
>CAYTOJ010000019.1:0-21894 GCA_964439415.1 uncultured Rickettsiales bacterium
CCAGCAGTCTCTGAATATTTCAATGGCAAGAAAAAATACTTTGATGCCCGCGAAGGGGTGAACGTTGTGAAAATATTCGCTGGGGACTGGTATGTAGCCACCAAGGGCGGGGAAATGCTGGCCACTATTTTAGGTTCCTGCGTATCCGCCTGTATCCGCGACCCACTGCTGCGTATCGGCGGTATGAATCATTTTCTGCTGCCCGGTGAGGATATGGATGCACAGATAGGCGATGCTGCCCGCTATGGTGTTCACTCTATGGAAAGCCTTATTAACGGGCTTCTGAAAGCGGGTGCGAATAAAGACCGTTTCGAGATAAAAGTATTTGGCGGCGGCAATGTCATAAATAACTCCGCCCGTATAGGCTCAAAAAATGCCAGTTTCATCCGAAGTTTCCTGAAGAGGGAGGGCTTTAAAATAGCATCGGAGGATCTGGAGGGGGATCACCCCAGGCGTCTGCATTATTACCCCGATACCGGCAAGGTGATGATGCGCCTGCTCAAGCGCAAGGAAGATATGGCAGTGGCGGATGAAGAAGCCCGCTACAAGCGCGAGATTTCAACCCGTCCACAGCAGGACGATATAGAATTGTTTTAATTATGAAGCCGATAACCGTTTTAGTAGTTGATGATTCGGCGCTTATCCGCCAGATGTTCCGGGAGATGCTGTCATCTGAGCCGGATATACAGGTGATTGATACTGCATCAGACCCATTGGAAGCGCGGGAGAAAATCAAACGTCTGAATCCCGATGTTCTAACCCTGGATATTGAAATGCCGAAGATGGACGGGCTTTCTTTCCTGGAAAAGATAATGACCCTGCGCCCGATGCCAGTGGTAATGGCGTCCACCCTCACCCAGAAGGGTGCGGATGCAACCGTGCGCGCACTGGAGATAGGCGCTTTTGATTATGTCAGCAAGCCTTTATCCAGCCAGACCCGTGATACGCTGGCTAAATTGAAGGATGAACTGATTTCCAAAGTACGTGCGGCGGCTAAAGCGAATATGTCAGCCTTAAGCACCACCAAGGCCAATGTTCCGGCTTCTGTTATTCCATTTAATCCACCGCCTGGCTGCCGGAAGATTATTGCCATCGGCGCATCAACGGGAGGGGTTGAGGCTCTGCGGGATGTTTTCCTGCGGCTGCCATCAAATTCACCGCCGATAGTAGTTACTCAGCATATGCCGGAGCATTTTACAAAATCATTCGCGGCGCGTCTCAACGGACTCTCCCAGGTGGAGGTGCTGGAGGCGGAGAATCACGCCCGCCTTAAACCAGGCCGCGCCTATATCGCGCCTGGTGGTGTGCATATGAGGGTTGTGAAAGTAGGCGCTGATTATGTTTGCAAGCTGGAGGATTCCCCACCCGTATCCGGCCATAAGCCATCGGTTGATGTTTTATTTCATTCGGTGGCTGAATCAATCGGCACTCAGGCGGTTGGCGTTATCCTGACCGGGATGGGGCGGGATGGAGCGGATGGAATGAAAGCCATGCGCGATAAGGGAGCCTATAACATCGGCCAGAATCAGGCAACCTGCGTGGTGTATGGAATGCCGAAAGTGGCTTTCACGGTCGGCGCTGTTCATGCGGAACTGGCGTTGCCGGATATTCCCGGTGCGGTGTTGAAATATTGCGAGAAATCAGGGTAGAGCCATGACCAGCAGTGCGCTAAAGATAGTTTCACAAAATTCTGAAAAGCAGAGCAATCAGGAAAATTCCAATCTGGATGCATCTTTAATAGCCAGCAATGCGGCACTTGCAATGCTCGGCATGGCTCTGCCTGAGGCGGCAAAGCGCGTGGAAGATGCCACCGCTAATTTAACGTCACGCTTTAAAAACCTGATAGACAGCGCGAATGCGCAAAGCGACATGGTGCAATCCCTGCTTTCCAGCATTGGCTCGATCGAGGTAAACGGCCAGTTTATGCCGCTTAAGGAATTTACCGCGCTTTTTGCCAGCACTCTGGATGAGGCGGTGGGCAAGCTTTTGCTGGTATCCAAAAAGTCATTATCCATGATTTTCAGTCTGGATGATGCCATTAAAAACCTGCATGAAATTGAGAACTTCTCCAAAAAGATAAAAGAGATCACCAGGCAGTCGAATTTGCTGGCTATGAATGCGCTCATAGAAGCGGCCAGGGTGGGGGAGGCAGGGCAAGGGTTTGGAGTAGTGGCGAATGAGGTTAAAAGCCTGTCGCGGGAAGTGGCGGCACTATCGGAGGTGATGAGCAGCCGCACGGCAATAATTATGAAAAGCGTGCGCGATGGTTACGATATTCTGAAGGAACTGGCTACTACTGACATGAATTCCAACCTGATAGCTAAAGATACCCTGGATTTCATGATGCAGGGATTTCTCAAGCAGAGTGAGAACTCAATGCAGGTAATGCATAACTCAGCGAACATCTCCAAGGAGATGTCAGATTCCATACAGGGAATGATAGTGAACCTGCAATTTCAGGATCGTAACACCCAAATAATTGAATGCGCGCAAACGGTTATCAGCCAGTCTCTGGATTTGTTCCGTGATTTGCTCCGGCAGAAAGAAGCGGTCGGTATAAACGGGCAGATACAGGTTGATCTGGAGAAAGTCACCCTGGCTGCCGAGAGTATATTGTCTACCATTAAACTGGGAGAAATGAGAGAAAAATATCTAGCGGTTTTGCGTAATGAGGGTATCATTGCGGGCTGTGATACTGCTTCGTCTGCCTCAGACGCGGCAGGAGATGATGATATTGAGTTATTCTAGGAGCCTTTAATGGAAGTTTCCAGGCAGTTAAAACACGGCCTATGCGATGTAACCCTGAAAGGCAAATTTACCTTTGGGGATCACCAACGCTTCCGCGATATACTTGACCAGTTATCGGATGGTGAAGTCAAGCAGGTTACCCTGCATATGGACGGTGTGGAATTTGTAGATTCAGCCGCGCTGGGTATGCTGTTGCTTGCTTTGGATGAATCAAAAAAGCATCAAAAGCAATTAACAATCAGGGGTGTTACAGGCCAGGTGAAAAAAATATTCGATATGGCTAAACTCAACGAACTTTTTTCCATAACGTGATATTTTCACTGTCTCGCAGATATATACTGCTCGCGTATGAAGAGTGCGGATTCTTTGCAGTGATTTTGCGAGCAGTATAGACGCGCATGGGGTTGGATTGGCGGCCATGCGCAAAATATAAAAAATATACCTATCGCACTCTTGAAGTGCGATAGGTATATTTGCAGCCAGAATAGACGAAAAAAGGCGCACACAAAAGATCATAAACAGGTTCTAACTCGCCATTACTTTAATTGCTATGGCGGCGGCGTCGGTTGCAGCGGTGGAGTTGGGGGAGCGGGTGAGCAGCATGGTTTGGGCGCGGATGGATTCTTTCACCTTCGGGTCTTTGCGGATTATTCCGGCAAGCCCAGGTGTTTTTTTCAGAAAATTTGCGCAGACTCTGGAGATTGTCTGGTAGGTCTGCTCCCCCTCCCGCATCGTAGCCGCCTGATTTACTACAATTTCCAGGCGGGTGGCGGGATTCTCCGCCAGGCATATCTTTATAAACGCATAAGCATCAGTGAGGGATGTCGGCTCATCCGTCACCACCACCAGGGCGCGCCCGGCTTGCGCCGCCAGGTAGCGCACATGCGTTTCTACGCCAGCGCCTAAGTCCAGTATTACTGCATCATATTTTGCCGCCAGGGTTTTAAGTTCCGCCACTAATTGCGAGAGTTTATCCAGCCCTAAACTCGCCAGCCCGCCGGAACCTGAGCGTCCGGCGATAATATCGAATCCGCCGCTATAGGGCATAATTACATCCTGCAAACTCAGGCCGTTGCTGGTTACGTTGCCAAGGTCTTTATCTGGCGTCAAGCCAAGTTGAATATCCACATTGGCCAGGCCAAGATCGCCATCGAACAGCAGAGCTTTTCTGCCTGCTCTGGCAATCAGACTGGCAAGGGTAATGGAAAACCAGGTTTTACCCACACCGCCTTTCCCGGAGGCAATGGCGATGATGTTATTATCAGGCAGTGCTTCTTCTTTTCTTTTCATTCCGTGTAGTTATCCCTTTATAGTATGCCGCAACATCAGAGCCGCAAGAATCCGGCTGTTAATCATATCCAGCGGAGAATCAACCCTGGCGGAACCACTGACGCCTGCAAAAATCATGTTCGTTGCCCCGGCTGCCAGTATGCCCCCCAGCCGCCTGCTGGAATGCACCTTACTGATTATGAGTAGCCTTGCGCCCAAGTCATGGAAAATCTTTACCGATTCATAAGTCTCCAGCGGGTCAAGCCCGGCTGGTTGCACCAGTATCGGCTCAATATCCGCGCTTTCAATAAAACTTTGTAGTTCCTGAACTTCCCCTTTATCATATGGGTTGATCCCGAATGAATCAATAATGGTCAGGCTGCCTTTGGTGAGATTCAGCATTGTCTGCAAGCGCTTAGGCGTATCCGGGGTTTCTAAATCCAGATTCAGGATATTGGTAAAGGCGGCAAGCTGTTCAACCCCGCCCGCCCTTTTCGCATCTATGCTTGCAATGGTTACGGGGATTTTAGCAAGGGCGGTTGTCGTGGCTATTTTAGCGGCGGTGATGGTTTTTCCCGCGCCGGGCAGGCCAATCAGCATTATGGGTCTGCGCTGGGTTGATAATTCAATCTGGGAGAAGACAAAAATAACATCGAAGATTTTTTGTGTGGCAGTCAGGTAATCGCTAAATTCTATGTATTTTCCAGTCTCATGGATTTTCTCCATCAGCGACCCAGGTATGTTATGAAAGCTGAGGATATCCTCAAGCTCACGCAGGCTGCTTGTCATGCGCGCCTGGTTAAGTATGAGAATGCCATTAGCGCTGTCATCCGCATTATCTATCGCGGCGGTTACCTTAATGCCTTTTCCACCCGCGATTTTAGAGGTGGAGATTATAATCGCATCCTCGCCAAGCTCCTCCCTGACTAATTTCAGAGCCTGGTTCATGCTTAAAGCCTCGAATGTCTTAAGGCGCATTTATATTAGGACAGATTTAAATTTAGGAACTAAAACCATAAATTATTTCGCCTCCAGAATAAAGCTTACCTTTTCGTGTTCCGCTATTTTTACGCCGCAGGTTATCCGGCTGCTGGTAAGCCCGGCATTGGCGAGTTGTCTGAATAACATATCGGCATTGGCAAGGGCGTTATCATCCGGGGAATTTATTTCTATCAGAGCTTTTATGCGAAAATCTGTATGCTCCGGCTGATTCAACGACTGCGCCACCTGCGATATTAATTTGCGGCCTGAGAAAACCGCCGGATTTTCCTTCAGGAAAAAATAATTATAGGGCATTGATATAATTATTCTCTCCCCATCCTGCCGGGATTCAAGCACTTCAAATCCATCAATGTTATTCTCCGCAATGGTTTTTATCTCCTGATACAGTGTTTGCAGTGCCTGAGGCGGGGCAACCTGAGGCGGTTCCATGAATCCCTTTGTATCCGCAAAGGTTCTGCTGATACTCTGCCTGGCTTTGGCTGCTTTATCTTTATCCGGTCTGGACAAAGCGGAGAGGGCGATAAAAAAGGCTAATAATATAATGTTGAGGGATGCAAAAATAGTCCACGTTATTTTCAGATTTGTCTCTTCTGATGATGTTCCGGTGCTCACCTGGGGGCTGGCTGGTTAGGTAATTCCGGTAGGGTTGACGCTGCTTTAGCGTTCTGAATCGTACCTTGAGAAGGTAGCTGCTTTTCACTGGCAAGCTCAACAGTGACTGATTTCGCCTTGTCAGGATTCATGCTGGCAAGAATGAGCGATAGCTTTTTCTCGTTCATTTTCTCCACCACTTTCAGCAGAATCGGCATTTCCAGTTTTTCAAAGATTACAGCGGCATCCTTGGGTTTCATGTTCTCATATATTTTAATCAGGCTTCTTATTTTAGCCTCTTCATGCTGGTCGTATAACCCTAGAAGCTTCTCAACATCAGTTTTAATACTGCTTAGCTCCAGCGCTTTCTTTTGCAGCTTGTCCTCAGCCGCTTTCAGCATGATTTCTTTTTCGTCTATTTTCTTTGATTTGTCTGCCAGTTCCTCCCGGCGTTTGGATAGCCCCTGCAACAGATCCATCTCAGTCTGGGTATAAAGCTTGCAGCCATCCAGCGTTGCACCCACGTTCTGGGGGGGGGGAGCATCTGATACTGTATTGGTGGTTGCTTCCTTCGATTCCTTTGTATCCACCTTCTTGTCAGCGTCTTTAGCATCATTGCTGTGTTCATCCGCTTCTGTATCAGTCTTTGCATCGGATTTTTCTTCCTTACTGTCCTCCTCCGCTGCGTATGAGTCGCTTATCAGCGCGGATTTATAGATCATCTGGCCATCGCTTAACGTCTCAGGTATGCGCACAATCAATGCGAAAAACATGAGCAGGATAGTCAGCGGCAATAATTTTATCTTTGCTGTCATGTGCTTATCTTATGGATTTCAGTGCTTCCAGAAGCTCCCTCTCCGCCTGCGACCTGGGGGGGGTATCTTTCTGTGCGCTTTGTTCAGGCTTTGCTGAATTCATTGCATTATTAGAGTTAGCATTATTCAAATTAGAAGGTGTGGAGAGGCGATTTATATCCCCGGAATTAGATACGGCAGGTTTTTTCTCAAGGTTTGTTCCTATTTTTCCCGCCCGCTCCATTAAAAAAGTAAGGTCATCAGCCGCGAAGGTGGCTTTTTCTATCTTGGTCTGGAGACTGTCTATGATTTTTCTGCTGTTTGATTTGAGTTCCTCAACACTTGCCCTGGCGTTTTCCGTAGCCTCGCCGAACTGCCGGATTAATGTGGCCATCTCCCCTTTGCTGTCGCGGATTATCTGCAACTGGCGGCTAAGCTTCAGGCAATAGGATATGGTAAGCCCAAGCAGAGCAATGAGGATAATATCAAAGATAAAAGATGATAAATGTTCCATAAATCCAGAGCCTTATACTATTCTTCCTGAAGCTTCCTGATCCGCTCCTCAATTTTTAATGCAATTTTCTCGCCAGAACGCCCTACACGGGCGCTGAAGAGCGGCAACCCGCTGCAACGGATAGTTACCAGATCATCAGGCTTTTTATCCAGCAGAATGGTTGTGCCAACGCGGAAACTCATAACATCGCCCAGGGTCATTCTTTGCTCGCTCATTACCGCATCCAGTTCCAGATCGGTATTGTGCAGCTCTTTCCCCAGGTGAGTCTCCCAGATGGTGTCACGGCCAAATTTTTCACCCATGAACATCTGGAGCAATAAGTCCCGCACTGGCTCCAGCGTAGCGTGGGGAAGCAGCAGTTCCATATGGCCGCCGCGCTCGTCCATATCCACCCGCAGGCGGATGAGTATGGCGGCATTGGCCGGGCGGGCGATGGTGGCGAAGCGTGGGTTGGTTTCCATCCGGTCGATAGCGAATGTTACCGGGCTGATCGGGTCAAACGCCGTGCTGAGATCAGCCAGGGCAATCTCGCACAGGCTTTTGATCAGATTCTGCTCAATGGTGGTGTAAGGGCGGCCTTCTATCCTGATCGGGCGGTTGGAGCGTCTGCCGCCAAGCAACACATCCACCACAGAATAAATCAATGAGCTATCCACGGTGATAAGGCCGTAATTATCCCACTCCATGGCTTTGAAAATCACCATAAGAGTAGGCAGGGGAATTGAATTCAGGTAATCGCCAAAACGCAGCGAATTCATGGATTGCAGGCTGACTTCAACATTAGCGGAGGAGAAATTACGCAGCGAGGTGGACATGGTGCGAACTAAGCGGTCGAACACCACTTCCAGCATGGGAAGTTTATCATAGGTATTGAGTGATTTATCCAGCAGCAGCTCAATCCCGCTTTTAGCGGCACTGTCAACGCTGCCTCCGGCGAAACCCAGCAGGGAATCTATCTCCTCCTGGCTTAAGGTGCGGGGCGTTTCACCATCCCCCCCCTGCATTCCCCACTGCGCGGCCAGAGCCTCCTCTTCAGAGAGCTTTGACGGATCGTCAGTCTGCTCATCACCGGCCATGTTACTGCACCAATACTTCCTTGAATAAGATATCGTTTATTTTTACCGGGTCGGCAACCTGATTCACCCGCACCAGTAATTCCTCCTTCAGCCTGAACAGCCCGGCCGAGCCGTTAATGTCCGAAGGCCGTAATTCCCTTAAGTAGGTATTTATAATATCGGTAAGCCTGGGTTTAAGCAGGTCTATCTTCTCTATATCATCCGTGCCTTGCAGTTCAAGCTGGATGGTGGCCTTAAGGAATGTGGCGCGCTTGGCATCAGTCATGTTCAAATTCACCAGAAAGCTGGGAAACTCATAATAAACCGTGCCGTTCGGCCCGGCGCTGATGCCTTTCTGTTCTGGCACTTTGCCGCCGTGATCTTTTTTCTCCTCCTCCTCCTTATGCTCTCCTTTTTTCTCTTCCTTCTTGCCGTGATCTTTTTCTTTCTTGTCCCCTTTTTCGCCGTGCCCGTCTTTCTCGCCCTTCTTACCGTGTGCGTCTTTATCCTCGCCCGCTTCTTCCGCTTCGTGTTCCTTATCCTTACCGCCAAGCGCACCGGTGAAGTAAGCGGCAGCACCGCCGCCTGCGCCCAGCAGAAGCAGCGCGACACCGATTATAATGAATTTCTTTTTACCCGCCTTGCCCGCCGGGGCTTCCGCTGCTTTGCTTTCAGACATTAATGTTCTCCAATATCATCAAAGGCTAGGATATAAGATAATAACGTTAGCAATTTATTAAAGTTCTCAGCTTAATGCTTCAAACTTAATTTAAGAAGCATGAAAACCGGAAATGTCAAACGAACTGAAACTTGCTGAATTGCTCTGTACCCGCCTGTGTCACGATCTGGCCGGGCCAATAGGCGCGGTGAATAACGGTGCTGAACTGCTGGATGAGGATGAAAGCACAGCCAAGCAGGCATTCGCCCTGATTCAGATGAGTGCTAAGAATGCAGTCAACAAACTCATGTTCTTCCGTAACGCCTATGGCCGCATTAATTTCTCCGGTGAGGCAGACCTGTATGACCTTAAATCATTGGCAGAGGCTTATCTTGAAGGCGGCAAGGTGACTGTGGAATGGGAAGGCCTGGATAATGCGGAAATTTCCGTTAGCCGCCGGATGGGGCGGTTAATGCTGCTGCTGGTGCTGGTATCGTCAGAGAGCCTGGTCAGGGGCGGTGTAGTGAAAATCAATTTGTATGCCGGAGCTTTCGGCACCGGTATAAGCGCGTTGGCCAGTGGCTCAAATATCAAGTTTGATGATTCAGATAAAAGCGTTCTGAGTGGGGTATACAACCTTGATGAAATAGAACCGAAGAAAGCCCCCATGGTGCTTGTTTCCCAAACCGTGGACAGCCTGAACGCAGGCCTGGAATGCAGAGCAACTGACAATGAACTTATCATCAACGTCACCCGTGGTGCTTGAATTAATCCATTTTCTGGTAGTGTCTCAGTTTGAAAATTCGTGTATTTTCTGATTCTTAACCGATTAAGCATGTCATGCGATAATAACTGTATGAGCAAACAATTCAGAAGACCCCGCAATACAAACCAGCTTGCAAAGTTTATTGCTGATATTGTCACTGGTGAGATTGAAGATAAAAAAAAGAAGCTGAGGCCTTTGAATTGATAGTTTAAATGCCCCCATGAAAAATAGCCTCTTTAGTGGAATGAATTGAACTCCCCTTTGACAATTTATAACTCTTCTGTCAAAACTCCCTCATGGCGATAAAAAAAATCACAACCGAAGTTCCTTCTTCCGATGGCTCTATTGTTTTAAACTTTGATAATGGCGATTACGAAGTTTTGAATACAATAAAACAGCAGTGGAATTTTAAAGACGAAGAGAGCCTCCTGCGGTTCGCACTTACTATATTGTATAAAGCAGGCGAGCAATCCGTTTCGATCAAGGATGAATCAGGTAGTGAAGTAACTTTGAAGCCCACCGAAAACATGCTTAAAAAGGTGTCCTAAATGGTTACAAAACCAAGCAAAGTTCAAGACTTGGATATGGATGCGATTGTTTCAACTGAAAGACATGATAAAGATTTTGCCAATCTAGATAAGCGAATTGCTGATCTTGAAGAAAAGTTTGGTTCAAATGAAAAGATAGCAGACACACTATGTGAAGCAGCAACTAAGGCTGCAAAAATGCAAGACTTGTTTGAAAACAATTTCTTAAAACTTTTATCCCGCAACGATCCAGTAAGGGATGAGATAAAATGCCTGATAAAATTAACAGACAGAGACTTTGTTCAAGCGAAGTTAAAACAATACGGCACATGGATTGCTGCGGTCGGGTTATTCTTAGCAGCGCAAGGCTCTATTGAACTAATAAAATGGCTATTTCGTCTTTTGGGTAGCCCAACAGGAATAAGTCATTAATCTTATTTAACCTTCAAGCTGAAGCACTACCCATTTTCTTGCACGCTTGTAATTGCTGTGTCATGGATAGACTATACCAAATTACACCATGCCTTGAATAGATTTCCATGCACAACACAAATTATTACATAACCACACCTATCTATTATGTGAATGATGCGCCGCATATTGGTCATGCCTATACATCACTGGCGTGTGATGTTGCCGCACGTTTTATGCGGATGGATAAAAAACAGGTAAAGTTCCTGACCGGCACGGATGAGCACGGCCAGAAAGTTGAAAAAGCCGCTGCCGCAATGGACGTGGAAACCAAAGAATTTGTGGATGCGAACTCTGCCAAGTTTCGCAGCCTTGCTGCTGTAATGAACTTCTCCAACGATGATTTCCTGCGCACAACTGAAGAGCGCCATATAAAAGCGGCTCAAGGCTTATGGATTACCTTAAGGGAAAACGGCTGGATTTATGAGGGCAAATACGCCGGGTGGTACTCAGTGCGGGATGAAGCATTCTTCGCGGCGGATGAACTGGTGGAAGGCAAAGCCCCAACCGGCGCGCCGGTAGAATGGGTGGAGGAGCCTAGTTATTTCTTCAAACTCTCCGCCTGGGGGGATAAGTTACTGGAGTTATATAAAAACAATCCGAACTTTATATATCCCGAAAGCAGGCGCAATGAGGTTATCAGCTTTGTGAAGGGCGGGCTGCATGATCTCTCCATCTCCCGCACAACGTTTAAATGGGGCATCAAAGTGCCGGACTGCCCCGGCCATGTGATGTATGTGTGGATGGACGCACTCACCAACTACATCACCACTCTTGGCTACCCAGCAGATACAAAAGATATGCGCGACTTCTGGCCGCAGGCGATCCATGTGGTAGGCAAGGATATTCTAAGGTTTCACGCGGTTTACTGGCCGGCTTTTTTAATGGCGGCAGGGCTGGAGCCGCCAAAAAGGGTTATCGCCCATGGGTGGTGGACGAATGAGGGGCAGAAAATATCCAAATCCCTCGGCAATGTGATTGACCCTATTGATCTGGTGCAGAATTTTGGCCTGGATCAAACCCGCTATTTTCTGCTGCGGGAAGTTCCCTTCGGCAGTGATGGTAACTATGCGCAAGAGGCCATGATTAACCGCATCAATGCGGAACTGGCCAATAATTTTGGCAACCTGGCGCAGCGCACCCTGGCTTTTATCGCCAAGAACTGCGGCGGCGTTGTGCCGGAGCCTAGCGTCATGACCGATGCCGATGTGAGACTCCTGCAAAATGCCGCTGAGCTTCTGGAAGTTATCCGGTTAAAAATAACGGATTTTAAATTCTCCGAGATACTGGAGGCGGTTATAAACCTGTCCAATCAGGCCAATGCGTATATAGATACTGAGGCTCCCTGGAGCCTGCGCAAGACTGACCCCACCCGCATGAACACCGTGCTTTATGTGCTGCTGGAGGCTATCCGCCATATTTATCTGTATCTTTTGCCATTCATGCCGCAGTCCGCTGCTAAAACACTGGCAATGCTTGGGGTACAACCGGATAACTTTTTATATAAATATGTGGGGGAAAGTGGCCGTATAAAACCCGGCCAGCAGCTACCTGCACCGATGCCCATATTCCCCAGATACGGATAAGCTATGCCATTTGTATTTCAAGGGTTGCCTTCTTGGAGCGTAGCGACTTGCGCCAGCGCGCTGGGGGGAGGCCATAGGCCGGGGGGTGCGCCCCCCTCAACAAACAAAAAATATACCGCCGGAGTGACATGGAAAACCAATACTTTTCAAACGATAGCGGTATAATGCTTATTGATTCGCACTGCCATCTGAATTTCCCGGATTTTAAAGCGGATTTAGAAAGCTGCATTAGCCGCGCCGCCGATAATGGTGTGGATGGCATGGTCAGCATATGTACATCCCTGGAGGAATTTGAGGAAGTATACGCCATTGCCAAAGCGCATTCCAATGTCTGGTGCTCACTTGGTGTCCACCCCGATTCAGCGGATGAAAAAGCGAAGGCAACGGTGGAGAAACTGCTTGAACTGGGCGGGCGGGATAAGGTTATAGGCATAGGCGAAACCGGGCTGGATTATTACCGGGGCAAGCAGCATGAGCCTGTACAGAAGGAGAGTTTCGAGATTCACATAGAGGCAGCCAGGCGTTTGAAGCTGCCGCTTATAGTTCACTCCCGCGAGGCGGATAGCGATATGGCAGATATACTGCAAACTGAAAGCTCAAAGCCAGGCGGTATAAAAGGAGTGCTGCACTGTTTTACATCCACCCGGGAACTGGCGTTTAAAGCTCTGGACGCCGGGTTTTATATTTCATTCTCAGGCATTATCACTTTTAAAAATGCGATGAATCTGCGGCAGATTGCCAGGGAGATTCCGCTGGATCGTATTTTAATAGAAACTGATGCGCCCTTCCTCGCGCCGCAGCCCTACCGTGGCAAACGTAACGAACCGGCATTTGTAAAACATACCGCCGAATGCCTGGCTGGCATAAGAGAAATCAGTTTAGGGGAAATAGCCGCAGCAACAACCGCTAATTTTTATGAGTTATTTGATAAGAGCAAAGTGAGGCTTTAACGCCCGGCACTCAGGTTTGCTATTGTTGTTGCGGTTGGTGGTGGGATCAGGCCTTTTGCCATATCGTTAATCAGGGATATCTGCAACGGCATAAGTTTCTGAAGTGAGTATTTCTCCACCGCAGTAATTCTGGCGTTCTGCCGGAGTTTCGCCATTCTATCCGGGTGGTTGAATACCGCATCCACCTTATCCGCCAGCATTTTATGATCGAAAAAGTCGGTGAGCAGGCCGTTCTCGCCATCCTTTATCACCTCCTCCACCGGGGCGGTGCGTGAGCCTATAACCAGACACCCCGCTGACATTGCCTCAATCATCGACCATGAAAGCACAAAAGGATAGGTAAGGTATATATGTGCCTGCGAGATTTTCAGTATCTTCAGGAAGTCGTCATACTGCTGCCAGCCAAACCAGTGCAGGCGTTTTTCCTGTTCCTGCGTCAGCCGTACTTCCTCCAGCATCAACTGACGCCAGGACTTATTCCCCGCAGGTTTCTTGCCATAACTTACCCCATCCCCCCCCACCGCCAGTATATGGCAGTTCGGGCGGCGGGTGAGGATTTCCTTAGCGCCGCGCATAAATGTCTGGATGCCTCGGTATGGCTCAAAATTACGGGCGACATATGTCACCACTTCATCGCTGCGGGTGAGCTTCCGGCCTGTTGGCAGTGTCAGGGTGTATTCATCCACAGGGATTATCGCATCGGTATCCACGCCATCATGAATGATGGAGATTTTATGGCGGAACTCCGGCGGGTGCTGGATGAACTGCCAGTGTGTGGGGGATACGCCCCAGTCAGCACTCTCCAGACTGAACAGATTGGTGGCGTTTTTAATGCGGATACGGGCTTCGTCATCGGCTTTTATACTGTCGCTGCTGTCAAAATTAACATCCGCACCGTGGGAGCGGTAATAAAACTCAAAGAAGCACAACAGCGGCACTTTCGGGTAAATATCCTTGATGAAAAGCGTATCTCCCCAGCCGGGGTGCGCCACTATAACATCCGGCTCAAAGCCTTCCTCATGTTTTAATTTCTTGCATATGCGCCATACTTCCTGGCCTTCTATCACCGCCCGTTCAAACGGTATCAGGTAACGGTGCGTGCTTTGTGAGGGGTCACGCGGCAGGTGAAACTCCACCTTATGCACCCCTGGTATGTCCACATCCTTCTTCGGTTTGGTGACAAAAACCACGGTGTTGGTCGGATCAGCCCCGTAAGCCCGGCACAAGTGTTTATACTGCCCCGGCATGTTCTGGTGAATAAAAAGTATCTTCATAAGAGGCTGAGTCGATTTAATTTTGAGGTTATTTTTTAGCAATTTTTACGATGTTTTAGAAGAAAAATTCGACCATAGCAGGGACTATGGACTAATTTTTTGACGGCAAACAGCGTAAAAAGGGCAAAAAGAAGCCAAACATTATTTCGACCCAGCCTCTAACAGCCGGATTATGGGAAAATTAACCTGAATGGAAGCGGAATTTTTGTACAAAGGCTTATTCTCAAGTTCTCATGGATTGCCGATGTAAACCGAGCACTCATACTCAGTGCTGGTGGTGTTAGCGGTATCTGCAAATGTGAGTAAATTCTGCCTGCTTTCAGGATTTTGACTGAAAATCTGTGAAAATGTATGGGTGGTATCGAGGTAGCCGATTATATCACGGCTGCTTAAGGGCAAATGAAAGCGTTTATCCAAAACTATAGCATCCGGAATCAATAGCAATGCATGGTCGGCGATTTTATCCGCTTCATGAAAAACAAAAGCTGGCCTTTCATGATAGGCGGCAATCTGATCCAGCATGTGCTGATGCAAAGCTGCTATGAACGGATCATGAAGGGATGGAACCATAAAGAAAAAAGCAACTTTGCCACCGGGTTTTAAAATGCGCCGGAATTCCCGGCGGGTCTGCTCAGCTTTTGGTGAAAACCAGTGCGCGGCATTTCCTGCCATTACTAAATCAACCGTGGCATTGCCCAGTCCGGTTTCCTCCGCCCGGCCTATCCTGGTTTCAACCAAGTCCTTTAATTCTCCAGGCTGCGCCTGATTAAGCATCTTCTGGTTTGCATCCACCAGGATGGTTCTATGACCTCTGCGGGCAAAAGCCAACCCAAGCAGACCATTACCTGCACCAATATCGGCGATTACGCTGTTTGCTGTTAAGTGAGTCTGCTTCACCACTGCATCAATCAAATCATCCGGATACGGAGGACGTGAATATTTATGCGCTATTTCACCAAACGAGACATCAGGGGGTAATTTCATCATGGGGCTATAAGTATGTTTTAATAAATGCCGCCAGAGTTTGCATAAGCCGGGTTAATTGGCAATGCGTATCATTCTTGTAGAGCGATAGGTATAGTGTCTCAGTTTGAAATTTCGTGCATTCTGGAAGGAGTTTGGAAGACAAAAGAACTGAAGCACCTCCATTAATCCAGAAATTCAACTTGTCCGGTATTCAGGTCAAGAATTGCGCCGAGGATAAGCATCTCGCCGCGCTCCACCTTGCTTTCAATCAGGCGGCTGGAGTGTGAAAGCTGCCCTACTGAGGCATGCACGTTAGCTTCCACCGCCTGCGCCAGTTTTTCCTGGTAACTGGAGCCTGAAGCATGTGCCAGCGTGAAGATATGCGGCTTGATGCGGCTTATAATATCATGGATGTTTTCTGTACTGATAGCTTCAAGATGCACAACGTGATCCAGCGTGGCCTTCACCGCCCCGCAGCCGCTATGACCCATCACCAGTGCCAGGCGCACTCCGAAAGCTTCCGCTGCGAACTCCACACTGCCAACCAGCGAGGGCGCAACCACATTACCGGCAACGCGGATTACGAATAAATCGCCAATGTCCTGGTCAAAAATCATCTCCACCGGGGCGCGTGAATCAGAGCAGCAAAGCACAATAGCCTTGGGAACTTGACCATTTAGTGCAAACTCTTTAAGTTTTGCCAGCGATGACTGTGGCGATTGTGATGACTCCCCGCGCAGAAAACGCTCATTTCCCGCCTTTAGCTGTGCAACTATCGCCGCCGGACTGTTATCTGGCATAGTCTTAAGTTCTTGGTATCTGGCGGCGTTTGCGATCCGGGCGGACACGGCGCTTAATCTGGAAGTTCTCCATACGGCTGTTGATGTATTCTTCCATTTGTGCGCTGGCATCCTCAATATGGCCACGGAAGTAGTGATCCGCACCGCGTATCATGTGATACTCCACCTTGGAGCCTTTCTGGGTGGCAAGCTTGGTGGCGAGTTTGGAGACGGAATCCTCAGCAACCACGTCATCCTTATCGCCTTGCAGGATTATGCCGGGGCAGGGGCAGGGTGAGAGGAAGGAAAAATCGTACATATTAGCGGGTGGTGAGGCCACAACGAAGCCTTCAATTTCAGGTCTGCGCATCAGCATCTGCATGGAAATCCAGGAGCCGAAGGAAAAGCCGCCAATCCAGCAGGTTGAGGCATCAGGGCATTGCAGTTGCATCCAGTCCAGCGCGGTTGCAGCGTCTATCAGTTCCCCCAGGCCATCGTCAAACTTGCCTTGAGAGCGCCCAACCCCGCGGAAGTTAAAGCGCAGCACTGAAAAGCCCGTGCGTACAAATGCCTGATATATGCTGTAAACCACTTTGTTGTTCATCGTGCCGCCATACAAGGGGTGGGGATGCAGAACAACGGCGATAGGTGCGTTCTTCTTCTCCGCCTGATGGAAGCGCCCTTCCAGGCGCCCCTCAGGGCCGGGTATTATTACTTCAGCCATTTATCTCTCTATCCGTCAACTATGGTAATATACCTATCGCACTTCAAGAGTGCGACAGGTATATATTTAATTTTGTTTGCCTCACCACCCGACAAGTTAAGAGGACTTTTTTGCCCTCCCCCTAACCCCCTCCCGTAAACAGGAGGGGGAACATAGAGAAAACCTGCTCCGTAGTCCCCTCTCCCGTTTACGGGGGAGGGTTAGGGAGGGGGCAAAAATTATTCTAAACCAAGTACTTAGCAACTTGTCGGATGGTTAGTTTTGTTTGCCAATTAATACTTGACCGTACAAGTAGGGTATTTATACTTAAAATTCAATGTCGCTAATGAAAAACACAGTAATCTATTCATAAATTAAAAAATATCAATGGGCTTGTTAAAGGAAATCGACAGTTACTTCTCCCGCGACCCTGCCGCACGCTCGCGCATGGAAGTGTTTTTATGCTATCCTGGTTTTCATGCGGTAATGGCGCATAAGCTATCATCCAGATTATGGCGCTGGCGTTTTAAACTTCCGGCGCGTTTTGTATCGCAGACAGCGCGTTTTCTCACGGGGGTTGAGATTCACCCCGGTGCGAAAATCGGGGATGGCCTGTTCATAGATCATGGCATGGGGGTGGTAATCGGGGAGACTGCCGTTATTGGCGATAATGTGACTATTTATCACGGCGTGACCTTGGGGGGCACTTCCTGGAACAAAGGTGTGCGGCATCCGCAGATCGGCAGTAATGTTATTATCGGCTCCGGTGCGCAGCTTCTGGGTCCTATAAAAATTGGTGATAACGCCCGTATCGGCTCCAACGCCGTAGTGGTGGAGGATGTTATGGAAAATACCACCGTGGTTGGTATTCCAGCCCGCGAGGTAAAACCAAAAGTTATCGCCATTGATGATAATAAAAACTTTGAAGCGTATGGGGTTCCCCGTGGTGAAATGCCGGATATTGCAGCGGCGCTTAAAGCGGATATTGAGTTTCTAAAAACCCGCATAGCATCGCTGGAGGAGACTAATAAAAACCTAGAGCGCTCGGCTGAAAGCTGGGGGGGGAAGCAGTCATGATGCTGTCCACCAAAGCCCGTTATGCGGTAACTGCTATGGTTTACATAGCCTGTCATGAGGGTGAGCCAAGGCCGGTTTCCCTTTCAGAAGTATCGGAAGCGCAGAATATCCCCTTATCCTTCCTGGAGCAGATATTCATGCAACTGCGTCAATCCGGCCTGGTGAAATCCATGCGGGGGCCGGGCGGTGGTTATAACCTGGCGCGTGGCAGCGATGGGATCCATATATCAGACATCTTAGCCGCCGTGTCTGAATCGGTAAAGATGACGAGGTGCGAGGAGCATGAATCAAGCGGTTGCCTGCATGATAAATCCCGCTGCCTGACCCATGGTCTATGGCAATCCCTAACCGATCATATTCATGCCTATTTCAGTGGCATAAGTCTGCGTGATGTATGCAGCAGAGAAATGCGAGCCGGTTCTGGCAATAATGAAGTAATGGTAGCCTCATTATGAATAATAAGGGGCGCATATACCTTGACTATAACGCTACCGCGCCGATTAAGCCGGAAGCCAGAGATGCTATACAGCAAGCCATGCAAGTGCCGCTTAATGCATCATCCACCCACTTTGAGGGGCGGCAGGCAAAAGCCATACTGGAATCCGCCCGTGAAAAGCTGGCGAGTGCGATAAACTGCGAAGCAGGGGAGGTTATCTTCACAGCTTCAGGCACTGAGGCTAATAATACAGTGCTGAAAACATTTACCGCGCATATTATCAGTGCTACAGAGCACGTCAGTATTAGTAAATCTGCGGCAAATACTACAGTAATTCCGGTTGATGGTAACGGCCTGGTTGATATGGCGGCTCTTGAGCAGATACTACAGAATACACCCCATGATCAGGAGAAACTGGTCTCCATAATACTGGCGCATAACGAAACCGGGGTGATAAATCCAATTCCTGAGATAGCAAAAATCTGCCGCCGCTATAACGCTTTCCTGCATACTGACGCTTCCCAGGCTATCGGCAGAATCCAGGTGGATTTTAAAGCTCTGGATGTTGATTACATGACTATATCTGCTCACAAATTCGGTGGTGGGTATGGTGCGGCAGCTTTGATAGTAAGTGGGGGTGCGCCACTACAGCCACTAATGCATGGCGGTGGGCAGGAAGCTGGCTTGCGATCCGGTACGCATAATCTGCCAGCACTGGCAGGTATGGCGGCGGCCTTGGAAAATCTAGAAGACGCCCTATATAAAATGCATGAGTTGACGATATGGCGCGACCAGATAGAAGCGGATATTATTGCAATAGCACCGGATGTTGTAATCGCAGGCCGTGGTGCACCCAGGCTGCCCAATACTTCACTAATTTTAATGCTGGGCGTTACCAGTGAAATCCAGCTAATGAACCTGGATTTAGGCGGCATAGCGGTTAGTAACGGTTCCGCCTGCTCATCTGGCCGGGTGGAGGTATCTGCTTCCCTTCTAGCTATGGGATTTAGTGAAACGCAAGCGGCAACAGCTATTCGCATCAGCACCGGTTGGGCAACAATACGGGATGATATAGAAATCTTCATTCAGCAATGGCGCGGTTTGTATCAGCGCCTGAGTCTGAGGGCTACAGCAACAAAACATGCCGCTTAAACTGATTATAGAAAAAGTATAACGTTATGACCATAAAATTCCCCATCTACCTTGATTATCAGTCTACCACTCCATGTGATAAGAGAGTGGTGGAGGCGATGATGCCGTACTTTACGGAGAAGTTTGGCAATCCCCATTCACGCACCCATTCCTACGGGTGGGAGGCGGAAGCAGCAGCAGACGCAGCGCGCCAGCAGGTCGCGGATTTAATCGGGGCAAGTGCCAAGGAGATTATTTTTACATCCGGCGCTACTGAGAGCAATAATATTGCAGTCAAAGGCGTGGCGCACTTTTTCCGCGAGAAGAAAGACCATGTGGTGACACTGGTAACTGAGCATAAATGCGTGCTGGATAGTTGCCGCCATCTGGAACTTGAGGGTTTTAAAGTCACATATCTGCCAGTGCAGCAGAATGGCCTGGTGGATTTGAATATGCTGCGGGAAGCGATTACTGAAAGAACAGTGCTGGTATCAGTAATGGCAGTGAATAATGAAATCGGCGTAATCCAGCCGCTGGCGGAAATCGGCAAGATCTGCCGCGAAAAGGGTGCGTTTTTCCATACTGATGCGGCGCAAGCTTTTGGCAAGATACCGCTGAATGTGGATGATATGAACATTGACCTACTCAGCATCTCCGGCCACAAGATTTACGCACCAAAGGGCGTGGGCGCACTGTATGTAAGGCGCCGTCCACGGGTGCGGCTGGAGCCGCTGTTTAATGGCGGTGGGCAGGAGCGTGGTTTTAGATCCGGCACTGTGCCAACACCTCTGGCAGTGGCATTGGGCAAGGCTGCTGAAATTGCGGCTAAGGAGATGCAGGCAGATACTGAAAAAGTGAACCGTTACTTCCAGCGTTTTATGGATGAAATCGTACAAGGCATCCCTGACGTGTTTTTAAATGGCGATGCTGTGCAGCGCTACAAGGGCAACATCAATGCAAGCTTTGCTTATATTGAGGGTGAATCAATGATTATGGCGATTAAGGATATTGCGGTATCTTCCGGTTCTGCCTGTACATCATCCTCGCTGGAGCCTTCATATGTGCTGCGGGCACTTGGGGTGGAGGAGGAGCTGGCGCATACTTCCATCCGCTTCGGGTTTGGCCGCTTCACCACAGATGAGGAGATAGACTACGCCATCAACCTGGTAAAACGCAGCATAGATAAACTGCGCTCAATGAGCCCACTGTGGGAGATGGTGCAGGAAGGAATAGACCTTAAAAGCATCCAGTGGGCAGGGCATTGAAGCAAGGTAAACTATAACAAACAAGAGAGAATATCCAGTGACCAGGCCGATGCACAATCCGCCTCATCCTGGTTCGCTATTGAGAGATACGGTGATTGATGCGCTGGGTCTAACGGTGACAGAGGCAGCGGAGCATCTGGATGTAGATCGCGTGACACTTTCCCGTGTTATCAACGGTAAAGCGACTATATCTGTAGAAATGGCATTGCGCCTTGCGCGTGCATTGAATACAACGCCGAATGTATGGGTTAATATGCAGCGTGGCTATGATCTGTGGCAGGCGCAGCATAATCCTGCGCTGGATTTATCTCGCGTGCGTCCGTTTGAAGGGAATCCTGCAACCCTACCTGAAAGGAGTATTTGATGCTTGCTGATGCAAGATTGTTTTAAAAACCTCCAGATGACAAAATACCTTCATACTTCTGCGCTATAATTGTAATTGCATTAAAGATAATAAAAATCATGTCGCGTACATTTTTAGGTGGTGGTAATTTCGGCAAAGCTCCCTCCTCAGGCGATGGCAAAGAGGGGGGGAGTTCATCCCGTGGCGGGGTTGGGCATGTCAGCAATGTTGGCAGCAACCGCATGGGCGTAGCCAAGCTGATGATGATGGAGAAAATGGGCTTTCTGGATAAAGGCAAACAGAAGTCAAAGTCCAAAGAGAAGCGGGAACAATATCTGGCCATGATGCGCGCCAAGTCTGACCGCAATAAACAAATGGGCGTAGACGATCCAGAAGAGAGAATAGAAGGGCGTTATAAAAAGGAGGATGTTGAGAAACTCTCAGCCTCCGCCAAGTTTGTGCTGGATCGCTTTTTAGAGAAACGCCGCAAGGAGCGTGACAAACAAGCGGCAAAAGTGAATGTGATACCAGTGACATTACGCAATGGCAGGGTGGATGGCAACGGCAACATCTATACCCCGGGTGGGCGCAAAGCCGGTTTTATCAACCTGAAAAATGGCGATATCTGCAATAATGCCGGAGGCAGAATGGGCAAATACAACCCCAAGCACCCAATGTTCGCCATGACTGATATTGAAAGGGTGCTGGATAACTTCCGTGGCATCGCCGGGCAGGGTTACGGCGGTGGTGGTGGCGGAATAGGTGGCTACGGTGGCAATAACGACCCCTGGCCAACTGGAACCGGCACGGGGTATTGATACAATTTGTGAATATGCCCCTATCGTCTGAAGAGTGTGGTTTAATGATATCATTTCAGGGGTATATTTTCTTTTATACATATATTTAGATGCTTAAATGGGTACGGGTAAGTGCACCTACCGCAAGCCGCCGAGGAGGTTTTGCAGGCCGCCGCGCATCATTCCTTTCTC
>CAYTOJ010000020.1:0-21391 GCA_964439415.1 uncultured Rickettsiales bacterium
AAATAAACATTCACGTTTTTAAGCCAAATTATCAAGTGTGAAAGCTTCCCACCCGACAACTTTCTAAGTGTCTGGTTCAAGGTTATTTTTGTCCACTACCTAGAGCCTTGTGTACTAATCCTTGCATACCTGCACCAGTTTGTACTATCAAAGCCTTATTATATACTGTCCGCGTTTCAAAAGTGTGGATTTTTTTGCAGTTAATTCGTGGGCAGTATATACACGCATGGGGCTGGATTGGCGACCATGCGTAAACAATAAAGCAACATACCAGAAAACACACTTAAAGTGTTTTGGGTATTTACCACTGTACCAGATTATAAAGAGGTTCCTATGTCAGCAATAATGAAGGGCAAGCGCGGGCTTATCATGGGCGTGGCTAATGAGCGCTCAATAGCATGGGGCATAGCTCAGGCCTGCTCGCTTCACGGTGCCGAACTTGGCTTTACCTTTCAGGGCGATTCACTGGAAAAAAGGGTGCGGCCGCTGGCAGCAAGCCTTAATTCAAACCTGGTATTGCCTTGTGATGTCACCGATATTTCCAGTGTTGATAAAACATTTGAAGAAATAGAAAAAGCCTGGGGCGGTCTGGATTTTGTGGTTCATGCCATTGCATATTCCGACAAGAACGAACTGCGCGGCAAGTATGTTGATACTTCCTATGAGAATTTTGCGCAAACCATGAACATATCCTGCTATTCCTTTACGGCAGTCTGCAAGCGCGCTTATCCGCTTATGAAAAACGGCGGTAGCCTGCTTACCCTGTCATACCTGGGCGCTGAACGGGTAATGCCGCACTATAATGTTATGGGCGTGGCCAAAGCAGCACTGGAGGCCAGCGTGATGTATCTGGCCGCTGACCTGGGTGAGCTTAATGTGCGCGTTAATGCCATCTCCGCCGGGCCATTGAAAACCCTGGCAGCATCAGGCATTGGGGATTTCAGATACATATTCAAATGGAATGAATATAACGCACCACTCAAGCGCAATACCACCCTGGAGGATGTAGGCGGCGGCGCTGTTTACCTGCTAAGTGATTTAGGAAAAGGTACAACCGGGGAAGTGTTGCATGTTGATAGCGGTTATCATGTAGTTGGCATGAAGCGCGTGGATGCACCGGATATATCCATAGTCAAAAACGGTGAGGATTAACGGTGTTTAATAAGTGTTAAAAATTACCGCATCAGAGGTGTGAGCAGTTGATATACCTATCGCACCCTTGAAGTGCGAGAGGTATAGCTAATGGATAGACAGCATTGAAAAAGTATTTTGAGCGGCGGATAATCGCTATTTTTCTGATGGGTATCTCCAGCGGAATCCCTCTGGCGCTTACCGGCTCAACTCTCTCCGCTTGGCTGAAGGATTATGGAATTACCAAAGCCACTATTGGCTTATTCGCATCCGTTGGCACTCCATATGCGCTGAAATTCTTATGGGCGCCGTTGATGGATCATGTGCGGATTCCATTTCTGCTGCGTTTTGGCAAACGTAGAAGCTGGCTGATACTGCTTGAGATTCTGCTGGCTCTAACGCTTGCCGCAATCGCCTTTATCCATCCCGCCATGCAGATTCTTCACCTGGCAGCTTTATCGCTTATTGTATCCACTCTCTCCGCCACGCAGGACATAGTAATTGATGCCTACCGCGTCGAACTTCTTAAGCCGGAGGAGCAGGAACTTGGCGCGCCAGCCTCAGTCTTTGGTTATCGTATGGGTATGATAATCTCCGGCGCGGGGGCATTGATGCTGGCCGATGCCTGGAGCTGGCAGGCGGCGTATCTGACAATGGCTTTTGTGATTCCCTGCGGTTTGATTGGGGCGTTTATAGCGCGTGAGGATAACCAGAATAATACCCCTGCCCGCTCACTTGATTTTAAATCCATGCTGCTAGACCCTTTTATGGATTTTGGCCGCAGGCAGGACTGGGCGCTGATTCTGATTTTCGTGATATTATTCAAGCTTGGCGATGCATTCTCCGGCGTTATGACCAATGTATTCTACCTGGAGCTTGGCTTCACTAAAACGCAAATCGGCCAGGTGGTGAAAGTTTATGGCCTGGTGGCAACAATCATGGGCGCATATGCATACGCCGTAATCAGTGGGCGGCTAGGATTATACCGTGGTTTATATGTGGCGGGAGTATTACAGGCGGTAACGCTGCTGGCGTATATATTCCAGCACCATATGGGCAATAATATTTACGCGTTATGCTTTACTGTAACGGTGGAGAACTTCGCCAGCGGTGTTGGAACAGCCGCCTTGATTGCCTATATCAGCAAGCTCTGCAACCGCGATTATACCGCCACTCAATATGCGCTGCTCAGCTCCCTGGCGGCATTCGGGCGCACCTGGCTTTCCACCCCTTCCGGTTTGTTCGCTGAAAAACTGGGCTGGGATTTGTTTTTTATCATAAGCTTTCTTGTCTCACTGCCAGCGCTGCTGGTTTTGCGGAGGATAGAGAAAAATAACAGGCAGAACTATGAACCTGCTTAGTATTGATACCAGCCGGAAGCTTTTATCTTTGAGTCTGCGAGCAGGCAATCAGGTTTTTGATTTAGTGACGCAGGATGCGCCAAATCAACACGCTGAACTTTTAATTATAAAGTGTACTGAACTGTTGGCAAAGGCTGGGATAACTTTTGAAAAACTTGATTATATAGTGTGCATAAATGGCCCCGGCAGCTTTACCGGAATCCGGGTTGGCATGGCAGCAAGCCTTGGCATAGCCGTTGCATCCGGCGCAAAATTACTGGCCGTTACCGCCTGGGAGGCTGTTGCCTGGAGTATGGGCAATACTAGAGGCATAAAAATTATTGCTGAAATAAACTTGCGCAACCTGATTTTGGTTCAAGCCTTCGGCAGCAATATTGAGCCACTCATCCCACCGCAGACCTTGAAGCCAGAAGAACTGGAGAGTTATCTCGCTAATGAGAAAACCAATAACGGTTGGGTATTAAGCAGCGGTATAATCACAGGCTCATTTGCCCGGCAATTGGCAGATTTACTGAATGATGCCGGATGTGGGCAATTTGCAGCAATACCTGTAACTGATAACAATATAGCAGAATCAGCGCGGGAACTGGCAGAATATAAGCTGGAAAACGTGCTTGCCTTCCCCGAATTCACACCATTTTATTTATTCGAGCCGGATGCTAAACTGCCTTCAGCCACTGCCGGAAATTAACCACCCAGGGCAATTTTAGCGAAGGATTCGGCTTTCAGGCTGGCGCCGCCTACCAGTACTCCATCCACCGCATCCAGGCTTAAGATTTCCTCAGCGTTCGCGTCTGTCACTGAACCGCCGTAAACCACTCTGAAGGAATTGGCGGGGAAGTTCTGTTGCAGAACGGTTTTTATATGCTGGTGCATCTCCGTAATTTCCGTGAGGTTTGCGGTGCGGCCTGTGCCGATTGCCCAGATTGGCTCGTAAGCTATTATAATCTCCGCCATATCCAGATCCGGCGTTATGGATGCTTTTAACTGCGATTCTATAAGTGCCAGATGCCCGTTTTCATCCCTCACTTTTAAATCCTCACCCACACATATTATGGGTACAAGCCCGGCTCTGATAGCGGCAGCGGCTTTCTTTGCCACCATTTCTGAGGATTCATGATGATACATCCGCCGTTCAGAATGCCCTGCTAAAACAAAATAGCAGCGCAAATCCGCCAGCATTTTTGCGGAAATATCCCCTGTGTATGCGCCTTTATCCTCCCCATGGCAATCCTGCGCGCCCAGAGAAAAGCCGCTATCACGCATGGCTTGGCCGATTGCGCTTAAAATGGTGAAGGGCGGGCAGATGACTACTTCAACATCCCTGCCCTTAAGCCTTGTGGTTAAATCCTGAACCAGTGCCACGCCATCCGCGGCCAGCAGGTTCATCTTCCAATTCGCTATTGCAATCTTTGCCATTAAACTGTTTTCTCTCTATGAAGTTAATTCATTAGCAATCTCAGATTTTAATTCAACAGTTAGGTATTTAATTGCGTAATAACAGCGGTGGCACTATTCGACCGAAGGGAGCGCGCCGGCGCTGCGGGGGTAGCGCGATAGCGCGGGGGCGGCAGCCCCTAAAAGTAAATAGTATACCTCTGAAATTCCTGTTTTTAACTATATTATTTAGGTGCTAGAGGTATATGCTGCAAAGTTTCAGGAATTTCGCCGGAACAACCTTCACCAAGGTTTTTCTTGCGCTTATAGTATTAAGCTTCGTGTTGTGGGGTATGGGGGATATTGTCCGCCATTCCAGCACCAAAGATGCTGCCGTGGTGGCGGGAACCAGAATCAGCCAGCAAAACCTGGAGCAAATTACCCAGGGTGAACTAAGCCGCCTTAAGGCACAGGTAGGGGCTGAGGCGGCGGAGTATTTCGCGCCAACCATTAAAGCCCAGGCTTTGGATAAGCTGGTGAACCGCACCCTGCTGCTTAAAGCCGCGCAGGATGAAGGATTGATAATCAGCGATGAACTAATCGCTGCGGAGATAAAAAAAATGCCGATCTTTCAGGATGAGAAAGGAATATTCTCCCGCGAAAAATATGATTCGGTGAAGGCAAGGTACGGCTCTGAGGCTAAGTTTATAAGCGCAGTGCGGGAGGATAAAACTCTGGAACTACTGACCAGCCTTTTTGAAAAAATCGCCTTTGTGCCGGATAATTATCTACAGGCTCATTACCTGGCGCAGCATGAGATAAGAAAAGTGGAGCTGACTAAATTATCCGCCAGCGCCATTAAAAAGCTACCGGAAGCCACTGACGCAGAGCTGAATAAGTACTTTGAAAACAACAAACAAAATTACGCCGCGCCGGAGATGCGCAAGGCATCATATATAAGATTTTCAAATGCTGACATTGAAACACCTGCCGTGAATGATGAGGAAATAACCCAGGAATTTGAGGCCAATATTGATAGCTACTCCACCCCTGAAAAGCTTGATCTCAAGCAGATAAGGACAGATTCAAAGGAGGAAGCGACAAAAATCCTGGCCGCTATTAAAAAGGGGGGGAACTTTGATAAAGCCAGCAAGGAAGTGCTAAAGATGGATTTGGTGACAAAAGCTGACCTGCCGGAATCACTGGCAACGGCAGTTTTCAGCCAGCCACAGGGCGGTGTTACTGAGGTTTTAGAGTCTGAGCTTGGTTTCCATATTTTTAAAGTCATCAAGAAAACGGAAAAGAAACAGGCCAAGCTTAAGGAACTGCAAGATAAAATAAAACAGGAACTTATAAGCCGTAAAAAGGAAGAATTATTATACCAGCGCGTTACAAAAATTGACGATGACTTGGCTGCCTCAACACCACTACAGGAAATAGCTGCGAAATACGGATTAAAAGTTCAGGAGACTAGCTGGTTCAGTGCATCCGGCAAGCAGGACAGCGTGCCGGATGATCTGCAAAGTTTCGTCAGCACCGCTTTTAAGCTGGATATGGGCACAAATTCAAACATGGTGGATGCTGGAAAAGGCGCGTATTATGCACTATCAGTGCTGGAGATAAAAAAGTCGGAAGTGCCGCCGCTAGACCAGGTAAAAGCCCAGGTTGTGAAGGATTATACTTTCGAGAAAAAGCAGGAAGTTCTGAAGGATTCAGCCGGGATAATATTCGCAGATAATAATCCCGCATCGAAGGCTAAAGAAATGGGGCTGGAATTATCCAGGGAAGTAGTCACGTTAGCCAGAGCAGGCACGGATGCAGCGAAGAATCTACCGCCGCAGTTGATTGATTCTGTATTTTCCATGCCACTGAACAAAGCAAGCGAGCCATACCAGGCGGGGGATGCTTATATCTCGGCACGTCCGCTTAAGATTATTCCCGCTGCGTTTGATGCAAAAGGGCAGGAAGCTAAAATTTACCGCAACACTTTGAATAAGGAAATAGAGAGCGACTTATTCACTGAATATATGCGCCTTCTGAAAGAAAAGTACGGTGTAAAAATCAATCAGGAAGCTATAAAGCTTGCGCAACTGCAATGATTGTACTTGTAGACAACTACGACAGTTTCACCTACAACCTGGTGCATTACCTAGCGGAACTTGGTGCTGAGGTAAAAGTAATCCGTAACGATGCTATGACCACAGCAGAGTTATTAAACTTAAAACCGGAGGGAATAGTCATCTCCCCAGGCCCAAAGGAGCCAGCGCAGGCAGGAATCTGCCTTGAGGTAATAAGAAATGCAGGAAATATACCGGTGCTGGGTGTGTGCCTGGGGCATCAAGCCATCGGCCAGGCATTCGGCGGCAAGGTAGTGCGCGGCGACAAGCCGGTGCATGGCAAAACCAGCGCGGTGTATCATCAGGGAAAAGGTTTGTTCGCGGGACTAAAAAGCCCGTTCAATGCCGCCCGGTATCACTCCCTTATTCTGGAGCGGGATACCCTGCCGATGGAGTTGGAGATAACAGCGGAAACAGCGGACGGTGTGATAATGGCAGTATCAGCTAGAAATTCCAACATCCACGGTGTGCAGTTCCACCCTGAAAGTATAGCCTCAGAGCTTGGGCATGATATATTAAAAAACTTTCTGCAACTAACCGCCACACAGTAAATTGCATGAGCATCTCACAACTGGCAGATGGAATCATTGAGGAAATCGGCAAGATAAAGCCAGTTAAAATCACCGGCAAGGTGACTGCTGTAAAAGGGCTTCTTTTAGAAGTAGGCGGCATTGAATGGGCGCTTTGCGTTGGTGCGCGTTGCAAAATTGTGCTGCGTGGCGGTGAATACTTACAGGCGGAAGTTGTGGGCTTCCGGGAGGATCGCGCTCTTCTGATGCCGTTTGGCTCATTAGACGGTATTGCCCTTGGTGCTGAAGTAGAAATGGCAGATGCGGCAAACTCATTATACCCATCGAATGACTGGCTTGGCCGGGTGCTTAATGCATTTGGCGAACCCATTGATGGTAAAGGGGCTGTAAACGGTGGTATAAATGCCGTTGCACTTAATAACAAACCACCACGCGCATCCGCAAGGGGCAGGGTTGGTGACAAGCTGGATATGGGCATTCGGGCGCTTAATACCTTCCTTACCATGTGCAAAGGTCAGCGTATGGGTATATTCGCTGGGTCAGGTGTGGGTAAATCCACCATGATGTCCATGATCGCAAAATACTCCACGGCGGATGTCAACGTCATAGGGCTGATTGGTGAACGTGGGCGCGAGCTTAAAGAGTTTATTGAGGATGACCTGGGCGAAGAAGGTTTAAAACGCTCTGTAGTAATCGCCGCTACTTCTGATGAGTCCGCACTGATGCGCCGTACAGCGGCAATGGCCACTTTAAGCGTTGCGGAATATTTCCGCGACCAGGGCAAACAGGTGCTGTGCATGATGGACAGCTTAACCCGGTACTGCATGAGCCTGCGAGAGATTGGCCTCTCCGCCGGGGAGCCACCAACCACTAAAGGCTATACGCCATCCGTTTTCGCCGAACTGCCAAAACTGCTGGAGCGCGCCGGCCCAGGAGAGGGCAGCGGCAGCATTACCGGGCTTTTCACTGTTTTAGTGGAGGGGGACGATCATAACGAACCGGTGGCGGATGCCGTGCGCGGCATTCTGGATGGCCATATTGTGCTGGAGCGCGGCATTGCTGAGCGTGGGCGCTATCCATCCATCAACATCCTGCGCAGCGTCTCCCGCGTCATGCCGAACTGCAATACAGAAAAGCAGAATCAGATTATCTCTAAGGCGCGGCGTTTAATGTCCACCTATGAGGATATGGCTGAGATGATCCGCCTGGGCGCATACCGGCGCGGCACAGACCCGGAGGTAGACAATGCCATAAAACACCACCCATTGCTGGAGAGCTTCCTCTCACAATCCCGCGAGGAGAAAATTGACCTTGAATCCGGTTATCTGGAACTGGCTAAAATAGTGGGAGTGGAATACCCATAGTTGTACATCTTCCGAATGAGGGTTAGCCATTATGTGGATAGTGATAATCAAATGCTTCCGCGTCATTGAATTTCTTCGCCCCTTCCAACTCACCTGTCATACGCTGTTGCAATAAACTGGTGATGTAGGACGCGGTGGTGTGACACTCCCAGAATCGCTGGGTGATACGCTCGAATAGCTCCATGTCGGATGCTGTGGGCTTGTACCCCTTATCGCGTTTGTACTGGTACATGATCTCGACCGCGTCATCGAGCATCCACATCGCTTGCTCAAGTGGTGGTTTTGGTTTTCGCTTAAATAACATGTAAAACTCCCTTGCTTGCGGTGACGGCCACCAACACAAAATCTGCTGGTGACCGGGGAGTTTACAAACCTACTACAAGAGAGGTCGCGCTAACCTTTGGCCAGAGCCTATTGTATACGCCAACGCCTCCCCGACCCTACGGACGAGGAGTGCAAGTGACGGTTGCACAGAACCGCTTGTAGTAAGGGGTTGTAAAGCCCCAAAGCTGAATGTTTCAGCTTCAATGGGATGTATAAGTTATTTCAAATAAACAGTAAAGAATTTAGCTCGATAATTAATAAGCAAAATCATTAGACAAAAAGGCCATGTTTATTTACTAAATCATTAGCATAGGGGACGTAGCTCAGCAGGATAGAGCGATAGATTCCTAATCTGTAGGTCGTGGGTTCGAATCCCGCCGTTCCCACCATTTTACGCCGAGCCCCTAAGGTTCCCAGATAGCCTCAAATTCTGGGTTCGCAAATATGGCTTCTCCATTTTTGAACATTGATATATACTGCTCGACTATGAAGAATGCGGATTTTTGCAGTTAATCCGCGAGCAGTATATAAGCGCATGGGGCTGGATTGGCGGCCATGCGCAAAACAAAAAGGATATACCTACCGCACTCTTGAAGTGCGATAGGTATATAAAACAAAAATCGGTTCGAGTCCCGATTGGAGTTCCCATGATACATAATTGTTTTGGAGTAATTTTGGAGCATTTACACGCTTTTGCTACTTATCTCTATGTGACTGACTCACCAATGGGGATAGCTGCAGTGGGATCATTTTTTGGTGCTGTAGGTGGTTACGTAATGGTTATGATAACCAACCGGCGAGCAGAAGTAATTTCCAAAATTCGTCATACAAAAACAGCAATTGGAATTACGCACGATCTATTCAACATATTTTTGAGTCTTAAGAAGCAGCACGTTAAGTCCATGTGCGAACTATATGAATCTAAGAAGAAAGAATTTGTTGATGCAAAATCAGGAAAATTAAGTGGAATTCAAGAAATCACCATTCCTTTTGATAATAAAACCATATCTTTTCCCTTCGTGGATTTTGAATTACTCAATTCCAAATTACTGGAGAAACCCGAATTGCCTTTACGGGCGCTTGTAATTGCAACTACTCTAATCCGAGTGATTCACGAGTTAAAAAACCAAGTCAATTTTCGACATGGAGTTCTGGCGGAAGTAAATCAATTAGCTATGAAGTATGATCTTAATGACCATGGTTTAGCATGTTTATATTATGGTATTCGCCTAGATAGAGCGGGTGGCAGTATTCAGTATGATACTTACTGTAATGTCATGAAAGCAATTAATGACTTTTGCGATGATGCTATTTGGTTTTCAAAAGAGCTTACGGCAGAACTAATCAAAGTGGGGAAAGAAACAGCTGGAAAGATTTATTTTGGAAGACCTAAAATTGGTTTAGTTGATTATTCCGATATTGATCCATCCTTGCTACCTAAAGATGAGAATTACAAAGACTGGAGAGAAAAATTTAAACAAGCATCATCGTAATTTCTTCAAAATTTCTATTAAAAAATGGTAACTACCCAGCACCCCCTGCTGGAAATAACATATTGTAATATGTAAAATCGCAATCATTTGCAAAATGCTATTGGCCGCAGGATTTACATAAAGATGCCAATTTTATAGGATCTTTGGCAAAATCACAGTGCAGCCTGAATTTTATAATCCTAAATTACAGTATGTTACGCATGGCAGGGGGTGCTGGGCAGTTACAAAAAATGTAGCCCCAGCCGCTCCAAAAACCCTGCCCGTCGCAGCCAATAAACATACGCCATATTGAGCTTCACAATCGCCTGTCTTGTCTGGTCGCAGGTTCGCATAGCGTCTACAACCCCTCGCCATCTATTTTTGGAAACTGTTTTTCCAACAGTTTCTGGCGATAAGAAAAACCTTAGGTTTTCTGCGCCTCACGCGATTTACTCCTGACTTGAGAATCCAAAAATTCGAGTTGTTTTTCTAAAGTACGGGGGCTTGAGAGTGCCTCATTATATTTTTTGGGGAAAGTACGAATTTCTTTTAGTTAAGAGAATCCAGTAACTTGCTTGTATGGGGGGGTATCTCAACCACTTTGTGCAGTGGAGGGGGAATCGAGAGTTCGTGCCAACACCTGGGGAGTTACAAAAAATACACGAAACAGGTCGTTTTGCTGCTGGATGTGCTGCCGTAAGTAGCGATAGAAACCTGCTTTGCCATGCTGGCGGCACTGCTATCAATCTTTTTGTGCGCGATATGCCGCGACTATCGGTAGATATCGATCTGACTTATGTACCCATAGAGGAGCGTGGTACGTCATTGAAGCATATCGGCGAGGCACTAGTACACCATATGATTAAATATGACTGGTTAACACTCTCTATGAATGAACGAAATAAATATGGAGTACCAATAAACCGACGATTCACTTCCACAGGCTCTATCCAACCATCAGTCATATTTGCGTGAATGGTGTACTAGAGCGCACCAGAGAGCGAATTGAAAATGCTGTCTCTAATGTTCGTGTAAAACACAAAACACTTTCAAAAAGCAAAAGGGCGGCTGAAAAGCCGCCCTCTCGTTATCTTAAGAATACTTACGACTAAACAAATGCGAAGTCGCTGGCATCAATAGTGGATGTAGAAGAGATATTTGATATCGATCCAATCTCAACAACTGATGATCCTTCGGTAGTGGTAGCGTTAGCTGCCGTTGTAATCACAACTATACCAAGGGATGAGCCTTTATCATAAACACCGATAAAGTTGGTAGCTGTTACAGTACCATCGGAACCTGTAGTGATGGTTCTATCACCTGCGGTTTGCAGAGCAGTTTGCAGTGCACTGGCATCAGCATACTCAGCACCATCGAACACGAAGATGTTGCTGGTAGCCGCAGGTGTAGTAGCATCAGCACTGATGCGCGCAACTACTATAGTATCACTAGCAGCCTGAGCTGTCGGGTCAGATGTAGCACCAACTACTTCAGATAGCGCTGTTGCAAGTACACCAGAAGTAAACGCACCAGTTTCACCTGAACCCGTGACATCAAATGCCAGGATATCAGCACCGGTAGAAGATGTAGCTGCGTCAAAGTCAGTAATAACATCTCCCGTTTGCGAGAGGCTACCGAAGATGAAGTAATCACTGCCTGAACCGCCAGTTAAGCTGTCCGCCCCGTTGTGACCAATCAGGGAGTCTGCACCCTCACCGCCGGAGAGAGTATCAGCACCTGCGTTACCAGTCAGCAAGTCAGCACCTGCAGCGCCTGAAAGGGTGTCAGTCCCTGCGCCTGCCGCCAGAACGTCAGCACCACCACCACCAGTCAGTGACATATTAGTGGTAATACCACCAATGGATGCCAGAGCAACTGTAAGTACTGCAGAGCCTATAGCCGAACCATTAACAGTTATAAGGCTGCCAGTGATTCCGCTGTTATCGTAAGCATCAGCAAAAGTAATGGTAGTTGTTGCATCAGCAGCTACGAAGGTTTCGATGTTCTTGAAATCAGTACCATCCAGGTAAGTGCCGTTCAGAGCAGTACCTGATATATTGGTCAGAATATCAACGCCTTCTCCGCCGTCTACGTCCAGTGTAGCATCATCGTTAAGGTCAGTTGCATCATAAACGATAGTATCAGCACCGATATTACCTTTCAGGTAATCAGCACCTGCACCACCTTCCAGCCTGTCGCCAGCAGTTCCTGCAGCTATAAGGTCAGCACCTGAGCCACCAGTGATAGTGGTTGCGCTGCCAAAGTTTGCCATCAGGAGGGATTCATTGCTACCACTGTCAATAACAGTAGCAGACAATACTCCACTTGCAGACAAGAAGGTAAGCTTGTCACCTGCATCATCAGCATCGTTATCACTACGAATCTGGATGGAGGTTGAGTTAAGTGCTACGATGTCAAGATTTGCAGCGTCATCAGTTGTACCGGTTCTGACTTTTGTAGTATCGTTGGTGGAAGCACCGGTAAGGTTAAATACATCCGTACCGTTATCATCCAAGGTAAAGTCTACAGTGTCGGAACCTGCGCCGGAATCAACAATCAAGCCAGTTCCTGTAGCACCAATTGCGCCTGTTGCAATGGTGATAAGGTCGTTATCAGCACCGCCATCAATAGTATCAGCACCACCGGTTGCAGCAACTGCTATGGTATCAGCACCTGCATCACCAAAAATGCTGTCAGCCGCGTTTCCAGCAGCGATAGAATCGTTGCCTGCGCCGCCGTATACAAGGTCAGCACCTGTTGTTGCTGTAATGGTATCACCACCAGCGCCACCATATACGGTATTCGCACCAGCCGCAGCCGCGATTGAATCATCACCTGCGTTGCCGAATATCAGGTCAGCGCCTGCACCACCAGTAATGGTATCAGCCGCGTCAGCCGTGTCAGCACCACCAACACCGCCATAAACGGTAGCACCATCAGCACCTGCAGTCAGCACATCGCTATCACCGCCGCCGTATATTACGTCAGCGCCGCCGCCAGCATTTGTTATGCTGTCGTTACCAGCACCACCCCATACGAAGTCAGCGCCAGCACCAGAAGCGATACTGTCAGCACCAGCATTGCCATATATGTAGTCAATACCACCAGATCCATCAATAGTGTCAGCGGAATCAGATGTATCAGCTACACCACCACCACCATAGATAGTATCACCATCTGCACCACCAAGAAGGCTGTCAGAGCCAGCACCGCCAACGATTAAGTCAGCACCACCACCAGCATTTGTTACTGTATCGGAACCGTTGCCGCCGAACACGGTATCAGCACCAGCACCTGATGTAATGGTATCGTTACCTGCGTTACCATAAATCCAGTCAGCACCATCGCCGGCGTTAAGCGTATCGTTGCCATCAGATGTATCAGCCGCTGCACTGCCACCAAACAGTGTATCAGAACCACTGCCGGATACTACGTTATCATCGCCTGCACCTGCAACAACATATACATTGCCGGTAATAGTACCAGCACTTGCAGCTACTGAGTCACCACCAGCACCACCAAAAATGGTCGCCGTGCTGCCCGATGCGTAGCCAATCAGGTCAACTGTATCGTTACCGGCATTGGCATATATAAGGTCGTTACCATCGCCGCCGCCAATGAAATCAGCGCCGTCAGCCGTATCAGCCACGCCAGTACCACCAAAAATGCTATCAGAGCCGGTTGTGGAAGAGGCAATAACAGCACCACCAACTATTGAGTCAGCATCCGCGCCGCCGTAAATAACGTCATCGCCTGCATGACCGGCCAGAGTATCGTTACCACCACGGCCATAAATAACATCGTCACTGATAAAGTTATTAGCTGCCGAGGATGCGCTACCAACAACGGTTGACTGGTCATTAGCCAGATCATCAAGCACGGTGGCTGATGCGCCATCACCCACCCACAACTTGCTGCCACCGGAGAAGGTAACATTTGTTGTAGTGATAGCATTAAGCGTAGTAGCAAGTAGCGTCACCGAGCCAGAAGAGGTGGTCAGCACCAGATCAGAGCCGCTTGTGGCAATAGTCACCTGCTTAGCCGTAGCAGTGTTGAATGAAAGAACATCGCTGGCGGCATTAAAAGCCAAACTTTGGCCAAGGATATTTTCAAAGATATAAGTAGTCATTTAAGGTATCTCCCTTTGGTTAAACTGTAAATAAAAGCACCCAAGCGGCCTTTAAAGTGTTACAAAAAAGTTTTAGTAGGCGATCAGGATTCTGATAGCTAATGTTGGGGTTAAGTACAAAAACAGAAAATGCATGTCAACATTGAAAGCCTCTCGAATTACCCGGCGGCTACATTACTTGTGTATATCCCTATTTATGTTGCCGACGCGCAACACATTGCGCTCTGAAAATTCATTGGTGCCCATTACTACGGGTAATAAAATGTTGAGAATTGTTTTTAGATTTTCCATTCCAAGCACTCTTGAGGAGAGTCCCGATATATTGACTTATTGTTAGCCCATTGCTGCCTGATACTACGCTAAAGCTCAAAGCGGCAGGCTCACCAGATTCATGTGCTTGATATAGTGCTTGTGTATTAACTTTACAAAATCCATATATCAGATGCGCGGGTAATAAATTTGAGTAAAAATTAAATAACATTGTTTGACAAAACTTTTTTTTATTATATTGACACCCCTTCCTTAAAGTTAAAACCATTCATCGAAATGAGAAGTGGCGTACAAAAGTTTTTATTCATCGGGCGAGGGGATACATGAATCAGATTGATTCGCGCTGGTATATACTACATGCCTACTCGGGTTTTGAGGGTAAAGTTGCGGATTTAATCCGTGAAGAGGCTGCGAAAAAAGGTTTGTCGGAGTACTTCGATGAGGTGGTTGTGCCTACTGAGGGCGCGGTAGAGGTAAAACGTGGAAAAAAAGTAGGAGTCAGCAGGAAGATATATCCGGGATATGTGCTGGTTAAGATGAAGCTGAATGATCATACGTGGCAATTGGTGCGGCGTATTCCCAGGGTGGCTGGTTTTCTGGGTGGCAAGGATAAACCTGTTCCAGTGCCGCAGGTGGAGATAGATAAAATCTTTTCGCAAATCAAGGAGAGCGCGGAAAGCGTAAAATCCAAGGTTTTGTTTGATATTGGAGAGTCCGTCAAGGTGAATGATGGTCCCTTTGAATCTTTTGTCGGTGCTGTAGAAGAGGTTGACAATGAAAAGCAAAGGCTTAAAGTCGCCGTTTCAATTTTTGGCCGCTCTACACCTGTAGAGCTTGATTTTAGCCAGGTTGAAAAGGTTGATAGATAAAATTAACTGTAGAAGTTTTTAATAATAATTGAGTAGTGCAGAATAAAAAATGGCAAAAAAAATAACTGGCTATGTTAAGCTATGTATCCCGGCTGGGAAGGCTAATCCTTCACCGCCTGTGGGGCCGGCTCTGGGGCAGCGTGGCCTTAATATAATGGAGTTCTGCAAGGCATTTAATGCTGCTACGCAGGGCATGGAGCCTGGTACTCCTACGCCGGTTGTAATTACTGCTTATCAGGATCGTACTTTTACTTTTATCACTAAAACGCCGCCTGTATCGTTCTATATTAAAAAGGCTGTGAATCTGACCAGCGGATCAAAAACGCCCGGACTTCAGTCAGCGGGTAAAATTACCTGGCCGCAACTTAGGGAGATTGCTGTAATTAAAATGAAGGATTTAAATGCCAATGATGTTGAGGCGGCTGCGAGAATGATGGCGGGATCGGCTCGTTCTATGGGTATAGAGGTTGTTGGAGAGGTTGTGTAATGAATCAGAGTGTTAATGTAGTCCGCCAATCCGGTGGGAAGAGAATTCGCGAGGCGCGCAAAGGGATTGATGTGTCTAAGCATTATATGCTTTCTGATGCTATTGCTATCATGCAGCAGCGTGCAGGCGTTAAGTTTGATGAGACTGTTGATGTGGTTATTAAGCTTGGTGTTGATCCCAGGCATTCTGACCAGATGGTTCGCGGTGTTGTGGCTATGCCTGGTGGGCTTGGCAAAGCTGTGCGTGTGGCGGTTTTTGCCAAGGGTGCAAAGGCGGATGAGGCTTTGGCTGGTGGTGCAGACATTGTGGGGGCTGAAAATCTGGTGGATCAAATAATGAAGGGTGAAATAAATTTTGATCGCTGTATTGCTACGCCAGATATGATGGGTGTTGTAGGTAGGGTTGCTAAAATTCTGGGGCCTAAGGGTTTGATGCCAAATCCCAAGCTTGGTACAGTAACGATGAATGTAACTGAAGCGGTAAAGCTTTCCAAGGCAGGGCAGGTTGAATTCAGGGTAGAGAAGGCCGGGATTATTCATGCTGGAGTGGGAAGGGTCAGTTTTCCGCAGGAAAGTCTTGTGAAAAACATAAAAGCTCTTGTTGATGCTGTAAATAAAGCTAAGCCTTCCGGTGCGAAGGGTGCTTATTTTAAAGCTGCGTTTTTAAGTTCTTCCATGGGGCCTTCTGTTAGGCTTGATCTCTCAACTTTGGCTGCGTAATACGGAATTATTGATATGAATAGAGCGGAAAAGAAAGCTGTTACTCAAGAATTGAGTGCAAATTTAGTGAAGTCCAGGCTTATGGTGGTGACTCATTATCATGGTTTGACGGTGTCGGATGTAACTAGTCTCAGGGTTAGTGCGCGTAAATCCGGGGTTGGTATTCAGGTGGCAAAAAATACCCTGGCAAAATTAGCTTTGCGCAATGGTCATTTTTCTGTCGCTGAAAATCTATTTAAGGGGCCTACAGCTATAGCCTACTCGGAAGACCCGATAGCTGCAGCAAAAGTCGTAGCTGAGTTTGCTAAGGGTAATGAAAAATTGCTGATTCTTGGAGGTGCGATGGATGGGAAGTCGCTTTCTCCGGATCAGATAAAGGAGTTGGCAACTCTGCCATCGCTGGATGAATTGCGAGGAAAACTGATTGGTCTGATTCAAGCACCTGCAACTAAGGTTGCTGGTGTAATTCAGGCCTCGCCTGCTAAGCTTGCGAGGGTTTTTAATGCTTATGCATCAGTCGGTAATTAACAGATTTAAATAACCATAAACACTAAGGATACTAAAATGTCAGCAGCAAGTTTAGAGCAAATTGCAGATCAGCTCTCCGCCCTCACTGTAATGGAGGCGGCAAATCTGGCGAAAATGCTTGAGGAAAAGTGGGGCGTTTCAGCGGCGGCTCCCGTAGCAGTGGCGGCGACGGGCGGTGCAGCAGCAGTGCCAGTTGAAGAAAAAACAGAGTTTGATGTAGTGCTGGTATCGGCCGGTGATAAAAAGATTAATGTCATCAAAGTCGTTCGTGAGCTGACTGGCTTGGGTCTGGGTGAGGCTAAGGCTGTAACTGAGGCTGGCGGTAAGGCTATACTTGAAAATGTTGATAAAGCCAAGGCTGAGGATGCAAAAAAGAGGCTTGAAGCTGAAGGGGCAAAAGTCGAAGTTAAATAATCTGCTCTATGCAGATGGTGCTTGCAGGTCGCATACGTCAGTATACTTAATGCTGGCGTTGCGGCTTAAGGTTTGTAAATGTGTTTATTTTTTTTATGCAAACCAAAATATTGAGTTAATGGCACGTAGTTAATAATTTCCTGACGTTTGTACTTGAATTAAGTTGTCAGTCTGTTTTTTAGATTAAGGGGTTGTAATGTCGTACTCTTTCACCAAAAGAAAAAGAATTCGTAGAAGTTTCGGTAACATTGAGTCCATTATTGGTATTCCTAATCTAATTGAGGTGCAGAAAAAGTCATACGAGCATTTTCTGCAGTCTGGAATAGCTGCTGATGAGAGAACTGAAACGGGATTGCATTCAGTATTTAGATCCATCTTTCCTATCAATGACTATGCTGGCATCTCCACGCTGGAATATGTTAAGTACGAATTGGACAGGCCAAAATATGATGTTGAGGAATCAAGAGCTAGAGGAATAAATTATGCGGCTCCTCTTCGTGTTACGCTCCGTCTTATAGTCTGGGATGTTGATCCGGATACGGGTTCTAAGGAAATAAAAGATATAAAAGAACAGGACGTTTACATGGGCGATATTCCGCTCATGACCGATAACGGCACTTTCATGATTAACGGAACTGAAAGAGTTATCGTATCTCAGATGCACCGTTCGCCAGGCGTCTTTTTTGATCATGACAAGGGAAAGGGACATTCATCGGGCAAGTATTTATTTAATGCGCGGGTTATTCCTTATCGTGGCTCATGGCTGGATATTGAGTTTGATGCCAAAGATCTGATTTTTGCCCGCATTGACCGTAGAAGAAAGATATATGCCACTACCCTGCTGCGCGCCATGGGCATGGAGCCTGAGCAGATATTAAGCACATTCTATGAAACGGTAGCATACCGAAAAGCCAGCAAAGGTTGGGCTACAAAGTATATTCCGGATTCGTTTAAAGGGCTTAAGCTGACTCATGATCTGATAGATGCAAAAAGCGGTAAGGTTGTAGGGGAGGCTGGCGCAAAAATGACGCCACGTTTGCTTAAGAAGCTTGCTGAGGATGGATTAAAGGATATTCTCATTTCCTCAGATGAACTGATAGGAAAGTTTATAGCACTTGATATTGTTAATCCGCAGACAGGTGAAATTTATTTCGAAGCCGGAGATGAAATAAGCAAGCAGAGTATTGCGCTGGCTGAGGAGCTTGGCATTGAAGAATTGCCATTACTTGCTATTGATTATATCAAAGTTGGTCCATACATTCGCAATACTTTAGCTTCAGATAAAAATGCTTCTAAAGAAGAATCTCTTTTTGAGATTTACAAGGTTCTGCGCCCGGGTGAACCGGCAACGCCTGAATCTGCAGAGGCTTTGCTTGAATCACTATTTTTCTCAACTGATCGTTATGATCTGTCAGAAGTTGGCAGGGTTAAGATGAATGCGCGCCTTGGCCTTGATATTCCTATCCATATTACGCATCTTACTGGAGAGGATGTTGTTAATGTTATAAAAACTTTGGTTGAGGTAAAAGATGGCCTTAACGTTATAGATGATATTGACCACCTGGGAAATCGCCGAGTGCGTTCAGTTGGGGAGTTGTTGGAAAATCAGTTAAGGATAGGTCTCATTCGTCTGGAGCGTGCGGTAATTGAGCGCCTTAATGCGGTGGACGTTGATACCGTTATGCCGCATGATGTTGTGAATTCCAAACCTGTGGCGGCTGTTATCCGTGAATTTTTTGGCACATCTCAGCTATCTCAATTTATGGATCAAACCAATCCACTTTCTGAGATTACTCATAAGCGCCGTCTTTCAGCGCTTGGGCCTGGTGGCCTTAGCCGCGACCGTGCTGGTTTTGAGGTGAGGGACGTTCACCCCACTCACTATGGCCGCATTTGCCCGATTGAAACCCCGGAGGGACCGAATATCGGACTGATCAACAGTCTGGCAACGTATGCGCGCATCAATAAATACGGTTTTATAGAAAGTCCTTATCGTAAAGTAGATGACGGTCATGTTGAAGATAATGTTGTTTATCTATCAGCTATAGAAGAGGGAAAATATACAATAGCTCAGGCCAATGCTGAAGTTGACCATAAAGGAAAAATCAGTTCGGAACTGGTTTCATGCCGTAAGGATGGCGATTTTATGATGGCTCCCCCAGGCAACGTTGATTATATTGACGTGTCACCAAAACAGTTAGTATCAGTTGCTGCGGCTTTGATTCCATTCCTGGAGAATGATGACGCCAACAGGGCGTTGATGGGTTCAAACATGCAGCGCCAGGCTGTTCCATTGTTGCGTAGTGAAGCGCCATTAGTTGGAACGGGTATGGAAGAAATCGTAGCCAAGGATTCTGGTGTGGCTGTATCAGCTAAGCGTGGCGGTGTGGTGGATCAGGTTGATGCTTCGCGCATAGTGATTCGCACTACTGAAGGCGCTAAGGGCGAATCTCCCGGCGTTGACATATACAACCTCATGAAGTTTCAGCGCTCCAATCAAAATACCTGTTTTAATCAGAAGCCGTTGGTGAAAGTTGGAGATGTGATAAAGGCTGGGGATATTATCGCTGATGGGCCTTCGACTGAACTAGGTGAATTGGCTCTCGGGCGTAACGTGCTGGTAGCGTTCATGCCTTGGAATGGTTATAATTTTGAGGATTCGATATTAATATCTGAGCGTATAGTCTCTGACGATGTGTTTACTTCCATCCATATTGAAGAATTCGAAGTAATGAGCCGGGATACCAAGCTTGGGCCTGAGGAAATTACCCGCGATATACCCAACGTCAGTGAAGAAGCGCTTAAAAGCCTTGATGAAGTAGGCGTTGTACATATAGGCGCTGAGGTAAAACCTGGCGAGATTCTGGTTGGTAAAGTCACACCCAAAAGCGAGTCACCCATGACTGCGGAGGAGAAATTACTCCGTGCAATTTTTGGTGAAAAGGCGGCTGATGTTCGTGATTCTTCTCTCAGAGTACCACCGGGGGTGAGCGGTACTATTGTTGGTGTCCGTATTTTCTCCCGCCGTGGTATTGAGAAGGATGAGCGCGCACTTTCCATCGAGAAGGCGGAAATAGACCGTTTAGCCAAGGATATGCATGACCAGCTTTCCATCATTGAACGCTTTGTTTATGGCCGCATGGAAGAAATACTGATTGGCAAAAAAACCATTACCGGAAGCGAGGGGATAAAGTCCGGCAATGTCATAACCAAAGAATCTCTGCATAAGCTGCCACGAAATAAATGGTGGGGTGTTGCTGTTGAGGGTGAGAAGTTAAACTCTGAAATGGAGCACCTGAAGAAGCAGCTTGAGCAGAATAATCTGGCACTCAAACGCTGGTTTGACGACAAGGTCGAGAAGGTGCAGAGTGGGGACGACCTGCCGCCTGGCGTTCTGAAAATGGTAAAGGTTTACGTAGCCGTGAAGCGCAAGCTGCAATCCGGCGACAAAATGGCAGGGCGGCATGGTAATAAGGGGGTTATCTCCCGTATTGTTCCAATTGAGGACATGCCGTATCTGGAGGATGGTACGCATGTTGATGTGGTGCTGAATCCGCTGGGCGTACCATCGCGCATGAATGTGGGACAGATTCTGGAAACGCATCTGGGCTGGGCTTCAGCCGGTCTTGGTCAGCAGATTGGTGATGCTTTGGCTGCGATTCAGGAAGAAGGTGGAGGCGTTGATAATCTTCGAAAGCAGATTATGGAATCCTACGAAGATAAATCTATAGTCTCGGAAATCAAACACTTGAAAGATGCTGAAGTTATAGAGCTGGCACGTAATGTGAAAAAGGGTATCCCGATGGCTACCCCGGTATTTGATGGCGTTAAGGAGGATGATATAGTTCACCTGCTGCAAAAAGCCGGATTGCATACCAGTGGTCAGGTAATGCTGCGGGATGGCCGCACCGGTGAGGAATTCTCCCGCGCAGTGACCGTGGGCTATATATATATGCTTAAACTGCACCACTTGGTGGACGATAAAATCCACGCCCGTTCAATTGGTCCATACAGCTTGGTTACGCAACAGCCGCTGGGTGGCAAAAGCCAATTCGGCGGCCAGCGCTTCGGAGAAATGGAGTGTTGGGCAGTTCAAGCCTACGGTGCAGCGTACACATTGCAGGAATTGCTGACAGTAAAATCTGATGACGTGGCAGGGCGCACCAAGGTTTATGAATCAATCGTGCGCGGCGATCAGAGTTTTGAATCCGGCATCCCTGAATCATTCCACGTTATGGTGAAGGAACTTAAATCCCTGGCGCTGAATGTGGAACTGCTGACGGATGAGGAGTAGTTAGT
>CAYTOJ010000021.1:0-20905 GCA_964439415.1 uncultured Rickettsiales bacterium
ACTTGCCATTAAATCCACTGATGTTATCTCACTGTCATGGATAAAATTATAGTTACAGGCGCGGCGGGGTTTATAGGGTATCATGCGGCGAAAGCGTTTCTGGGGGCTGGTTATACTGTTATCGGCGTTGATAACCTGAATAATTATTACGATGTGAACCTGAAGACAGCCCGGCTGGAGAATTTGCGCAAATTTTTCAATTTCAGCTTTATTCAGGCGGATATATCCGGGCGCGGCTTTGCTGATAAATATGCGGGTGAATTCAGCGGTGCGCGGTATATACTGCATCTGGCGGCGCAGGCGGGGGTGAGATTCAGCCTGGAGCAGCCACATACTTATGCGTCCAGCAATGTTTGTGGTCAGGTGGAAATTTTGGAACTGGCGCGCCTTTTGAAGGTGGAGCATCTGGTATATGCCAGCTCCAGCTCAGTCTACGGGGATACTTCAACCCCGCCATTTAAGGAAAGCGAGAACTGCGACAAACCAGTTTCTGCTTATGCTGCTACCAAGAAGGCAGGGGAGTTGTTAGCCTACACATACGCCCATTTGTATAAACTGCCATGTACAGGCTTAAGATTTTTCACCGTTTACGGCGCATGGGGCAGGCCGGATATGAGCCCCTGGCTGTTTACCAAGGCATTGATTGAGGGGCGGTCAATAAAAATAAATGGGGATGGCAGGCAGAGAAGGGATTTTACTTATATTGATGATATTATCAGCGGCATCACCAGCGCGATACGTTTGCCGCCAGTGTGCGCAGTGCCGCACCGACTGGTGAATCTGGGCAATAACCGCCCGGTGGAGATTCTGGAGCTTATAAATATCTTACAGGATATTACTGGCAAAAAAGCGGACATAGTTTTTGGAAAATCTCAACCCGGAGATGTGCGGGAAACCTGCGCGGATATAACCTTAGCTTCCAGCCTCTACAACTTCAGCCCCCAGACACCACTACAAACAGGCATGAGTAATTTTGTAGAGTGGTACAAAAAATCAACACTCAGAAACGCGAGCAATATATGTTTTTAGGGGCTTGCAAAATAAATGCTGTGATATATTGAAGGTTTCAAGCGGTCGTGGCGGAATGGTATACGCGCTACTTTGAGGTGGTAGTGGGGCAACCCTTGGAAGTTCGAGTCTTCTCGACCGCACCACATATATACCCCTATCGTCTAAAGAGTGCGGTTGAATGATTTCATTTCAGGGGTATATTTTTTATTTAATAACTCCCCAGGTATCGGCGTGAACTCTCGGCTTCCCCCACCGCGAGCATAGGGGGAGAGTTACTAATTCAGATGTCTCAACAGCGAGTCACAAAAGCATCAGTTAGTGGGGCTGCATTCTTTCTCTTTTGCGCCGCAGATGTTGATGCTGTCGAAAAAACGCACCCAGTCGTCATCCTGCACTTTTATATCCTTACCACGGATAGAACGCTGGATGATATGCAGACGGTTAGAGCTTCTGATAAGCTCATACATCATGTATTCCGGCAGGCGGGAGTATGATGCTTCCGGGCAATCAGTCAGGCCAAGCATAGCCTGGCGGCCTCGAACTTCCTTTTTCAACACCAGTGAACTTTGCACATTACGGCAGTTCTTCTGCCAGTGCGCGGCTATCTGCTCATAGAAATGCTCAACTGTTGTGGCAGGGGGCACTTGAAATGTCTGGAATGATATTATCTCCTTCCAGTCCTTGGATGTCTGCCCTGTTGGAACAAATTCAATAAGTGATTTTTCCCTGGTGATGCTTTTTGCACCAACATCCCAGCCTGTGCCTGGCAGCCGGAATGCGATAGTCTCCAACTCTACCGGAATCACCACTTTGTCAGCATCGCTTATACTTCGCTGCGAGCTTTTGGTATCAGCGGCAAATGCATCAGCAATGCCGATAAGAGTGTATAGCAGTGCAGCGGCAATTACATAAATGCGAATCATGACGATTTGATACTGGCTTTTAAAATCTATGACAACGCATAAAAAAGCGGCTCTGAAATGTTACTCTCAGAGCCGGAAACAAACGATGTAAAAAGGAAATTGTATGTGCCAGTTTTCTAATGCAGGACGCGCTTTTCAAAGTTAAGCGGTTTTGCGTGCATTAGTTTTGGTAATCTGGTAATCCGCCTGTCAGGAGTTTCGCTTGCGCTGTTTTCCAGTTCCATCTGTTCGGTAGCTGACACTGAAATTTTTCTACCCTCGGAAAGCTCAATGAAGTTAAGACGGGTAAGCAGAAACTTGGTATACATCACACCCTGATTTTTAATGATGCTTCCCAGATTATCGCTGAGGTGACGATACACTGTTGAATTCGCCTTATTAGCAGCTTCCATCCTGCGCTCAATGCGCGTTAGCTTCGCCGCCAGTTCTTTATGCGAGGCCAGCATTTTCTCAACCACTGCATTGAATTCATCCTGAGTTAGTACTTTGCTATCGGTATTAGAAATTCTTTTTTTTGTGCTGATTTTTTTTCGCACTTCTGGTAATTTTCTCTTTGAATTTGCCACCATAAATCACTCCGGATTTTCTTCTTACAATTAAGGGAATCTCTTGTCTTGATGCTTATTTTTACCATAGTCGCTTCCGTAAAAGCAACCCGGAAAATAATTAATTTTACGAGATCAATACATTAAGATTTTAACCATTGCAGTCATGAAAAACAATGCGTTATGATTATAACAGCGAAAGGCCTTATTCTACATTCACCAATCTTCTGTTGTGTGAAATACTGGCGGAGCAATTTTGCGCCTATTCGGGCAGTAAGCGCTCTAAAACTCTACTGACAGCCAGTGCCGCTTTTTCCACCTGCACGCTGGTATGAACGGCGCTGAAGGAAAAACGCAGGCGGGAAGAATTAATCGGCACTGTGGGCGGGCGGATGGCGGGGGCGTATACCCCCTCCCCCTCCAGCATAGCACTTGCAGCCAGGGCACGCTCCGCATTGCCAATAATAATCGGCACAATATGAGAATCACCAATTATATTTATGCGATTTTTTGACTTCTCCAGCAGTATCGCTTTGAAAAAATCGGCATTGCGTTTTGGGGCTTTTAGAAGCTCAGGCTCTTTCATTATTATTTTAAGGCCAGCATTCGCTGCAGCCAGGCTGGCTGGTGGCAGGGCAGTTGAGAACATGAAACTGCGGGCACTGGATTTTAAATACTCAATCACCGCGCTGCTCCCGCAAACATAGCCACCATATGAGCCTAAAGTTTTTGAGAGTGTTCCGCTGATAATGTCGGCGGTTGAATCATCAAACTCCAGATTATGCGCAGAATCGGCAAGCCATATATTGATACCATTGGTCTCAGATACTGGCTTTTTAAACCTGGCGCAAATGTCCCCATCCATGCTGTAGACTGTCTCAGTCAGAATCAGGCAATTGCGGTAATTATAGCGTTCATTTCTGTACAGTGCATCCAGGTGATTCATATCATTATGACGGAAACGCAGGAATTTTGCGCCGCTCAGTTTTGCCCCATCCACCATGCAGGCATGAATGAGCTTATCGGCGATAATTAAATCGCCCTTACCGCATAAAGCAGAAATCACACCCATGTTAGCTAGATAACCACTGCCGAACACCAGTGCTGTCTGGCGTTTATGATATGCGGCTAACAACCACTCAAGCTCCTCATACAATGGGCAGGAACCAGTAACCAGCCTGGCTGCGCCAGCACCGGCGCCATATTTTTTAGTAGCATCCAATGCAGCTTCTATTACCAGCGGGTGTTTTGATAGCCCGAGATAGTCATTACAGGCAAAGGAAATAAGAGCCTTGCCACTGCGATTTATAAGCGGAAAAAACTCGCGGTTGGAGCTGATTACAGCGCGGCTAAGGTTTTTAGCTTTAAGCTCCCCGTTTTTTGCGCTAAAAAATGATTCTATATCGGCAACCATATAAAAGGTATACTCCTCGCGTTTCAAGAGTGACATTTTCTTGCGACCGTAAGGGAGCGCGCCGGCGCGGCGGGGGTAGCGCGACAGCGCGGGGGCGGCAGCCCCTTAATATACAAGAAAATATACCCCTGAAATGACATCACTAAACCACACTCTTCAAACGATAGGGGTATATATTAATGCAGGCAGTTTCTAGCACAATAACTCACACTACAGCAAGCCATAAGCCGGATATACGGCATGACTGGACGCTTACAGAGGCCATCCGGCTTTTTGAGATGCCGTTCATGGATTTGATTTTCACAGCGCAGAGCCTGCACAGGTGCTATTTTAATCCCAATGAAATACAGCTCTCCACCCTGCTGAACATCAAGACAGGCGGCTGTGCTGAGGACTGTAAATATTGTCCCCAAAGCGCGGCCTATGATACCGGCCAACCGGCAGGTAAATTAATGGAGTTATCAGAGGTTATAACAGCGGCGCAAACAGCAAAGGCTGCGGGGGCAACCCGCTTCTGCATGGGCGCGGCCTGGCGGGAGCCTAAACAAAGAGATATGGAGAAAGTAATCCCCATGATTCAGGCAGTCAAAGCAATGGGTATGGAAACCTGTGTCACCCTTGGAATGCTGACACCCGAGCAAAGTAGTGCACTTAAGAATGCCGGGCTGGATTATTATAATCACAACCTGGATACCTCCGAAGAGTTCTACAGTGAAATTATCACTACGCGCAGTTACAACAACCGCCTGGATACTCTGGAGAATGTAAGAAATGCCGGGATTAAAGTATGCTGCGGTGGCATAATGGGAATGGGCGAGGGTGTTGATGACCGCGCCGCCCTGCTGGTGACGCTTGCCAACCTGCCAGATCACCCTGAAAGCGTACCAATTAATATGCTGGTGAAAGTGCCAGGTACACCATTGGCAGAGAATGGCCATAGCATTGATGAGATAGATTTCATCCGCACTATCGCGGCGGCTCGTATTATGATGCCGGCCTCAATGGTGCGCCTTTCAGCAGGCAGGAATGAAATGAGTGAGGCTACTCAGGTTTTGTGCTTTCTGGCGGGAGCCAACTCAATATTCTACGGCGAGAAACTGCTCACCACAACCAACCCAGCCGCGAATGAGGATATGGAGCTATTCAAAAAATTAGGCATAAGTGCTTTGTAAGTTCTATCACCAAACGGCAGTTGCCAGTGGCAGGTAGTAGGTAACGCCGTTGCATTGCAGGCTTAAATAATGGCTGGCGGAAAAGCTTGCAGACGTGGTTGCTGTACTGGCAGCATTATTAAAACCTAACTGCCCTATAATCAGCGGATCGGTAATGTTATTACCCTTCCAGTTTGTGCCGTCAAAGGTGTACATTTTGTTCTCGTCCCTTACCCATAGCGTCATTCCTTCTTTTGGCTGAACAAAACGCCAGATCTGGTCAAAATATGTTATCCAGCCTGCCTTGCCGCTCCAATCCCCGGTTGGGCTGGCGGCAACTATATATAAATCCCCCGTTGCGGGTGATGAAGGCGGGGTGTTTAAGTCCTTATCCAGTGCGCCTGTATTAAGCAAAGCGTCCAGCCTGATTAGTGCTTCATTAATGGTAACTTCCTTCTGCGCCTGCCCGGTGGCAAGCAATGCGATACTTAAGTTTGTCGTATTAGTCATATATGGCCTTTTTGTTTTGGGTTATGCGAAACTAGAGTCGGATTTTGAGATTTTATCCGCTATGCGGGTAGGCTCCGGCAGGCGATAACTGGATAAACATTTCAGCACTATTTGCAGTGCTGTATTAAAACCAACACGGTGACCGGGGGAGATAAACAGCGGGTTGCAGCCAGTCTTGCTGCGCAGCACGGTGCCTATACGCTTAGCCCCAGCCATAAGTGGAGTTGTGCTTCCTTTATTATTCTGAAGGCTGGTGAATCGCCCGGTAAGGCGGGATTTTGCCACACCAATCGCCGGAATATCCAGCAGCACCCCAAGGTGGGATGCAATGCCAAGCCTACGCGGATGGGCGATTCCCTGCCCGTCCACCATCAGGAGATCCGGTTTATTCTCCAATCTCTCGAAGGCATGCAATATGCTTGGGGCTTCACGGAATGAAAGCAGGCCAGGTATATATGGGAATGTTGCCGCCAGACTGGCGGTTTTTATCTGCACCACCTCCAGCGTTGCAAAATCCAGCACCGCAATTACGGCGCGGGCGAGGTTTCTTTTTACATCGTAACTTACATCCACCCCGGCTATGGTTTTAATCCCGCCGAAATCATCCCTGATCAGCACCCTTTCCGCCAGATGCCGCTGCATAGCCATCGCCCCCGCCGCATCCACCGGCCAGTTAACTTTAGGGGTAATAAGGGTCATGAGATGCTAACTTTCTGCTACATTAGTATTTGGCTGTTTTGTCATAATAAATTCACAACTCTAGATTTGATAGTCAATGAAACCTGCTGAAGGTTATAGAAGGTTGTTGAAAGCAGAGTCATTGCTATGTGTTATTTTAATGGTTATATTCTAAAGTTGACTGTGTTTTAATGAAAAGATTATGGAAACTATTGAAGCTTTAGAGGCTGCGGCTCATTTTCCTGATTTGCTGAACAAAGTGGAAAATGGGGAAGGCATTATGATTACCAGGCATAACAAGCCGGTGGCTTGCCTGATGCCGGTTTTGCAACCCAATGCCGCCTCCATACGCGAAACCATTAACCGCATTAAGGAAAATAGCATGGGAAACAGACTAATGGGTGATTGGAAGTCCATGCGGGACGAAGGCCGAAAGTAAAACTTTCCATGAAGCTACTGCTCTAATCCGCAACAAATTAAGCCCACTTGTTTTTTTATCATTTATCTGTAATAAATTCAGGATATTGTAGTCAGTTATGGCAGGTATGATAGAAAAAGCAGGGAAGTTTTTAGAAGATAAGTTTTTCTCATCGCTTGTTAAGCGTACACGTAAATCAGGTAAGGTAGCGGAGGAGCTTGATCCAGTTAAATATCAGGAAATTCGGGAGGAGGTTTTATCTCAGTACCGCAAGCATCATCTTCCAGAACCAAAGATTTACCTTATTGACTCAAATAAAACAACTGGTGAAAGCCTTCCCAATGCCGCCACCAGCGTATTTGGCGGACATGTATTTGTTACACCTGGATTCCTAAAGTTCCGTGAGAAATATGACTCTGTAATCAAAGAGAAGCATGGCGGGGGAGTTATTGAGCATACATTCGCCCATGAAATAGGGCATATAAAGAATGTGCCTCCTTTACTTAGACTCAGCAAAATGATTTATGCAACAGTTATACCTCTGGCTTCATTTATACTAGGCCTTAATGAGAATTTCCGCCCCTTTCAAAAGGTCACTAAAAACGATACAATTAATACCGTTCTTGATTATACTTTATCTTCCTTAGCATATAGTTATGCCGCGTCTATACCATTGGGGCTGTACTCGCAGCATGGGGAGTTCCGCTCCGATAGTTTTGCAGCTCAGCATACTTCTCCCGAAGGCTATGCGGCAACTTTACAGGCTTTAGCCAGTGAGAGAAAAGCCATAGTAGCTAAAACCCCAAAAACTCCTGCTGCAACTTTAAAAGGTATTGTGCATAAAATATTAAATCCCATAGGTTCACACCCGCCATTGGAGAAGCGTCTGGACGAATTGGCAAAGTTAAGTCAAGAACCCGAGCATTCCGGTATACTCAAGGCTTGACATCAGGATTCAGGGCTTTGTTTTAACGCAGCGTACTGTCTGGCAAGTCCTTTGCTCCATGCGGAATGTGCAGGATGGTTTCAGATTTATTTCATGTTCTTGTACTTTTTCTCAAGGCGGCTAAACACCTCATCTGCTGACTTGATGCGTCCAGCTTTAATATCTGCAAAGCCCTCCGCAACTGCTATCTTGATGCGCTCTAGTTCCTGCTGCTCAAATTGCCGTTTCTGCTTCCAGTAACGAAGAGCATCACGGAATACTTCACTACTGGATGCATAATCACCACATTCAACAGCATGTTTGACCATAGAAGCCATTTCTAAAGGCAAAGCTGTAGTCATACGCTCTATTTGTGACATTATTTCTCCTACTTATAAGTTTCACCAACCATCCATAATAATACTATTTCATACTTATTCATACTATTTTTATACTCACACCACACCTTGCGCGGCATAGCCGCGCCCTACAATTTCTGAGAGCTGGTAGATGCGGCAGGTAATGCTGCTCTGGCTCAAGCCAAAGTCTGCGGTTTGCTCCGCAGCGGTGTAAGTGGCGGCTGGGGTGCTGAGGCCGCTGATGATGCGCACCACGCTGGAGCCATTGAGTATTTCAATTTCATAAAGCTCTTTTGCTTCATTAAGTAGTGCATCCACATAATCGGCCAGGTCTGGCGCACCGCGGCTACGTCGCACCCAGGTTAAACTTAAATTACCTGCACCATCACGGCTACCGCGAATATGCACAGGTGCATATGGCTTTAATCCTCTGCCCTTGTGGTTGAATTCCTGACTTGCCGTTTGCCCCAGGGTATCCCCTATTGATACCGGCTTGTATAACCTTGGCAGCCCCAGAAGACTGTTTGCCACTTGTTCCCTTGTTATCCTGCCGTCCAGCAGTGTGAAATTCTCACCCGCGCTATGGCTTGCAACAGAAGTTTCAGTACCCAGACGGCCACGCAGCAGATGCGATATTTCATATTTATTAGTGGCTAAGAGGACGGCGTTTTTGAATTGCAGAACCTCCTCCCCTATCAAACATAAATTCGCGCCATTCAGCAGGGCAGTCTCGCTTACTGATTCCAGAGCGCCACTTTGCAGAACTATTGTAACCTTCCCCGTCAGATCATAAACTTCCCAGCGACCAGTGCCAAGCGCTGTTATAGCTGTTCCCATAACCGCTGTGTCAGATACACTTGTGGCGAGATTATAATTAGCGCCGCCATCAAAGCTTCGGTAAATAGCTGCTCCGCGCCAGCCAACTTCCCGCCCGGTTGCAGCATAATGTATTGCAGCGCCAAAGTCCTGGTTTGGCAGTTGCGGCAGGTCGAGAATCCTAAGCTCAGTTTTCGCCTGGGAAGGTGCAGCAGGAACGCTGCCGGAATTCTCAGCAGGCGCAGTGGGTGCGGATATTTTGTAAACTGCCGTGTCCTCAGCCACTGCCTGGATTTCAGCCTCCAGATTCACATTCAGGCGCACATTTACAATACGCGCACGGTGAGTAAAATTTCCATCGCTGATAGTTATTACATCAGTCGGCTCCAGTGCCATATATTGGGCTGGCAGGCGGAAACTGTACTTAAGCCGCTCCACCCAGGCGTTGTAGATGGAAATCTCCGCAAGGCTGCGCGCCGCCTGGCCTGATAACACGATTGGCAAATCTATCACTGCGGCCTGCCGGGAATGGGCGGTGAGCCTTGCGGCATCCTGCTTGCCAGTCTGATAACTGCGGAGGCGGTCATAATACATTATACTTAAAACTCCCGGCAGATCGGCTTCCTGCTCCCGCACTATTTTAAGCGTCTCCGCCGCGCCTGCTCTGTCATTTATGGGCAGCATATGAACGGTATCCAGAGCCATAGCCTGATTCTGCCCGCGAGGCTTGAATTTTAGAATATCCCCTGATTCCACGCAGTCGAAGAAAAATCCGCGCATCAGTTCCTCCAGCGCATCCCTGCCTGAACCTGGGCTTAGGATAACATACCCTTCAACGGGTTGATTAAGCTCTGATACATCTATCTGCCCGTCACTCAAGCCCGCTTTGATGCAGATATCCCGCACTATCGCCGCCAGGCCGGATAGCCCGAACTTGCCGTTTACCCAATGGCCATAACGCCAGAGATTACCATCCGCCCATATATCTGCGCGGTCTGGCCAGATTGGGTATGGTCTGGCATCCCACGTCCATAAAAATTTACGCTCAATCATGGTGGAATTTTTCCAGCGGGCGAGTGTTCCGGCTATGCCCTGACGCTGCGCCAGAATATCCGGCAGACCTTTTGAAAACCTGGGGAATGCGCCATTGACTGAATCCGGGTCATAAAACACATTCGGCTGGTTGATTGCATTATCCACTGATGCAAAGCCAAACTCAGTGAACCATATTTTCTTGGATGCCGGAACCCAGGAACTGGCCGCGCCACCAGGGTTATAATGCTGGTTATTCCACCACCATTCTATATTTTTCCAGGCATATGCCGCTGATAAATTCGCTTTATTCGTGCGCTCTGCATCGGTGTAATACCAGTCGAACCCCTCCCCCTCATTCCACCCATCAATTACGGTTTGCAGGCCGTAACTGCTGGTGGGTGCGTCATGCAGTGGAAAGTACGCATCTATCCCCACAACATCTATATTCGGTGATGCCCATAGGGGGTCAAGGTTGTACCAACCGCCGTTGGTGTGGTGATACTCACTCCAGTCCGCCGCATAGGTTACTTTAACTGATGAACCTAAAGTGCCTTTCACACTGGCCGCCAGGTTGACAAGTTCATTTACTGCCGGATACACACCAGTTGAGGAAGAAACTTTAGTCAGGCCAATCAGTTCAGAACCAATAATAAATGCATCTACCCTACCAGCCACAAGTGCAGCATAGTGATTTATGAAAGCATTATAGCCTTCTGTTTTGGTGAAAAAATCAGCAACCGCACTGGCCGTTCCGGTAAGCTGGCCGCGCCAGGGCTTGCCATCCATATCCATAAAAATCATGGGGTAGAACATTATCTTGTAGCCCCTCAAGCGCAGTTCATCCAGCAGACGCAACAGACTTTGATCATCCGGTGTGCCGCCATAGCGTGGTTTATCATCAATCAAAGTAATCTGACGGGCATTGGAGCGGCTGTAGACAGCTACGCTCCATTCCTCCGGTTCACTACGCGCCCCGGTTTGATATTCCACACCGGGCTTTATGATGCATGATGCAGCATCCAGTGAATCACCAAACCAGGTGACGACCAGACCAATCCATTCAAGATTCGGCAGGGTATCCTTTAAATCATCCAGTGCTACCAGTGCATTGGATATTCCCTTATAGTTGTGCATATTAACAGGTATGCGCAGGCCATTCTGTGCCCAACCGCCGCCCACTAACTCGCCGCCTGCTTTATAATTTATGGCGGTGTCATACACAAATTCACCTGAACCTGGGATCAGTATCACCTCCCGCACCATCTGTTCAGCGGCCTCGCCCTGATAGTCAGGGCTTAGGAGCTTGCGTCTGACCTCAAATGTGAAATTGGGGATTCGGTTGCCGTAATCGGCCAGCGGGAAATCCTCAATCACCACATAGCTAAGCCCCCTGTAGGCGGGGGTTGAGCCTATCCCCTCAAAGCTTTCAATCAGTGGGTCGGGATTCTGCGATTCATCACCCCTGTAGAAACGGTATATACCCTGGGAGAGATTAAGCACCTCAGAATCCGCCCATACCCGCAGTACACCATCCACCACGCCTTCGCACAGTGCAATGGCCAGAGTTATGGAATAACTGTATGTGGTGCTGCTCTGGCTTATTCTGCCGCCGCCACCCTTGCCACCCCCGGCTGAGGAGGTTGATGTAGTGACAGTCTCCTTAATCGGCCTGCTCCATATAACATTACCCGCTACCCGCATTACCCCATAAACGGTTGGTACCACGCGCCCGTAAGTGGATGTCTGAACGGATAAATCCTGAAGGCGCAGGCCTTTGCGTTCCGGCAGTTTTCCCCCGCCGGAGATTATAGAATCCACCCCGCCGCCGATAATCTTGCCAATTCCGGAGCCAATCAGGCCGCCAATTTGACCGCCCAATACTCCCCCCACCGCGGAACCAGCCGCGCCCAATACCAATGTAGCCATGATGTGATTATATTTTGAAGTTGAGTAGCTTAACTTAAGAAACCGCAATTACATTTGACAATAAGTCAAACGTCATATAAATTAAACAATTATGCAAGGAGAATTAAATGTACATTTCATCTGCTCAATGTCGGGCTGCTCGCGCTTTACTTGACTGGACACAAGATCAACTCGCTGAAGCCGCCCAAGTGGCTCGTCCCACAATCGCTGATTTTGAACGTAATGTACGCATACCCATGAAAAACAATCTTCTTTCAATAGCAAATGCCCTCGAAGCGGCAGGAGTTAAATTAATACATGAAAATTCTGGAGGAGTAGGCGTTCAGTTTAGGGAAATTAAATTGGAGTATAGTAGAGCCGTAAAAGCAGTAGAAGAAGGAATTATTATACCAGTCCGCTACAGCGGACAACCGTACTCTATATTAATACCTGAGACCATTATAAATGATATTGATAGAAAAAATCATAATACGGTAGAAGAACAAGTAAAAGTGGTACAAAACAATTTACCCGTATTCCTTATAGCTGCAGAAAAAATACTCAGTTCAGAACATAGAGAGTATGGAAGCAGAATCGTTTTGACTTTCGATAAGCTTCCTAAATATCTATTTTAATTCAATAATCATATGCTTTATTTCAAATCGCAAAACTTTTCAGGATTACCTTATCAAGCAATCAATAAAATTCTTTCCCTTAATCTGTGCAATGATGAAATACATTTAAGTGCCAAAGCTTGTGGGCATATTTTTGAACGCCACCCTGATGATTTCACATTATGCTTCCATAATGTGGGCATAGTGATCTCAGAACCAGAATTTGCAGGTTATACAGATAAACATCCAGATAATTTTACAATCATGAAAGCGTTGAACGATAGTTATATATTAGCCGCTATAGAGATGAAGCTAAACCATTATGGTAAATACCCCATACAATCAATGTATCTTCTTGATAAAGATACCATGAACAGGCGATTGAGAAAAGGCTTCGTCAAACCATTAATGTAAAAGGCACCAGAAGGTGCCCTTTACAAGCCTAGGTGGATGCCAAATTCCACATCTCTTGACCTTTTTCAAGGCTAATTACCGCTTGCACGGTGCGTGAGGAGGCTGTTCTCACCTCCAGGCTCTATTGGCAGGATACCATCTTTCTTCCATAATTGGTAGTGCTTTTTGGAATCATTTCCAAAAGCCAATAGCGTAGCCAGGAGCATAGGGGGATTAAGAACCTGTTTATGAACTTTTGTGTGCGTCTATTTTTAGGATATTTTGAGCGAAAATTTGAGTATAATTTTTACCGATAGCAGAGACTATACCCCTATCGTCTGAAGAGTGTGGTTTAATGATGTCATTTCAGGGGTATATTTTTGGATTATCTTTCTCAGCTTGATATTGAGGCCATAGAAAAAGCCCTCTCCACAGTTAACAATCAAGAAGTGTTTACAATAGGCTTGTTTACTGCGGAACCTAATGACATTACTAAGCTTCAAAATATTGGTATAGATAGCGATTTACTTCATGATGTTAACCCCGAAGAACTATCCAAAATTACACGCGAAGTTGAACTTATACTCCAAAATCCTGAATATACTGAGATAGCGAAAAGAAATCTCGGCAACAGCCGCTAGGTATACCGCAAGATAATCATCAAAAACCGTTAATAATATTTACCAATTGTTAGTATATATTACCTGCTGGAGGTGTTATGAAGCGGGGAATTATATTACTGGCATTGGTTATGCTTTGCGGGTGCAACCGCGTGAGCATGGATATATACAGCTCCAATTTCCGTTCTAATACTGCCGAGAGTTCAGGTTGGAATCATTTTGCGGATAAGGACAAAGTGGGGGTTATACAGCTTCACAATCCTAAAACCGGCGAGGCGGTGACCACGCTGGATATTTTCCGCAAGTCAAAAATACTCAGGATTTCGCAGGAGATAGACCGCACCCGCCACACCCGCCAGTCAATCGGCCTGGATTTAAACCGCAAGAATAAATCCGCCCTGCTCAATTATAAGCTCGAATTTTGAATTCCATCATTGAAATTATCCTCAGCTAATGTATTACCCTTCAACTATTCTGGTTTCAGACTTCCGATTTCTGATTTCCGAAGGGGGACATAGCTCAGTTGGGAGAGCGCTTGCATGGCATGCAAGAGGTCAGGGGTTCGATTCCCCTTGTCTCCACCATTCGCCACCTTTTGCAACCCCACATAATCCAGTAAATTTAAGCAAAAGCCAAGAAAATCAAGGGTCTTTGCCAAGCATAGCCCAGTATACACCAGTTGACACCAGCGGCAACTTTGGGGGTATCTCTGGGGGTATCAACCACCCCTAAACGGAGACGTACCCCCATGACCCTAAGGGACACCGCAGTACGCAATGCCTCCCATTAGTTCTACGCCAGTTCAATTCCGACTGCGTAAATTTCACTTACATAATGCTATTTGATGTTTATTTTAACGACATACAAATTACTTTGCTGTAGATAATATACATGACTAGACCTGCTGATTTACCCGAATACGAAAACCCGCCGATTAATGAAGTCGTGCTTGGGGTGCAATTTGCGCCGCCTCATGGGTATCAGCAAATATACGTTGGTGAGGTATGGAAGCTATATAAGGATAAGTTCCCTACCGTAGAGGAAAGGGATGCCCTTCCTCCAACTTTAGAATCTTTTGGCGCGCCGCAGATTGGCCATATAAAATTTGGCCTCATGTCTGGTCCTAGCCATGACCGCTTCTGGTTTTTATCTAAAAACAAATCTGAACTAATTCAGTTTCAGAATGATCGCTTCTTGCATAACTGGCGCAAAATTGGTGATGGCTCCAATGATTATGTAAGATTTGACTCTATGATAAAAGAGTACGAGTCAGAGCTGAAAAGCTTACAAAAGTATTTGGCAGGTTTTGGCGTTGAGTCACTTAATATCAATCAGTGTGAGCTAACTTATATTAGCCATATCCCATTAGAAGAAGGTGGTAAGCAGGGAAGTAAATTTGATGACTGGCTCAATATCATCAATTTAAGCACGTTTGCATCTGATGACTCCTCGCTGGCTCTCAGAAAAGTCATTAGAAACCAAGATGGTCATCCATTCGCAGCATTGTCTTGTGAGGCAGTCACTGCGCTTGGCAAAAAAGATAAACGCATGATTGCTTTAAATATCACTTTTAGAGGATTACCAGCGAATCCCTCTATTGATGGTGCGTTATCCTTTTTAAAAAATGGGCGTATTGAGATAGTGAATTGTTTTGATCAAATCTCGACAGGATTTGCTCATAAAATATGGAAAAGAACATGACTACTAGCACATCTGCATTTACTAATAATAAAATTCCTCAGTTAGGTTTTCAGCGAAACGTCGCTACGATGTTTGAGCCAGAATATGATTGGGGTAAGGCAGTAACTGAAAAATTGGATGAGTTAATTAAACTCGAACATGGTTGGGACGGCTATAATGCAACTCCCGTAAGCTTTGCTAACGCTAGCTTTGCTCAAGCTTTACTGAATGAAATTTGTAAAACAGATACTCCCCCACCTCCTCAAATCGTTCCAGGTGTAGATGGCGACTTACAAATTGAGTGGCACATCCAAGGTGTCGACATAGAGCTTCATATAGTTCAGCCTTATAATGTCAGGTTTTGGACAAATGATGAGCAGCTTTGCCCTAACGGAAATGAGGTGCATCTTACCACTATTTATAATATGGTGCTGCCTGTTATTCGAAAGCTTACGGAGCTATCTCATGATCAAAGCGCCGCCGCGTGATGAGAATGGCAGCGTAATGCCTCATGACCACGAAGAGATTCTAAACAATCACGAAGTTATTCGCCGTGTATCAGAAAAACAGCTTGTCATCGATTCGGATGGAAGGAAAATCAATTCATCCATTGTTTTCAAGGCTTCCGAGACAGGAAATTGCGGCATGTCTGTGGATCTTAAATATCTAATAGAATCCGCTGGAATTGACTCAAAAGTATATGTGACGACGCCTAGATGGATCGGTTCTATTTTACTCAAGGTTTCTGATCTCAGGCGATTAGGCTTTTTGGTGGGATACGATCCACTTGAAACACCTGAACTCAATCCTTATCATGGTGAAGTGTGGGGAACTTTTTCCAAGGGAGAAAATGGAACTCGAAAAAAGCTGCAAGACTTAGCGGTTTGGTTTGTTGAAATAGATAATGTTACTATTCGCTGATCATGCAGTATCTGTCATCCGCTGCTTTGCCCATGCACCTTGCAAAAGTGAGTAATGGGTGGTACACTGGCATTATCCAATATGGTAGAAAAGATGGCTACGGATAATCCCAGGATTCAGGTAATGCTTGATGCAGAGACGAATGGCCTGCTCGCTAATCTTGCAGCGCAGCAGGAGCGTTCTATTTCTGCTACAGCCGCAGAACTGATTCGCGAGGCACTGGAACTGCATGAAGATATCATGCTTTCCAGGCACGCCGATAAACGGCTTGCTGTAACGAAAAAGTGGATCAGTCATGGTGATGCATGGAAATAATCCATGTGGCATATCAGATATGCAGATTCAGTTATCAGTGATGACATTCCACGGCTAAGCAGTTCTATAAGATCGCGCATTAAAAGTGCGATTGAAAGCAAGTTGATGGCTGATCCGGTTCGTTTTTGCAAGACTCTGCGGTATAGCTTAAATCACCTTCGCAGCCTGAGGGTTGGTGACTACCGTGTGCTCTATCATCTGGATCATGCAGCAGAAACAGTTTCAATCGTCTCAATTGCGCACCGGAGAGATGTATATGAGAGTTAGTCAGGCGCAGTATTGCATACTCAGGGCTGTTAAATGCTAGAAATATAAATTTGTAATTCCTCAGGTCTGCTGGTCTGGATTTACATTGCTTGTCTCCCCCACCGCAGGCGGGGGGGGATTAAGGGGGGGGAATGTGTTGGTACTAAAGTAAGAAGAAAGATGCCCCCCCCTAGCCCCCCCCGCAGGCGGTGGGGGAAGCCGACAGTTCGTGCCAACACTAGGGAGTTACGGAGGTTAATACTCCAGCATTTAACAGCCCTGATTGCATACTGCATATCAGTGACAATTTCATTCAAGCATTGTACTAATCCAAAAATTATATATCTTGCCCGGCGCATGTGGACTAGTTAAGCCAGTAATTGGCTTTAGCGAAAATGGTCTCGTAGCTCAGTGGATAGAGCGTCTGCCTCCGGAGCAGAAGGCCGTGGGTTCGAATCCCGCCGAGACCGCCATTTAAAATCCACCCCAACAACAACTACCCCTTAATACGTTTATCGTAAAAGCGGAAGAAGAACGGATTGGCTACAATTGAAAGCATGGCTCCGGCGAGAATGAGATTATATATATCCTGCGAAATCAGGCCTCTGGCAAGGGCGACACCGCCAAGAATAAATGAAAATTCGCCAATCTGCGCCAGCCCTATAGCTACCGGATAACTGACATTGCCCGGCTGTTTGAATACCCTGGTAATTGCCAATGCGGCTATGCTTTTTGCCAGTACGATAGTGGCGAATGTAAGCAGCACCGCCAGCGGCTGATCAAGCAGCGTGTGCGGGTCAAACAGCATACCCACCGAAACAAAAAACAGCACTGAAAAGGAATCCCGCATCTGGACTGAGCTTTCGGCTGATTTATGCCCAATCTCAGTTTCATTAAGCATAACGCCAGCGAAAAACGCCCCCAATGCCAGCGATGCATCAAAAACCGCATAGGCAATCATGGCAAAGCCCAGAGCTATCGCCAGCGTTCCCAGAGTATTAAGTTCGGCGGAATGCATTTTAGCGATTCTCACCAACAGCCAGGGCAGAAACCTTCTTCCAACCAGAATCATGAAAGCTACAAAGCCAGCTATTTTAAATATAACGCCCAAAATGGTGATGATAATAAACGTGGGGGAAGCAACCCCGTTGCCCGTGGCAATATCGGCAAACACCGGCAGCATCACCAGCGCAAACACCATTGCTATATCCTCCACGATAAGCCAACTGATGGCGATTTTGCCGCCTTTGCTTTCCAGCAGGCTTCGCTGCTCCAAAGAGCGGATTAAAACAATGGTGCTGGCAACAGAGAGTGAAAAACCGAAAATGAATGATTCCAGAGTGCCATAGCCAAGCAAAGTGCCCACAAGCCAACCGATTAAAGTGGCGCTTGTCATTTGCACTATCGCCCCAGGCACGGCTATTTTTTTACTATCAAACAAATCGCGGAAGGAGAAATGCAGGCCGACATTAAACATCAGTAAAATTATGCCGATTTCAGCCAGTTGCCTGGCCAGGAATGTGTCAGCGACAAAACCTGGCGTATTGGGGCCAATAACCACCCCGGCTATCAGATATCCGAAAATAGCTGGCAGTTTCAGTTGCTTTGCAATCATTCCGAAAATGAATGCCGCTACAATGCCAGCTATTATAGTGTAGATCAGCGAATGCTCCATCACGCCAATCTAATAGAAAATCATAATTTTACAATAATTGGGTCAGGCATATCAACCATGTAATGTTTATCTTCAATATTCAACCTATACACCCCCTGCAAACGCTCCGTCCAGGGTGGGGCGAGGGAGTTGATGACAACTTTTTTCGCTTCAAGATAGGCGTGGATAATGGTAGGGGACTCCCCTTCCCTGCCCGCTATGGCGAGGTGCTGCGGGTTGCCATCCAGTTTAAACAACAGGATATCGCCGCAGTTTATTTGCTCCAGAACATTCACAGGCATGGCTATAGCGGATGCATCCTGCCAGAAAGAAACCTGGTGCAGATGTTCAGCCAGACTACCCTTAAGTTTCAAGCCATCTGGAATCATGCTGTATTCCAGGTTATCATAATTTATGAGCGAATTACCATTACGGCTTTTCAGCCCAAGCTCCAGGGCGACCCCCATCAGAAGCCCCAGGCAATCCACCCCGCCCTTGTCAAACTGCCCTGCCGTGCCTTTCTTTAAGCGCCCCTGATGGACAAAACGAGTGCCCAGCCAGGTTTTCGCCTGACTGTATATAGCAGCACTCATATTAGACTTCTGGTTTCCGGCTATTCTTCTTCTTCCTGGAAACGGCGGTTTTTATAGTCCTTCTTCGATGAAGTCTTACGGAAGTTTATCACTACCGCCACACTCATGTAAGAAAAACCCAGCGCGGCGATAATCACCGCATAAAGCTGCTGGCCGTTATGCACCAGATCAATAAACGCCCGCACCAGTATGTAACATATCGCCACCATACTGATAGCGCCTACATAAGTTGCATAACCCACATATTTCTGCTGGTTAAGCTCAAATTGCTGGCGGTGTTTCTGCTCCAGCTCAATCATTTTCAGGATGCGTTCCGCCGAGCCTTCTACAACATAGTTGTAGTTCTCCAGCACTTCCGGGTCTGGAAGAAAGGAACGCGCCTTTTCCTTCCGTTCACCGCGCTGGCGCTGATAGCTGGTTTGCTCACTTTTTTCCGCCCTTCTGGTTTCCTGATACTCTTCCCTCGGACTGCCTTTTCTCATTTTCTCTCCCGATCACTCTGTTTATGTCCCTGCCGATCACCACCCAGTCGCCCTTAAGTGCGGTATACATATCTTTACCGCCATAACTTGCGCGCTGCCAGAACGGCCTTAGAGCCATCACTGCTCCGCTCAGGAATGGTTTCAGCAGATTCCTCTTCCTGAACCCCATTTCTTCGTAATTTGGCTTACTCATTGCAAATGGCTCTATTGATAGCTTAAGAGCAACAAGGTTAAGTTAGAATTCTTAATATTCAACTGATAAATTGTGCAATTTTAAGCTGTACCCTGATTAAGAATATTTCAATATGTTCTGCTTATAAATCGCAGAATGCAGAGCTTTAGAATCATATCATCCACCAGGTTTCTCCAGGCGATTTTTTACATTATTCTGGCGCACCGGTTTGTTTTTCCATTCATGCGCAACCCCATGCGCAGCATAGAGAACGACTGGGGCAGACACTGGGATAACGGCGTTAATCTGCTGAATCCCACCATGTGGGGCAGCATTGACCCTAAATTATTCCAGGTGTGGATTTATCTGATGCACAATATCACCGGCGATAATTGGAACGGAGTAGCCTGGATAACCGGGCTTTTATGCGCCTCCATGCCGTGGCTTTGGTATTTATGCTGCCGTGAGATTTTCAACCGCCGTACTGCCCTGATTGCCGGAATCATCATTGGCATTATGCCTTCCATGCTGCTTACCTACAGCCTGTTCATGAATGAATCACTCACCCTGAACATGCTGGCCTTAAGCCTGTGGCTGACACTTCGCGCAGCGCGTAAACGCACCTTTTGCTCTTTCATATTAGCGTGTCTGGCCATAGCCCCCAGCTTACTGGCAAGATTATCCATACTGCCAATTCTGGCTGGCGCATATGCCTGGATATTCCTGCTGCAAAAACGCAAAATTGATGCCTTGATTATCTCAGCACTTATTGCCGGAATCTGGCTTGTGCCATCAGGAATATTAAACTCAAGGCAGTTAAACTTTTTCTCACCGATACAATTCTCTGACCCAACCAAGATTTACCGCTTTGGCGGAACAACAACTTATTCTGTACATACCAATATTGGTAATTGGCAATTTACCTGCCCGTCATTTTCCATAAACCCATTAGACCCTATTGGTCATTACCAGTCCGCAAGGCGGAAGGAGAATTTTACTTACCAGATTGACTTAAACCAGGGGCGAATATCCTGGAAAAATAAAATACAAGAGGTAAAGCAAAATTACACCCGCCAGCAGTGGCTGGAGGATTTACGGGATAATGTAGTCTTTTTCTCCCTTGGTCATTCCTGGCCGTTTGCTTCCCCCAATTCAGATTATGCATTGGAACGTCTGAATTATCATATACGCTGGATCTGGCCGCCGATGATGCTGATAATACTCTGTTACGCGCCTATCCTCAAAATTCCATCCAGGCAGGGCTTGCTGCTGCTCTGGACTATTGGCACGATGTTTCTTTTCTTCATTCAGCAGTCCGCTATTATGGAAGGCCGTTACCGTATGCCGCTGGAGCCGTTATTTCTAATCTCAATTATTATTATATGGCAGGCTCGGCATTCGCCACCAGCTGATAATCCCGGACTAGTCAGGATAATATGGAACGTTTACTTGAAGCCACTTAGATTCAGGAAAAATGGGGGCATTATAGAATCCATCTACCGCAAACCAGAAAGCGGAAATGGTG
>CAYTOJ010000022.1:0-20722 GCA_964439415.1 uncultured Rickettsiales bacterium
ATAATTCAATTTGATTTGCATTACATTTGGTTATAACAAAGCCCCGTTTTATATAATTCAAATAACTATACTGCGATTATATGTCCGAATTAGTTGGTGCTGAAAAGTGTGAAGAAGGCCAGACCAGGCGGGATTTTATGGCGGTCACAGCCGCTGCCATGGGTGGTGTAGGCGCGGTCTGTGCGGTGCTTCCGCTGGTAAACAGTTTGAATCCTGCGCAGGATACAATGGCCGTATCCACTACTGAAGTTGATATCTCCAAGGTTGAGCCGGGGCAGGAAGTAAAAGTGATGTGGCAGGGTAAACCGGTATTCATCAGGCATCGCACCCCGGATGAAGTGAAATCAGCCGCTGAAGCTAATATGTCAGAGCTTAAAGACCCTCAGGCTGATGGTGAACGGGTGCAGAAGGGCAGGGAGCAATGGCTGGTTACCATAGGTGTGTGTACGCATCTTGGGTGTATACCTATAGGTAATGGTTCCGGGGATTATAAGGGTTGGTTCTGCCCGTGCCACGGGTCGCATTATGATACTTCCGGGCGCGTCCGCAAAGGCCCGGCGCCGGAGAATTTAAAGGTTCCTCCTTACGCTTTTGTCAGTGATACAGTAATCAAGATTGGGTAATATATGGCCTCTACTGAGAGCAAGCCTGAGCAGCCTGGCGTTATCGGCTGGATAGAGTACCGCCTGCCGATTTTCTCACTGCTGCGCGGATTTCTGGTGGATTATCAGACACCGAAGAATCTTAACTTTGCCTGGAATTTTGGCTCACTAGCCGGTTTGTGTCTGATGATTCAGATCATCACCGGCATAGTGTTGGCTATGCATTATACGCCGCATGTAAGTCTGGCTTTTGATAGCGTTGAACGCATAATGCGGGATGTAAACTACGGCTGGCTTATCCGTTATACCCACGCGGTTGGTGCTTCTTTCTTTTTTATAGTGGTGTACATTCATATATCCAGAGGGCTGTATTACGGTTCATACAAAAAGCCACGCGAGCTTTTGTGGCAGATTGGTGTTATAATCCTGCTGCTGATGATGGCTACCGCGTTCATGGGGTATGTACTGCCATGGGGGCAGATGAGCTTCTGGGGCGCAACTGTTATAACGAATTTATTTTCCGCTATTCCATTTGTGGGTGAGGATTTGCGTACATGGCTCTGGGGTGGTTTCTCGGTGGATAACCCAACCCTGAATCGTTTCTTCAGCCTGCATTATCTGTTCCCGATGCTGATAGTGGCGGTGGTGGCACTGCACCTGATGGCTCTGCACCAGCACGGTTCAAATAATCCAACCGGGGTGGATGTGAAATCAAAAAAAGATACTATTCCCTTCCATCCCTATTACACGGTTAAGGATGGTTTCGGCATCGCTGTTTTTCTGCTGATTTTCTTTTATGTAGTGTTCTATCACCCTGATACGCTCGGCCATCCTGATAATTATACTCCGGCTAACCCGATGGTGACGCCGCCGCATATTGTGCCTGAGTGGTACTTCCTGCCATTCTATGCAATCCTCCGTGCTGTGCCGGATAAATTACTGGGCGTAGTTGCGATGTTTGCGGCAATAATTGTGCTGATGTTCCTGCCGTGGCTGGATACTTCAAAGGTTAGAAGTTGCAGGTACAGGCCATTATATAAAAAGTTTCTCATGCTGTTTTTTGTTGCCTGCCTTGCTTTGGGCTATGCAGGTAGTCAGACTCCGGACTGGGGGCAGTTAGTTACATTCTGTTCCGGTTCTTCGTGCGATGCAGTGAAGCCGTGGTTGTTTCATGTTGATCTGGCTATTGCTGCATATCTTCCTGATATATCTATCGCAAGGCTTGCGACCTTCTATTACTTCTTGCACTTCTTATTCGTCATGCCTTTTGTTGGCAGAATTGAGAAAACCAGGCCTGAACCGACTAGCATATCCTAAGATTTATTGAGAAAAATAAATATGAAAAAGAAGCTTTTAGCGTTAATAGCTGCAACCCTGTTGCCACAGGTAGCTGTATGTGCTGGCGGCCAGGAGAGGCCAAAGCAGGTTGCCTGGCCTTTTGATGGCGCGACTGGAGTTTTTGACCGTCCGGCGGCGCAGCGTGGTTACCAGGTATACAAAGAAGTATGCTCGGCCTGCCATTCAATGCGTGGCCTGCATTACCGCAACCTTGCGGGGATAGGCTTCAATGAGGCTGAGATTAAAGCGATAGCTGCTGATGCAAAAGTGCAGGATGGGTCAAACGATGCAGGCGAGATGTTCGAGCGTTCTGGTAGGCCAAGCGATAAGTTCGCTGCTCCGTATCCAAATAATAATGCAGCAAGAGCCGCTAACAACGGTGCACTGCCACCTGATCTCACCCTTATTGTAAAAGCCAGGCCGGATGGTGCTAACTATGTATATTCGCTGCTGACAGGCTTTGGTCATTCTGTGCCGGAAGGGCATCTGGTTCCTGAAGGGCAGTATTATAATCCGTACTTTGCAGGTGGTAATATTGCTATGGCTCCCCCATTATCAGAGGGGGCAGTGACATATCAGGATGGAACGGTGGCCAGCGTTGATCAAATGGCGCGGGATGTAACATCCTTCCTGCACTGGGCTTCCCAGCCGGAGATGGAGCAGCGCAAGTCACTTGGTTTAAAAGTCCTGATTTTCCTGGCTGTGATGACTCTGTTCATGCTTATCGCTATGAAGCGGATATGGTCGCGGGTGAAGAAGTAGGTAAATGCAGCAGAATGCACTAGTTCCGCTCACATTTCTACTAGCCTGCATTGTTTATTCATTGCCCTACAGCCCTGTTCTGGGGGATGCTGATGTAAGCTGGCATATAGCCACGGGCGATTTAATCCGCAGGCAAGGCTCCCTGCCGATGCGGGATGTATTCTCCTACAACACGGGGGATAATCTCTGGTATAACTTCAGCTGGCTGCCGGATTTATTATTCAGTTATGTTAACTCTCTTGGCGGATTCAGTCTGCTGGCATTCATAGCCGTTGTATGTACAGCCTATTCAGCAAGCCTGGTGGCCAGAATATGCCTTAAAAACTCTAGCGACCCTATACCCGCCGTTCTGCTTTCAATACTGGCGATTCTGGTTTTATGGAACGGCGTCACCGCCCGCCCGCAGTTAGTGACATTCATTTTAGTGCCCTGGTTTTACCTGCTGATGCGCAGCTTTCGTGAATTCCCCTGCCTGAGGCATTACTGGTTATTCCCATTATTGATGCTTCTATGGGTAAACTGTCATGGTGGGTTTGTTATAGGCTTCACCATTATTGGCGCATTTCTGCTGGAAGCTGTAATGGAAGGCAGGCACAGGCAGATGCGCCAGATGTCTGTAATTATGCTGCTTATTATAATTGCCAGCCTGATAAATCCATATGGCTACAAGCTGTATTACGGCATATATATAAATATGACAGGCCTTGCGACAAAATACGTGACGGAGTGGAATCCCCTGAGATTCCCCTTATACTGGGAGATGAGCCTGCTGCTGGTTCTCGCTCTCACTTGCTCACGTTTTCTCTCCCCCAAAATACCACTGGCGGAGAAAACTTTGGCTTTCTGCTGGCTGCTGCTGGCACTAAAGCACATCCGTTACGCAAATATAGCTATATTGCTCGCCGCGCCATTTTTGGTTATGTCCATCCGCGAAATCGCAGAACAGCGGAAATGGTGCTTATATGAAGTGGTTAGCAATAAATCCAAAATTATTCTCTCCAGTGTATCCACTATTAAATATGTATCTCTGATCGCTGCATGTTTTGCGGCGTTATTGGCCATCCCTAAATTCCAGGAATTCATCAGAGGCGAACCAGTTAGCATACCTGAGGCCATGGCGCCTGTTGACTCACTGGATTTTATATTAGGCAATTATTCTAATCTGAAATTCTTCAATGATTATAACTACGGTGGTTACATAATATTCAAAACTCAAGGTAAATTGCCTGTATTCATAGATGGCCGCGCCAGTGCGGTATACTCAAATGAGATAGTGGCGGATTATGGTGCGGTCACGTTCGCCCGCAGCCCGGACTGGCGGGATATATTGGATAAACACGGTATAGACGGCGTGATTATGGGTAAGGATTTTCTGCTGGTATCATTTCTAGGCAGCGATCCTGACTGGCGGCTGGTGTTTGAGGGTAAAAAGTCCGCAGTATTCATCCGGGCGGATAAGCTATACCGCTATCGTCTGAAGAGTTGAAATTTTCCATGTCACTCCGGCGGTATATCTTTTATTTGTTGAGGGGGGCGCACCCCCCGGCCTTTGGCCTCCCCCCAGCGCGCTGGCGCAGGTCGCTCTCGCCGCGCTAGCGCTGGCGCAGCGGGACGCTCCAACAACGTCAATTCTTGAAATGCGAGGAGTATATGATAAGTATGGATGCAGCAAGAAAACTGGTTCCTCAGCACACAATAGCGATACTGGCTTTTCTGCTGGCCTGTATTTTTTATTCATCCCCTAAGGTTATCATCGCCGATGCTGATTTCGGCTGGCATCTTGCCACTGGCGATTTGATCAGAGCCCTCAACGCCATACCGAGAGTTGATACCTTCTCCTACACCGCAGGGGATAATGCCTGGTATAATTTCAGTTGGCTGAGTGATGTTCTGTTCAGCCTGTTATACCAGTTGGGCGGTATGCACCTGCTTAACCTAATGATTATTATAACTTATGCGTTCATCATCAGTGTGCTCGCAAAACGCTGCTATAATAGTGGCGCGGGATTCATAGCCACGGCGCTGGTGACTATTATCGCCACGATAATCATGTTTAACACCGTAACAGTCAGGCCGCAGGTGTTTACCTTCCTGCTGGCATTATGGTATCATGGGAACTTAAGCGGAATGCGTGATTCCGGCTCTACGGCAAGCTTCAAACAGCCGCTTCTTTTAGCTGCACTCATGACGTTCTGGGTGAATCTGCATGGCGGTTTTGTGATTGGGCTGTTCATGATCGGTGCTTTTTTCCTGGAAGCCATAGCCAGCAAAAACTACGCCCATGCGCGTACATTCTTTTTAACCGGGCTGCTCTGCCTTGCCGCTACACTGGTTAACCCTTACGGCTACAATATCTACCTGGCGCATTATATATTCATGACTGGTTCCATCATGCCTTACGTAACGGAATGGGATCCTTTCATTTTTATCCATCATCATGATGCCAGTATGGCTCTGATTTTTACACTGGTGTTCGCCCGTTTCTTCTCAAAAAATATCCCACTGGCTGATAAAATTATGGCTTTCTGCTGGCTGCTGCTTAGCCTTAAATCAGTGCGGTATTTTGAGGTTTTTATTACCTTAAGCGCGCCATTTCTGGCAGTATCAATGCGTGAGAGCATGGCCGGGGCAAAAAGCTCCTTCAGCTTTCAGAAGCAGAACGATGATTTTGAGCGCATTATAAATACCAAGTCCACCCGTAACAAGGCACTGCTAGCCGCCTGTTTGTACACCATAATTCTTGCCACGCCGCAGTTTCATTTTTTTTTAAGGGGGGAGGATGCAGGATTTGACAGTAAATACCACCCGGTGACGGAATTTGAGTTTGTGCTGCAGAATTACCCAGACTTACGCTTCTTTAATGACTATAACTACAGTGGCTATATCACTCACCGCAGCAATGGGAATTTTAAAGTGTTCATTGATGGCCGCGCCAATGTGCTCTACCCCTTTGACCTGATTAATGACTACCTTGATGCTGTTTATATCCAAACCCCTGAGTGGGAAAGGATTCTGGATAAATATAAAATAGACGGCGTTATCCTCGCCAAGTCTTATCCACTCACCGCCTATCTCGGCAAATCCCCGAACTGGCGCATAGTGTTTGAAGGCAAATCCGGCGTGGTGTTTGTGCGTAGCACCTTATGAATATTAATGTAAACAACATGAATTTAAATTTTCTTTCATGAAAATGGTATGAAATCTGTCTGATAAAAGTGTTATTCATTTAAGAACATATAAATAAGAAGATATGGCGGTTCTATGAGTAATACTGATTCGTATTTCGCTGATTTATGGTCGCAGATAAAATATTTCCCTGTCAGCTTATATATTAATGATCCCTTGTGGGATGAGCAATTATTAGTCCATAATTCTTTAATTACAGATGCTTCAACAAGCTTTTTAATAGCAAGCAACTCTATTCTAAAAGATTTTTATGAACAGAATGAAAGTACTATAGAAGATTTATTTGATCGTGGTTCTTCTTACAAAAATTTAATCCAATCGATTGGATCGCTCTATTATTTTTCTTCTGATACTGAAGTAAAGGGTCGCCTGGTTAATAGGTTAGAAGCTTTTGCCGATATTTCGCTATATAATGAGTTCTTGCCTGGCAGTCCCTTACCTGATGAATTGTCAGAAGAAATGATTTCTACCGTTAGAGGTTTTGATTTTAATGAGATTCAGGAATTACTGCCTAGTCAGGATAATCTGGCTAACAGATTAATAGCTGGAGTAATATCACTTAAAGCACCTGTTAATGAAGAACTTATAAATAGGGAAAAGCTGAACCTTATAAACGCAATTAAAGATATTGGTATTGATAGCGAAATAAAGGAAAAATTAATAAATTTGACAGGTACATTAGCTACCAACCTGGAGAGTAGCACTCATTTTTTATCCATTATAAACCAGTTTTCAAAGGTAACTATACAAGAAGATGGAAGCAGGATTGAGCCTCTGATAACTGCAGAGCAGGCAGTATCCTTAGGGGCATTCGTTGAAACTCTTAACCATAGGCCACGATTGCAGTTTTATGTTGAGCAGCAAGTAGAAAATATAGTGAGTTTAAGTGGTGATAATGCGGATGATTTTTTAAGTCTGTATAATGAGATGAAAGACAATTTTCTGGTTTCAGCATATCAACCGCGTCTAGCCGAAATGATGCCATCGAAAGAAACTATTTTTGGTTCACTTAAAGAAAAATTAGAATTACTGATTGAAAGTAAGATTTTTACCTTTGTAAATCCCGAGAATGGTCATCAAGTTGCCATGACATGGCGTGATGCCCGTAATCTGTTTTCCGGAGATGTCTTGTTCCAGGATATTTTTGCAACGGATAAAGATGGTAATGTGTTACTTGACCAGAATGGTAATCCGCAGCCTAAAGAAAATTCCATCGCAGCTAGCTATTTTTATCCACTTTTTGCGCAAAGAGCTTTAGTTGCAGATTACCGTGACTATTCTGGTTGGAACGCCATAGCGGAACGTGCATCTGTAATTACAACTAACACTGGTATTGCTACTGTTGAACAAATCAGTAGCTTGCAGGATTATACAGAAGGACTTTTGGAGTCAGTGTTTCATGTAATGTATGATGATAAGGACTTTAGCAGTGATTCGGGAATTGCGGTAATACGAGATATAATGAATGTACTGGAGCGCGGTGGCCTTTCTAACGATGAATTACTGAATGCAAGCCATAATGAGACTATAAACGAATTTATTTCTGATTCGTCATTGTTAGACTCCAAGCTGCAAGATGCTGGCTGGAGTGTGGATGAAATAGCAGCAATTAAAGAGAATATTTCGAAGCAAGTTGTGCTGAGTCTGTTTGATGCACTTGAAGATCATCAGAGTGTTAATGATAAACCATATCAATATCAAATGCCTGCGCCTGCCTATTTTGAGCCTGTTATAGTAAAGGCAATAGCATCCTTGCCGAGAATAGCCAATGACCCCGCGCTGAATACTAAATTATCTCAGGCTGTAATGTTTACCGCTTTTGACATTGAAGCCTTGAAAGAAATTCCCTCAAAATATACCGCAATAAACAGTTCTGCTATTGGTATGGAGCTAGCCTATGATAAGAGCAATACCAGCAGAAATAGTGAGACAGTAACCAACTGGTCATGGCTGTCTGCGGAGAGGAATAGCTGGATGTCTCCTCTTCCAATTGAAGACCTGAAATACGCGAAATTCAAGTATAAGGATAATGACCCACTGATGCTGCAAATAATTTATCACTACCCTGAGCAACATGAGCATCATCCGAATACGGATATAACAGTTGAATATAAGTTATTTGACGCAGCTAAAACTGGTAATATTGATAATTTGAATTTTACGGATTCTGAGGGAAATATATTTTCCATGAAGCTTGCTAATTCAAAACCAACCTCCACATTCAAGCTCCCGTTTTCAAACTACTCATTAATACTTTCCTCAGAAACCAGGGCATATACAGAAACTGAACTTAACGAAAAAAAAGATAGCCTTATATTAAAACACCCGACTGTACACGAATTCGATGCGGCAGTTATGGAAAATGCCACTATCAAGCCGATTGTTTTTCCAGATATAGGAAATGAAAAACTGGCGCAGGGAATCGCTATATATGGACAGGATGGTACGCTGCTTAAGCAATGCGTTTATAACGATGTTATTGCCTCCGGCGGTTCTACAATTACGGTACAGGCTCTTGTAGGTGATGCATCATTGGCACAAACGACATTTAATAACTTTGTGGCGGCGGTGCAGTCAGATCAACAGGAGACTGGATTTTTGTCCGGGGCTTATAGTTATGCCTCCGGGTTTATCGCTGATGCCATAGATATGCTCCCTGCCTGGGGGTGGGGTGGTAAAGCCAGTAATACTGAGATATCCAGATAAAGTACTTATCTACTCTTCCGCCAAAATACCCATTTTGAGCAACCAGGCCAACGTAAGATGGGAAGATTCATTTATCTGCAATTGTCCGGCGCGGCATTGTTCTATAATAGTGGCGGCTATTTTCGGGTCAAAGACGGAAGCGTAATTGCACAGTGCCAGATTTCTGTACTGCGCTATTTTCTGTTCAGGCGCATCCACCGCAATTTTGAATTTCATACCGGCGTTTATATTCGCGCTGGGGAAGCCTGAGAACATGCTGAACGGATCAGGGCGCAGCGGGTGTGCCTCGCCATCAGTCTGCCCGGCTTTGGCTCTTATCTCCGCCAGTTCAGACCATAAATTCTCGTAAGCGGCTATTACATGCCGCCAGTCGTAAACCTCTTTGGTGCGCTGAATACCAGCCTCGCCCATGCGCCTGCGCAAATCAGGATTTTCCACCAGTGCCAAAAAGGCTTTCGCCGTCTGTTCTACATCCACCGCCACGCAAAGGCCGGTATTGGCACTGAACAGGTCATAAGTATCGGTAGCACTTTCATAACGGCGCATAATGCCATTACCGCTTCCCGGCGGTGCTTGCAGCGTTCTTACCTTAAAGCCCTGTTCGCCGTGGATAACAGTATCTTTATAACCATCCCAGTCAGTTACCACTACGGGCAGGCCTGCCGCCATCGCCTCTACCGGAGCCAGGCCGAAGGTTTCCTGAATGCTATCAGCGAGCGAGCAGAAAATATCACCCGCGAACCAGATCCCTTCCCGCGCCTCAGTGGTGCGCCCATCCACAAACAGGCAGTTGACTGACGGGCATAATGCCTTTGCCGCCTGTTTGAAGGATTGCTCGATATGTTCATTTGCGAACCATCCGGCCTGCACCAGGTGAATTCTGCGTCCTGTCTGCGCGGCTACCTTCTCCAGTGCCAGATACATCGGCAGGGGGTGCGCCTTGGCGTGGAAACTAAGGCGCCCTACAAACAGCACTGCAATTTCATTGTCAGCAATGCCAAGCTTCTGCCGCCAGTTTGCCCGAATCGCACTTTTATTCTGGGGCGAGAAATCCGCTGCATGAATGCCAAGCGGAATCACCGGCATTTGTAACTTTACTTCAGGCTTTTTGCAGCCGAATTTTGTTGCCAGATATTCCCCATATGAATTCAAAACATATTCCGCAGCTGCTTTCCCGGCATTGGATGTGCAGATTAGCGCATCCCACGGCTGCACCGGGGCGGTTAAAAGCTCGCCAAAGGTATCCATTACCGTATCGCTGGAGATTGTATGCGTAACCCCGCATATGCTGTATTTGGCTGCGCCGACCCGCCGCCGCAGCCACGCCATGCCGCCAACTCCCGGGCTGGGATAGAACAGTGTGCCGGGTTTCTCCAGCATATCTACCCGGTCGAACGGGATCAGGCTGGCAGTCTTGCTACCGCCAACCCATGGCTTTACCTTGGCGGCGAACTGCTCAAAGCTTCGCCTGTTCTGGCCGTAGCAATATATTTCCTGCGACTTTCCATACTGGCATAGCCCCTTTAAAAACCCCTCTCCGGCGGCGTTGCGCCCCATAAGCTTGGCCGCTGAGGTGTCATACCCCTCCATCACAAAATAAACCGCCGCCTGTGAGTTATTTGTCATATAGGTCATATCCACACTTACATATTAATGTAAGGATTAGTAATTCTTAATTTTGCGCAAATCAAGCGGGCTGCGGTGCGCCTGCCGGAACATATATCAGCCTGCTGATGCGGGAGGTTTTGGCCTTGATCGGGCGTAGCGAGTATACCTGCTTTTCCGCCTCTATCACGATAACCCCCGCTAGAGGCTTTAAAAATCTTGAGCCTATTCGCTCCAGAAAATCAGCTATTTTAAGAATATTCCTTGACTGTGTAGGCAGGCAGTACAGGGCATAATCCAGGTTGTTGATTGAGAACATGGCATCAGTCAGTATCTTGCTGCCCTGATAGCCGGAATAGGGAACGCCGAAGCCGAAAGGGTTGTTCTCCAACCGCGCCCATAGCCCGCCACGGTTGGGGGCAATCAAAAGCAGTTTTCCGCCGGGGCTTAATATCCGCCAGGCTTCTTCTATCATATTTCCTGCGTGCTGCGTATGCTCCAATGCGTGGATAATTACAACTTTGTCTACACTTGCGTCACTTAGCGGTAGTTCATCCTCATGCGTCAGTGCCGCCAGATTAGCGCGCATACCAGGCCAGTGCAGAACCCCCTGTGCTGCTGGCATCAATACCGCCATGCATTTGGCTTCATTCTGGAAGGTGTTTAAGTATGGCGATGCATAGCCTAATCCGATAATAGTCTCACCCCGGCAGTCCGGCCAGAAAATGCGAATTTTGCGCGTGATGCTTCTAAGGCATACCTGCCCCAGCGCAGTGCCGTAGAATTTTCTTATATCAGCTACATCCGGCCAGAACATATGTTGGTTTTATTATAGTTACATCATTAGCGTCTTGTTATTTACAGCAAAATCGGCATTTTGCTTATAAAAATTGGGGAGTAATGAAAAAAACGCTTGAAGACAGGTGCGGTGATCTGGGACTAAGGATGACCGACCAGCGGCGCGTAGTCATAAAAGTGTTGGCGGAGGCTGATGATCACCCAGATGTTGAGCTTATCTACCAGCGTGCGGTTATGGTTGACCCTAAAATTTCCATCGCCACTGTTTACCGCACGGTCAAGTTATTTGAAGATGCCGGAATTATCGAGAAACATGATTTTGGCGATGGCCGCGCCCGTTATGAAGAACAGCGGGATGAGCATCATGATCACCTGATTGATGTTAAAAGCGGCAAAGTAATAGAATTCACTAACGAGGAAATAGAGCATATCCAGGCGAGTATCGCCGATAGCCTGGGTTATAAAATTGTCGGCCACCGGCTGGAGCTTTACTGCGTTCCCAAGGACATGAAAGCATGAACATGAGATTAATCTATACAACTGCGTAGCCAGTTTAAATAATCGGCACTAATCTCGGTTATTGGCCAGGCGGTTATACAGGGCAGAGAATATGGGTGTGATTTACGGATGAACGATTCAATTTCATTAAATTTAGAACTGGTGGTTTTAGCGAGTAAGATCACTTCCCTGTCCTCGCAGATTTTGCCTTCCCAGTGATAGATGGAAGTAATGCCAGGCAGAATATTCGCACAGGCTGCAAGATTAGCCTCCACCAGCTCACGCGCTGCTTTCGCTGCTTCATCTACGTCAGGATAAGTTATGTATACAGTAATAGGCTGTTCGGTCTTATCCACTAAGCCTGCCTTTTAGCCAGAACTGATATGGCTTTGCGCTGAAGGTCGTAGGAGCTGTCTATCATCTGGCTGGTATCGCCCACGCGCCGCATCGTCATGATCATTTTGGTTATCTGCTGCACCGGCTGCACGTTGGAGCCTTCTAATACCCCCTGCGCGATTCTAGGAAAATCCACAGGTGTCGCCGCTTGCGCTGTGTTGTACAGGTTGCCGCCAGCTTTTTGCAAAGCCTGTTCATTATCGAAGGTGACAACTCCTATCTGACCTCGCTCCTCACCGCCTGCTACCAGAGTACCGTCACCTTTTATCTCAACGCTGGTGTCAGTTTCCTGGAACGTGATTCTACCGCCGCCGGGATCCAGCACCGGATACCCTTCCGAATTAACCAGATTGCCGTTACCGTCCACCTGGAAATTTCCGGCGCGAGTAAAGCGCGTGCCAGCCGGGGTTTCCACCTGGAAATAACCTGAGCCGTTAATCATGAAATCAAGCTGGTTATTGGTGACCATCCCTGTGCCCTCTGAAGTGTCACGATAGATTGTCCTGGACTCCGCCATGGCCAGCTTATCACGGCTTTGCCCCTGGAATTTAAGGTGATCGCTGAACATCATATTATCAGCTTTATAACCCACGGTGTTAGCGTTAGCCACGTTTCCGGCTATTACTTCCATCTCGCGGAATTGCAGCACCTGCTTGGATAGAGCTGTGTATATGCCGTTGTCTAAAGCCATTCCATTATCCTCCTGGAAAGCTATGCTAGCAAATAATGTGCCAAAGGTAAAAAACAGGGAATTATTCCCAGCCGTATTTTAAAAACTATTCTTTATGCTCCACAATTTGTAGTTTGAATCTAATTAAGGAACTGTAAGCTTATGAAGATAGCGGTACTGAAGGAAGTACGACCAAAAGAGGGCAGAGTTGCCGCAACTCCGGAAACTGTAAAAAAAATCACCGCTTTAGGCGCTGAAGTGACCGTGGAGAGCGGGGCAGGGCACGAATCCTACTTCGATGATTCCGATTATGAAAAAGCGGGAGCTATGCTTGCTTCATACCAGGAACTGAAAACCGACAAGTTTGATGTGTACCTTAAGGTGCAGCGCCCACTAGCCGGGGATGCCGGGCGGGGGGATGAATACCAAATGCTGGCGGAAGGTTCGCTGCTCATATGTCTGCAATCACCGTTTGAGGATAGAAATAACATAACCCGCCTGGCTGAATCAGGCGTGAATGCGGTTGCGCTGGAGCTTATTCCGCGCATATCCAGGGCGCAGGGGATGGACGTTTTATCATCGCAAAGCAATCTGGCGGGGTATAAAGCGGTGCTGGACGCAGCATCGGAATCGCCCAAATGTTTTCCGTTGATGATGACGGCGGCGGGAACCGTTCCACCTGCTAAAGTTTGTGTGCTTGGCGCGGGTGTGGCCGGTTTGCAGGCAATAGCCACAGCAAAGCGTCTGGGGGCGGTTGTTTCAGCTTTCGATGTGCGCGCTGCCGCCAAAGAACAGGTGCAAAGCCTGGGCGCAACTTTTGTGGAAGTCGATTATAACGAATCCGGCGCGGCTGAAGGCGGTTACGCTAAGGAGATGAGCGAGGGGTACAAGAAGCGTCAGGCGGAGGTTTTGCACCAGCATCTGATTAAACAGGATATTGTTATTACAACTGCGCTTATCCCGGGGCGGCCTGCGCCGATGCTTATCCCCGCTGGAATTGTGCATGGCATGAAGCCGGGCGCGGTGATAGTTGACCTGGCCGCGCCTATGGGCGGTAACTGCGAGTATACGGAAGCGGATAAAGTAATAGTGAAAAACGGTGTAAGAATCATCGGCCATACCAATTATCCTTCACGTATGGCGGCAGAATCAAGCCACCTCTACGCCAGAAACATCTATAATTTTCTGGCTGTGTTTTTTGACAAACAGAATAAAACCCTGGTGCTGAATCTTGAGGATGAAATCGTAAAAGGTTCACTGCTCACCTATAACGGGGCGGTTGTTCACCCTGGCTTTAGTCAGGATCAGAATCTTCTACAGGCAAGGCTGGAGGAAAAAGCATAATGAATATGGAAGAACTGGACTCCTTAAAGGAAAAAGCCCGTTTTTTAACGCAAACAGCGGAAGACCTGCAGCGAAGCATCTCTGCCATGCAGGCAAGCAGCGCGGCGGGGGAGGGGATGGAACCTTTTGCATTCCTGCTTACGGTTTTCGTGCTTGCCTGTTTTGTGGGGTATTTCGTTGTCTGGCGCGTGACACCTGCGCTGCATACGCCGCTTATGTCCATCACCAATGCTATATCCGGTATTATCATGGTGGGGGCGATAATTGCTTTGGGGCCTGTTGACCTCAGCCTCTCCCACGGCTTTGGTTTTGTCGCACTGGTACTGGCTTCAATCAATGTGTTCGGTGGTTTTGTGGTGACGCAGCGGATGCTGGCGATGTTCAGGAAGAAGGATTCCGGCAAAAGCGGGGGCGCAAAATGAGCTTTGGAGTATCCATTTCCTACCTTGTTTCCGCCACGCTTTTTATACTGGCTCTAAAGGGGCTTTCCCAGCCTGCAACCGCCCGCCGTGGTAATATGTATGGCATAGCGGGAATGGCTATAGCTTTTATCGCCACGCTGAAGCTGGATGCTATGCAGGGTAACTGGTCGTATTTTCTCTCCTTCCTGGCGGTGCTTATTGGCGGCGGTATCGGCGTATTCATTGCCCGTAAGATAAAAATGACCGCCATGCCGCAGCTTGTAGCTGCATTTCATTCCCTGGTTGGTATGTCAGCCGTGCTGGTCGCGCTGGCGGCGTTCTATTCCCCCGAATCATTCGGGATAGGGGATTCCGGTGCCATATACCGCTCCAGCCTGCTGGAGATGGGGCTGGGTGCGATAATCGGCGCTATTACCTTCTCCGGCTCAGTGGTTGCGTTTCTGAAACTGCAGGGAATCATGAGCGGCGCGCCTGTGCGCTTTGCCGGGCATAAGTTCATTAATGTAGTTATGATTGCTATCAACCTGCTGATGCTGGTTATTTTTATAGTCGGGCAGGATGCTGATACTTTCTGGCTGATGATCCTGTTCTCCTTCGCGCTTGGCTATATGCTGATAGCCCCTATAGGCGGGGCGGATATGCCGGTGGTAGTCTCCATGCTTAATTCATATTCCGGCTGGGCGGCTGCGGGTATTGGTTTTACTTTGCAAAACACGCTGCTGATAATAACCGGTGCGTTGGTGGGGGCTAGCGGTGCTATCCTCAGCTATATAATGTGCAAGGCTATGAACCGCTCACTGCTCAGTGTTATTTTTGGGGGGTTTGGATCCACTGATTCAGATAGCGGGGGCGATGCTGCAATTGGTGACAGAACGGTAAAGCCCGGCAACCCGGATGATGCGGCTTTTATCATGAAAAATGCGGAGTCAGTTATAATAGTGCCAGGTTATGGCATGGCGGTTGCACAGGCACAGCACGCAGTGCGGGAAATGGCGGAAGCGCTGGAGCGGGAAGGCGTGAAAGTCCGTTACGCTATCCACCCGGTTGCCGGGCGTATGCCAGGCCACATGAATGTTCTGCTGGCTGAGGCTAATGTTCCTTATGACTCCGTATTTGAACTTGAGGATATAAACAGCGATTTTGCCTCCACCGGGGTGGTATATGTCATCGGTGCAAACGATGTGACTAACCCGGCTGCGAAGAAAGATCCTAAAAGCCCTATCTACGGAATGCCGATACTGGATGTAGGGGCGGCAGGAACGGTGATTTTCGTCAAGCGAAGCATGTCAGCAGGTTATGCAGGGATTGATAACGAATTGTTCTACGCGCCCAATACCCTGATGCTGTTCGGGGATGCTAAAAAGGTCACTGAGAGCGTTGCCAAAGCTTTTGATCATTAATATACCGCTGTCGTCTGAAGAGTTAAAAAATTTATATGTCACTCCAGCGGTATATCTTTTATTTGTTGAGGGGGGCGCACCCCCCGCCTTACAGCCTCCCCCCAGCGCGCCGGCGTGCTCCCTTACGGTCGCAAGAAAATGTCAATTCTTGAAATGCGAGGAGTATATGCTATGAATTACGAAGAACTGATTAGCCATTGTGTGTTCAATGCAGACGGTTTGATACCGGTAATTGCTCAGGATGCATCTACCAGCGAAGTTCTGATGCTGGCATGGGCTAATAAGGAGGCGATTGGCAAAACATTGACAAGCGGCTATGTGCATTATTTTTCCCGTTCCCGCAATAAGCTATGGATGAAGGGGGAGACATCCGGGAATGTTCAGAAACTGGTGTCTCTGAAGCTGGACTGCGATGGTGATTGCCTGCTGGCAATCGTAGAGCAAACCGGGCCGACCTGTCATACAGGAGCTAAAAACTGCTTCTTCAGGGAAGTGAGCTGATTTGATAAAATGTTGCAAGGCATATTCATAACCTCCACAGGTACTGGTATCGGGAAAACGCTGGTAACTTCGGCGTTATGTTATCAACTGAAATCTGAAGCCAGAAACCGGAAACCAGAAGAAAAAAAACACAAAGGGTTGAATGCTCAGGATATATTCGGTTTTAAGCCACTGGCAACGGGTTTCAATGAGGATGATTATACCAGTGACACCTGGCAGATAATAGCCAGTCAGGGGCTGAGCTTCACCACGGAGAATATAAATATAGTTTCGCCCTTTCGTTTTGCCGCGCCGCTCTCCCCCAATATGGCAGCGAGCCGAGAGGGGAGGGATATAAAAGCGGCCATGCTGGCGGATTATTGCTGCACTGGTCAGCAGGTTAAGGAGAATTTTCTAGCCCCCTCCCTAACCCTCCCCCGTAAACGGGAGAGGGGACTAACGGAGCAACAGTCTGAGGCAGTTCCCTCCCCTGTTTACGGGGGAGGGTTAGGGAGGGGGCATTCTTCTTACCTAGGTATGAATGTTTATAAAATCATTGAAGGTATCGGCGGGGTGATGACACCGCTGAATAATCATGAAACAGTGCTGGACTGGGTGGAGCTTTTAGCAATCCCCATACTGTTGGTAACTGGTAGCTACCTCGGCACATTAAGCCATACCTTGACAGCTTATGAAGTTATGCGGGCGCGAGGCCTAACCGTGAAAGCTATTATTGTAAGCGAGACAGAAAACTCAGGCGTGCCACTACAGGAAACAGCAGCAACCATAGAGCAGCACACAAAAGTGAATGTATTGCCCCTGCCGCGCATCAGCGATTCAGCCACAAAATGGGTGGATGTGCCACCCCTGCTGCATTTACTTTAAATTATACCTATCGCACTTTAAAGTGTGCGATAGGTATAGCATAAATAGTCCATTAACTACTATACAAGTGGCTATAAAAAAATTATAAAAAACTGTATTTTTAAGCTACCAGTAGCCAACCAATCAATGGTTGTTTAAGATTATGTGTATAGAGTAAGCCTTTAAGCGGGTATACAGATGGATTACGAGAGTTTTTTCAAGAGCAAGATAGACGGCCTGAAGGCTGAGGGTAACTACCGCTATTTCGCTGAGATAGGGCGCAAGGCCGGCAGTTTCCCTATCGCCAAGGATTTTCACAACGGCAAGGATGTCGTGGTATGGTGCAGCAATGATTACTTGGGAATGGGGCAGCATCCGGCGGTGCTGCGCGCCATGCAGGAAGCCATTAATGAAATGGGGGCAGGCTCCGGCGGAACCCGTAATATATCAGGCAATAACAAAGCAGTGGTGGAGTTGGAGAGGGAGCTGGCCGGTCTGCATAATAAGGAATCAGCCCTGGTATTTGCCTGTGGTTATCTGGCGAATGAGGCTACCTTAAGCACTCTTACAGCCATGCTGACAGGCTGCGTGATATTCTCCGACGCGCTTAATCATGCATCCATGATCAGCGGCATCCGCAAGGGCGCTGAAAAGAAGCGTATTTTCAGACATAACGATGTTGCGCACCTGGAGGAATTATTAGAGCAGGAGGATGCATCCGCGCCGAAAATCATAGCCTTTGAATCAGTTTATTCAATGGATGGGGACATCGCCCCGATAGCTGAAGTTTGCGCCATAGCAAAAAAATACAACGCGCTTACATACCTTGATGAAGTCCATGCCGTTGGCATGTATGGGGATCATGGCGCAGGCGTGGCGGAGCGTGACGGCGTGATGGATGAGATTGACATAATTCAGGGCACTCTGGCCAAGGCATACGGTGTGATGGGGGGATATATAGCCGCATCTTCACATATTGTTGATTTTATCCGCAGTTTTGCGCCAGGATTTATTTTTACCACCGCCATTCCACCATCCCTTGCGGCGGGAGCGTGCAGCAGCGTGGCGCATTTAAGGAACAGCAGAATAGAGCGCGAAGTTATGCACCGCAAAGTGCGTGAGCTTAAAAACATGCTTCAGCAGGCAGGTATATCATATATAGATGAGAAAAGTCATATTATCCCCGTTATCATCGGTGATGCTAAGAAGTGTAAAGAAATCAGTGATATTCTGCTTGAATCATACGGTATTTACGTACAGCCCATAAATTATCCGACAGTGCCTAAAGGAACGGAGCGTTTGCGCCTTACCGTCACCCCGCTGCATACAGACGAGATGATGCATAATCTGGTAACTGCCCTTAAAAGCGTTATAAACAGTTATGCACTGGAGCAGCAGGCGGCATAGAAGGCATCGTCCCATTGGCTATACATCTATACAACACACTAAGCCGCAAAAAAGAGCTTTTCACACCGCAGGATGTTGCAAAAGTTCGCATGTACGTCTGCGGCCCTACGGTATATGACCGGGCGCACCTTGGTAATGCCCGCGCCGCCGTGGTATTTGACATGCTCTACCGCCTTCTGCGCCATATATATGGTGCAAAAGCAGTAATTTATGTGCGCAATATCACTGATGTTGACGATAAAATAATCAAAGCAGCCTCTAAAAACAATGAGTCCATTGACGCGCTCTGCGAGCGCACCATAGCCTTGTACCATGAGGATATCGGCAGGCTTAACTGCCTTGTTCCTACGCACGAGCCAAGGGCAACCCGGCATATACCGGAGATGCTGAATATTATTGAGAAACTCCTCGCCAGTCACCATGCCTACCTGGCTAAGGGGCATGTGCTGTTCTCGGTGGATTCATATAGCGGTTATGGCAGATTATCCCGCCGCACTAAGGATGAGATGATAGCAGGCGCACGGGTGGAGGTAGCCCCTTTCAAGCGCAATCCGGCTGATTTTGTGCTTTGGAAGCCATCCCCACCTGATGAACAGGGATTTAAAAGCAGATACAGTTATGGCCGCCCCGGCTGGCATATAGAATGTTCCGCCATGAGTGAGAAATATTTAGGCGCAACCTTTGACATTCACGGTGGCGGCGCTGACCTCATGTTCCCCCATCACGAGAACGAGATTGCGCAAAGCATATGCGCTGAGCCAAACAGCCAGTTTGCACGTTACTGGGTGCATAATGGTTTTCTCACCGCAGGCGGCGATAAAATGAGCAAATCTCTGGGTAATTTTATCACTGTGGCGGATTTGATATCGCAAGGATTGCCAGGTTATGGAATCAGGCTGGCTCTGCTTTCCTCCCACTACCGCAAGCCGCTTGACTACAATAGCAAACTTTTGAGCGATGCCTTGAAAGCAGCGAAAAAATTCGCAGCCGCTTGTGATGGAATTGATGAAAATGAGAGTTCAGAGCCTGCCGGCATAGGCAAAGAGCGGTACGATAAATTTGTCCAGGCTTTATGCGATGATTTGAATGTTGCTCTCGCTTTCTCCATTATGCACCAGACCTCTGATGAGATTGCAGTCAATAAAGGTAGCGGAAATGCTGAACTCAAAAACACTCTGAACAGAATGGCTGGTGTGATCGGCCTGAATCTGGATGAAGTCAGAAAACATAATAACCCGTCTGAAGTGCCGCCTGAGCTGGAAAGCCTACTCAATGCAAGGCTGGAGGCAAAACAGAATAAGAATTACGCTGAGGCTGATAAAATCCGCCAGCGCATTGTGGAGCTTGGCTACAATGTCAGTGATACTCCAGGCGGCGGTAGCTCAGTAATTAAGATACTATAGAGTATAGTGCTCGCAAGTTAGCTGGAAAGAATCCGCACATAGGATACGTGAGCAGTATAGACGCGCATGGGGCTGGTGGGGCGGCCATGCGCAAAACAAACAGTATAGACGCGGATTCGGCTGGTGGGGCGGCCATGCGCAAAACAAAAATGCTGTACCTATCGCACTCTATGAAGTGCGATAGGTATAGCAATATAAATCAAGTCGGTTGACAAGTGAGCGGTGGGGGGTAATCTTACGGCATGAGTGATTTACTTAGGGAAATTGAAGAGAATATAAAATCCGTGCGCACAGAAGCCCTGGTGCGCAGGCTGGCTCCCGTTTTTGTGTCTATATCCGTTATAGCCGTATGTGCGGTTGGTGGCGTTGCCTTGTATAAAAATTATAAAAACTCCGCTTACGCAAAAGCGGGGGATGATTATAATTCTGCCGTTTCAATGCTGGCTGAAAAGCCAGATGATGCAAAAGCAAAGCTTGAAAAACTAAGCAGTAGCGGCAAGGGTGGTTATTCAGCATTAGCCGCCTTCACATTGGCGCGGGAGGAATATAATAAAGGGGATGCTGACAAGGCAAGAAAAGTTCTGGAACATGCTGCGGCAAAAAATGCATCCGCTGAGATCAGGCGTATGGCTGTAGGTTCCGCCAGTTTGTTAGGGGCGGGTAATGATACTAAGGAATGGCTGATGCTGGACGCTGAAGCCACCAGGCTGATTGACAATAAAAAATACGCTGAAGCACTTAAACTTTTGGAATCAGATAAAGCCGCAAAAGCTGATGGTGCGCTTCAGGAAAGGCTAAAGGTGCTTAAGCAGTATGCGGCTACTAAAGTTGAAAAATAATA
>CAYTOJ010000023.1:0-14112 GCA_964439415.1 uncultured Rickettsiales bacterium
CGCCCCCGCGCTTTGGTCATTGCTAAGAAAGAACGTGGGATACCCCACGTTCTTTTAAGCTATGACTCCCCCGCAGCGCTTGCCGGAGGCAAGCTATATATTAATATAGCTGCTTCCAGCAGCGCGCGCTCCCTTACGGTCGCAAGAAAACTCCAGTCTTGAAACGTGAGAGGTATATTCAAAAACCACTATTACCAAATAAAGCTTAATACATACAGATTATCTCTGTGACTTATCTAGTCTTTCCTTTCAGTCTGTAGACAAAGCCTATAACCTCCGCCACGGCCTTGTAATGATCAGCGGGGATTTCTCCGTCCAGATCCACCTGGTCATAAAGCGCCCTGGCCAGAAGCGGATTACTGACAATCGGCACTTCCGCCTTTTCCGCGATTTCCTTGATTTTGAGAGCTATCAGGTCAACACCCTTGGCCACCAGTTTTGGCGCACGCATGGATTCTGATTCGTACTTCAATGCAACCGCATAGTGGGTGGGGTTAGTGATAACCACATCAGCGTGCGGAACGTTCGCCATCATGCGCTTGCGGGCACGCTGCATACGAATCTGCTTCAGTTTACCCTTTATGTGCGGGTCGCCCTCCATCTGGCGGTATTCTTCCTTTACTTCCTCCCTGGTCATACGCATGGATTTCAGAAAAGCGTACCGCTGATAGAAATAATCCAGCAGGGCAAGCACAAACATAACCAGGCAAACCGCTATAGTTGCGCGGCCTGTCAGGTAGAATGAAAGCTCCGCCGCATCCATCAAACTCATCATGGGCAGGGACTCAATCCTGCTCATATGCGGAGATACCGCCATATAGCAGGCAATGCCGCAGATAGCCATTTTAACCAAGCTTTTTAAAAACTCTACCAGCGAACGGCTGGAGAATAATCTGTTAAAGCCTTTAAGGGGCGATATCCGCTCAAGGTTAAATTTTATCGGCTCACCGGAGAAATTAAAACGGGTTTGCGCGAAACCACCAATCAGCAGGGCAACAAAGGTAACCAGCATGGGAATCAGTGCGGCCTTATACGCCTCACCCGGATTTACATTCGGAAACATACTGCTAATGCTTACCTGATAGGTATGGGCGTATTTAATGGTTCTGCCGATACCATTGCCTAAATCCCGCACGGATTCTTTAAAGTGCCAGAACAGAAGCAGTGCGAAGGTAAAGAAAATTATAAAATTCATTACCTCCCTGGAAAAGACAATCTGGCCTTTCCTGGCCGCCTCCTGCAGGCGGTGTTGCGTGGGCTGTTCGGTTTTCTGAGATTCTTCAGAATCCTGCGACATAGTTTTCTAACCCAGCAGCTTGATTGAGGATTAAAGTTTTTAATAAAAGAATATAGGCTAAATTTACCTAAATTTAATGGCGATTCTATAGATTATATCCTTAAATCCTGTATAATTGGTATTGTGGAATGGTTGACAAGAATATCGCCATATTAATTGTGGAAGATAACACCACAATGCGCCGGATAGAGTATAATCTGGTCAAGCAGCTTGGCTTCAATAATATCACGGAAGCAAGTGATGGAACGGATGCGCTGGTGAAGCTGCGTGAGAAGAAAATCGATTTTATTCTCTCTGACTGGCATATGGAGCCAATGACAGGGCTGGAGCTGCTTAAGAATGTGCGCTCTGACCCACAGCTTAAACACATTCCCTTTATTATGGTTACTGCAGAAAGTAAAACCGAGAATATAATAGTGGCCAAGCAGAGCGGCGTTAGTAATTATATTATCAAACCTTTCAGTGCAGAGGCTTTGAAAGCGAAAATGATAAGCATTCTGGGGCCATTCTAATAATAATAGGGAGCAAATATGAAAGCAAAATCCGTTAAGGATGATGCGCTGAAAAACGAAGTAACCCAGCTTTCGAAGTTTATCCAGCAAGCCAGGGATGAGATATTCAGTGCAGGTGAGGGTGGTGCGGGGCAAGCCTCAGGTGAAGCGGCGCAGCATCTGGATGCGGTTATAAAAGCAACTGAAGCAGCCAGCCACGCCATAATGGATGCTGCTGATTCTATTCAGCAGGTTGCGGATTCACTGACCGTAGAGGCAAAAGATAATATCACCAGGGAAGTTACAAAAATCTACGAGGCCTGTAATTTCCAGGATTTAACCGGACAGCGGCTTAACAAGGTAATGAAAACCCTTGGTGAGGTTGACAGGCGAATCAGCCGCATAACTCAATTATTCGGCGCATCTGCCACACCCGTAGCTGCTGATAATCCGGGTGATAATGTAGTTGACCTGCATGATGAGAGAAAACTGCTCAACGGCCCGCAGCTACCCGGCCAGGCTCCATCACAAAGCGATGTTGATGCTCTCTTTTCCTCGCTCAAACCATAAATCACAATGAACAGCGAGCAGGACAATCGCTACCACGAAAAGCTGCGCAATTACTGGAATCTGCTGAAGGGGGAGCGCCCATATCCCACCGAGGCAGAGATTAATATTGATGATATCGCGGAAATCTGGCCACATTGCTTTTTAATCAGTATAGACGATGTAACCCGCAGGCTGGGCTACCGCTACAGCTACCTGGGTGATTCGCTGATAGAAGCCTTTGGGGAGTCCGGCAGTGGTGATGCAGCCAGCCAGCTTCTTGCTACCGGAGAAATGCCTATGGTAAAAAGCTTTAACGAGGTATCTGTAAGCAGAGCGCCGATAACTGATGAATCGGAATTTGTGAACCTGAAAAACATCAGGATTAAATACCGCACATCCTTACTACCCTTAGGTGAGAATGCGGAGCAGATTTCACATATATTAGGATGCATGAGATGGAAAGAATGCTGAAGCCAGAAACCAGAAACCAGAAGCCAGAAAAAGGTTGACGGGCAAGTAGAGTCTGTTAAGGGCAAAAATGCTGGTTTTACGCTGGTTGAGCTTTCAATTGTTCTGGTGATTATTGGCCTGCTGGTGGGGGGAATATTGGCCGGGGCGGATTTAATCCGCGCCGCTAAAGTCGGTAAAATCATCAGTGAGCGGGAACAGATAATGACCGCTATCAACACCTTCTACCTTAAATATAACTGCATTCCAGGGGATTGCTATAACATCTCCACCTATCTCTCCGGCGAGACCAATGGCGACGGGGATGAAGTGTTGGATTATGCCTCGGCTGTGAATGGCCCGGCGGAGATATATGCGGCATGGAAACAAATGTCTGCGGCGGGAGTTTATCCCGGTAGTTTTACAGGACTGAACGGCCCCAGTAATGCAGCTAATCATTCGGTGATTGGCACTAATGTGCCAGGCTCAAAAGCTATCACTAAATCCGGGTATAGCTTTCTAAATTATGGTACTTTATCCTCACACGCATATCATTATAACGGCATATATAATAATTTTATATGGTTTGGTAAGGATTCCGTTGCAACAGATGCACCTGCGTTGAAGCCAGCGGATGCTTTTAATATTGATAAGAAGGTTGACGATGGAATCCCTGGTACCGGAAAAATTAAAGCAATGGCAGGCAGCCCCGGCAGTTGCTCAACTTCCGGAAGTTCTTTGACGGCTCCATCATCATCTGCCTATTACATCACCAATGACAGCATCGCCTGTGCGCTGGGTTTTATGCTTGATTATTAAAAAACTCTCAGCTGACAATGGAACAATGCTCAGCAAAAGAATAATAAACGCCAGCGCGGTTTCCATCAACGGGCTTGGGTTTCTGATATTGGGAAGAAGCGGGTCGGGTAAGTCAGAACTGGCTTTAGGGCTGATTAAATCCGGCGCGAAGCTTATAGCTGATGATAGAGTTGTAATTACATCGTCTGAATTATCCCCAAAACACTTGAAGAGTGTTTTAGGGTATATTGTTTATATGTTTGCGCATGGCCGCCCCACCAGCCCCATGCGCTGCTATCCGGAGATACTCTTAAAACCTCACCCGGAAATACATGGATTATTACACAGCAGGCAGCATGGGTTTTTATGCTATGACGCAGTAGAAGCGCCGCTTGCCGGAGTTATCTTCATTTATAAGCCTAAGGCGTTTTTATGGATGTTGCCATGAATCAAATTTCGTTTATTTTTAGCAGTCCATAATCTTCAAGGAGGAAACATATGAACAGGATTATTACCATAGCAGCAACAGCCGCGCTTATCAGTGCGTTCAGCGGCAGTTTTGTGCAGGCAAAAACTGAAGAGGCAAAAGTGCCGGAAACTAAAAAAGAATCCGCTAAAGAACAGAAGCACTATACTGAAATAACTTCTGATGCCCTTAAAACAATGCTGGATGCAGAGAAGGAAAGCAAAAAAGGTGAACTGGTGCTGATAGATGCGCGGGATGAAAAATCCTTCAAGGAAGGGCATATAGAATCCGCGATTAACATGAGGCCGGATGCCGTAAACAAGGAAAGCCTGGCAAAGCTTGCCAAGTCAATGGATGCGAAACTGGTGTTCTACTGCGCTAACGTGGAATGCCCCGCCAGCAGCAAGGCCGCCAATAAAGCCGCTGAGCTTGGATACAAAAATATCTACAAATTCACCGGTGGAATCGCCGCCTGGAAAACCAGCGGCTACGAAGTAAAATCGTAAGCCTTCTCTCCATACCCCCCTCCCAAGCGGGGGGGGGTAGTGAGAGCTGAGTGTATATACCGAACAATTCTTCAAGTATTCTGGGCGTATATAATAAGAAAGCAGGCCGGAGCCTGCTTTTTGTTCATTTGGTGCACTTAAAGTGCTTATTAACGGATGGACACCATCTCCCAATAGCCCCTAAACCGACAATATTTACATTCCACTAGTGATTGTATAGTTTTCCCTGAAATAATAATCAAGAAAAAATGGGAGGATTTATGAAATGGCGGCTTGGGCTGGATGTTGGAACAAACTCCATAGGGTGGTGCGCATTAAGGCTTGATAAGCATAATGAACCTGCCAGTTTTATAGACTGGGGGGTGCGAATATTTGATGATGGGCGGGATGAAAAGACAAACGAATCATCAGCCGTTGAAAGAAGGAATGCGCGGGGAATGCGCAGGCGTGGTGACCGCAGGATAATCCGCAGAAAAGCGCTTTTACGAACGCTGAAAATTTATGGGCTACTGCCGCAGGATGAAAAAACGTGCAAAGAGGAAATAGAAAAACTGAACCCGCTGGAGCTTCGTTTCAAGGCTTTGGATAACAAGCTTGAACTTTACGAGATTGGCCGCGCATTGTTCCATCTGCAACAAAGGCGCGGGTTTAAAAGCAATAGAAAAGAGGGCGGCAAAAAAGAAGCTGAGGATGGCATTACAAAAGAAGCGGCAAAGAAACTTGCCGCAAGCATGGCAGCGGAAAAATCCAGAACACTTGGTGAATTTCTCTACAAAAGGAACTCGCAGGCAAAAATCTCCACCAGGTTTAACAAGCGCATGGAAGGCAGTAAGGAGGTTTACGACCTCTACCCAACCAGGCAGATGGTGGAAGATGAGTTCGATACTATTTGGGCAAGCCAGAGCAAATATTACCCTAGTTTCCTAACTGAGGAGGCAAAAAAGAAAATACGGCATATTATAATTGACCAGCGCAGGCTGAAACCGCAGCCCAAAGGCAAATGCCTGCTGATGCCGGAAGAAGACCGCATGGCATGGGCGATGCCATCGGCGCAGAAATTCAGGATTCTGAAGGAAGTAAATAACATCAGAATTATCTCACCCGACAGCAACGGCTTTACAAGATTTCTACATCAGCATGAGCGGGACATTGTAACAACGGAACTGATGAAGCAGGGTTCGGTTTCCTTCAGTTCCATCAGGAAGAAACTGAATATTCCTGCAACTTCAAGAATAAATCTGGAGATCACCAGGGATAAACTGCAAGGCGATTTAACCGCCGCAGTCATGCGCAGGGAAAACAACTTCGGCAAGCAGTGGGATGAATTTGCGCTGGCAAAGCAGGATGAAATCATCAGCCATATAATTGATGATAATCTGGAAGATGATGAAGTTGTGGAGTGGCTGATATATAATCATGGCATTCCGCCGGAACAGGCAAAGAGTATATCGGAAGCAAGGCTGCCTTCTGAATACTGCCGCTATGGAAGCACTGTAATAAACGCTATCATACCGCTTATGGAAGGGGTAAATGGGGAGGATGGCCTGCTGGAGGATAAGGCGATAAAAACAGCAGGTGCGCAATATGGTTGGCATCACAGCAGGCTGTACACCGGCGAGCTTTTTGAACAGCTACCATACTACGGCAGGGTTCTTGAGCAGCATGTAGTGAAAAATCCTAAATCCACCGATGAAATGGTGCGCCAGTATGGCCGTGTAAGCAACCCCACAGTTCACATAGTGTTAAACCAGATAAGAAAACTGGTGAACGCGCTTGCACTGCGTTTTGGCACAATGCCTGAGCAGATTGTGCTGGAGATTGTGCGCGACCTGAAACATGGCGCAAAAGAGACTGCATCAATCAACCGCGAGATACTGAAAAACACCAAAGCTAATGAGAAAAGGAAGGAAGAGATTGAAAAGCACGGCCTGGCTTCAACACCCGGATACTTACTGAAAATGAAACTCTGGGAGGAACTTGCAACTGACCCTGAGCAAAGAAAATGCCCCTATACCGGAAAAACAATAAACATAACGCAACTGCTTAGTGATGAAGTGGAAGTTGAGCACATTCTGCCATATTCAAAAACGCTTGATAATACTAACGCCAACCTCACGGTTTCTTACCGCTGGGCAAACCGTATAAAGGGAAATGAATCACCTTTTGAAGGGTTTAAAAACAACAAGCATGGAATTGACTATAATGAAATATGGGAAAGGGTGCAGGGAAACCTGAAAGCTTACCCGGATAAATGGAAAGGCAAAGCCTGGAGGTTTTCAGAAAACGCGATGCAGGCGTTTGAGGAAAAGGCGCAGAAAATAATTATAAAATCCACACTTGATGGCTCCACAACTGAGGTGGATACACACCTTGAAGGTTTTGCCGCACGCCAGCTTAACGATACCAGCTATATTGCGAAACTGGCGCGTAAGTACCTTTCATACTGCAATGGTGAAAACAATGTTCATGTAACGCTTGGCGCACTTACAGGACTGCTCAGGAAATCATGGGGGCTGAATGCCTTGATTGCCGAGGATGAAAAGGTAAATGCGAAAAACCGTACCGACCACCGTCACCACGCAATAGACGCTTTTGTAATAGCCAATACCAGCCGCTCAATGGTGCAGAAAATATCCAGAGCATCAGCGCGGATAGAAGAATACCGCAAGCACGATACTTTAAGGAAAATGTCCGATGAACTGGATAAACCCTGGGATGGTTTTGAATGGCAACAGATGAAAGCGCACTGTGACGCTATCACTATTTCCTACAAGCCGGATCATGGCTCCACTGCTAACGGTTCCACTACCGGATGCCTGCATAAGGAAACCGTTTACGGCCTGACTGATGAGAAGCCTGAAAGCAAAGGCAATCTGGTTTTTGTTATCCGCGTTCCGCTTGAGTCCTTAAAGAACAGAAAGGAAATCGAGTTGATAAGGGATAAGGCATTAAGGGCGGATATTCTGGAGTTTGTCGGAGAAGCCTCTGATAAAGAAATTAAAGCGGTATTGCTGAGGTACAGCGAAAAAACAGGCGTAAAGCGTGTGCGCATACTGGATGAACGAACGGCCAACACCATGATTCCGGTAAAAAACAAGCAGGGCGTGCCGTATAAATGGATGATGGGCGGCAGCAATCACCGTGCGGAAATATACCAGCTAACGGATGGTAAAAACGCAGGTAAATGGCAGGTGGAGGTTATTTCAACCTTCAATGCCAACCAGAAAGGTTTTGTGCCAAAGTGGCGGACGGAACACCCATCAGCAAAACTGGTTATGACACTGCATATAAACGATATGGTTGCTTATGAAAAGGATGGGAAGAAACTAATATGCAGAGTGAAGAAAATGCTTACAAGTGGATCTGTATATTTAAGACCGCATAATATTGCTAAAGAAGAAGCTGATAAACTCAGTTGGGCGGCATCCGCCAACCAGTTACAGCTACATAAAGCGCGCAAGATTTCTGTCGGCATAGATGGCGTGGTGAAAGACCCGCTGGAGAGCGAGCCGACAAAAGAACAATCGGTATGATTGGCCGTATTGTTGAAATAAGCGAGAATGGCCGCCATTTATCGGTATACCGGGGTTTTCTGGTGGTATCGCAGAACAGGGAAGAACTGGCGCGTATTCCGCTTGATGATATTGGCGTTATCCTGGCCAATGCCCACCAGCTTACCTACAGCAATGCACTTCTGCTGGAGTTATGCGAAAGGGGTATTGGTTTTATATTCTGTGGCAGTAACCACTCCCCGGCGGGTATGCTCTGGCCGATGGATAGCCACCACCAGCAGACCGGCGTTATGCGCGCCCAGCTTGATGCATCAGTGCCGCTATGCAAGCAGCTATGGAAACAGCTTATTCAGGCCAAGCTTACATTCCAGCAGGAGGCGCTTATTGCCAACGGCAGGGAAGGAAAAGCTTTTGAATTTCTGATTCAGAAGGTGCGCTCCGGCGATCCTGATAATATCGAGGCGCAGGCGGCGCGGATTTACTGGCCAGCCCTTATGGGAAAAGGCTTTACCCGGGATAAAAACGGCGCGGGAGTAAACGGCCTGCTTAATTATGGCTATGCGATTCTGCGCTCAACCGTTGCACGGGGGGTAATGGCGGCCGGGCTTCACCCCTCTTTAGGGGTTCACCACCGCAATCGCTTAAACCCGATGTGCCTGGTGGATGATGTTATGGAGCCATTCCGCCCATTAATTGATAACGAAGTAATGCGGATAATAAAAGCCGGGAATAACATGGAAGTAAACCCGCAAACCAAGCAGACTCTGGTGCTTGCCATGCTGAAGGATTGCCTGGCGGATAACTGCCGCACGCCAGCTTCGGTTGCCGTGCAGAGGCTTTGCACCTCAATCGCCGCTGTATACCAGAACAAAACGGGCAGAATTACTCTGCCTGACAGACTGATCATTGAAGAAGTTTAGATATTTCAATATATAGCTATCGCACTTCAAGAGTGCGATAGCTATATTTTTTTATATTTTGCGCATGGCCGCCAATCCAGCCCCATGCGCGTATATACTGCTCGCGAATTAACTGTAAAGAATCCACATTCTTGATACGCGAGCAGTATAGTAGCTCAGTTCCATAAAATGTAAACTTTGCATTAATAAACATTAACATCAAGCGTGTAAACTTGGAGCATGGTTTTAAGTGCTTACAGGATTATGTGGGTAATGGTGATGTTTGACCTGCCTGTAGTAACAGAGCAGGAACGTAAAAGGGCAACGGCCTTCCGCAAAAAGCTGCTGGATGAAGGTTTTGAGATGTCGCAATTCTCGGTTTACATGCGGCATATGGCCAGCCGGGAAAGGGCTGAGGCACTGGCGAAGAGGGTTGTGAAAAGCGTTCCACCGGCAGGCAAGGTAAGCATTTTATTTTTTACAGATAAGCAGTTTGGTGATATTATCTCGTACCATAACTGCAGGCCTGAACCAGTTCCAAAAAATCCTGATCAGTATGTGCTTTTCTGAGAAAATCAGGCCGTTTTCTGATAAAAAAAATGGCAAAGTATCTATATTTTTCAATAAAATACTATGCCGTCTATTATAGACCATTGGGAGATGGTGTCCAGCCGCAACACAACTGACGGTGTGCACCCATCCACAGCAATTATAGACCATTGGGAGATGGTGTCCAGCCGCAACAAGCCAACATCAGCCAGCGTTAAAGCGCCGATTATAGACCATTGGGAGATGGTGTCCAGCCGCAACCAGAAATTCAACGAGGCCGCACAAAGGCAAATTATAGACCATTGGGAGATGGTGTCCAGCCGCAACTAGTTAGAGACATGGCCTCAATAATTGGATATTATAGACCATTGGGAGATGGTGTCCAGCCGCAACGCAAGACTACTGTGGAGCTTGAAGAATTACATTATAGACCATTGGGAGATGGTGTCCAGCCGCAACTCTACTGCTTGGTATAGTGCGATAATTTGTTAAGGCCAATTTTCTATCTGGTAACGAATGCGCCGCCGGTTGCAGCGGCCACCTTCCAGCGACCGGCAGCAACGGCCTGAGATGACTTCAAGGAAGAGCGGCGGGCGGCAAGGCGTGCAAGGGTATCCTGCCGCCTTTTCTCATCCAGCGAGCCTTGCATATTCTTGTCGGAATCAAGGAATACGCCGCCAAGTTCCTGGAGATTTTCCGCTTCCCTCTGCTGTGCATCAGCCAGCAGATTGATCTGGTTATGCTTTTTGTTGCGGGCGCGTATTATCTCCTTTTTGGTTTTAGGCTCTTTATCCTTAAAAAATATCCCCAATATCTCCCGCCCTTCTAGTCCTTGAAATCCGCTCTTTTTCTACGCTTTAAATTATCCCGCAGCGCCTTGGCAAGCCTTTCCTTTTTTGACTCATCACGCCCCTCCCGGGCAGCAAGGCTCAGGCTTTTATCATCCAAAACGGGATTCTTCGTTATATGATTATTGGCGGCGTTCTCACTTATATATTTATCATTCATACACATCCCAGTATATGACCCGATCCACCGAACTGTCACGAACAAATGGAGATTAGTCGCTTACTCCACACGCTCTAGCGGCTTAGTTGCTGCGTGGCTGTGGATGCCTCGCCAGATAGTTTGCGCACATTCACGGCCACTCCCCCCACTTTTGCCTGTACTTTGCTCAGGCCATCCTTAACGCTGGCCTCTGTCACCAGTGCCTCGCCGCATTTGCCAAGCCAGCCGCCGGGTGTGGTGCGTATCTGGGTTTCATCCATGCCAAGCCCGCCCCAGATGGCGCGGTGTTGTTTAGCGTAGTCCTTATCGCCAGGTTTGACAGCACTCTCAATTTTTCCATCCTTCGCCGGGGTAAAAATCAGTGCGTTGATTTTATCATCAGAGCCATACAGCTCTTTAAGGGCATCTTTCAGTTCCTTGCGCTGCAATGATCCGTCAGGATTCTTGAATGCCTGCACCACCGTGTAAAGTTCCAGCGCCATTTTTCTGGCTCTGTCATTTAAAATATCAGGGGGTACGCTATCATTACTGATTCTGGTAAGCACAGCATCGGCGTAGTATCTTATCTTCTCGAATTTCGGATCTTCAGCGTTGCTGCAATAATCCGTCATTCTTTTGAAAATAGTGACCGGCCCTGTACCCTCGTTATCATTCACTCCGGATAGCAGCTTGTTAAGCCCAGGCGTTGCCACGGTTACATACTGCCGCAGGCTGAACATCAGGCTGTTAAATAACCCGGTAAAGCCAAGTGGCCGGATGCCGGATGAAGCGCCCAGAGTATTACCGAAAGCCACAGCCTTGGTGACTGACTGGCCGTGCAAATTTTGCGCTTTCTCCACAAGTCCCAGCACGTTTTTAGGGTCTTGCAGGGTTATATTCTCCCTGTCCCGGTAGAAGTTGTTGGAGAGAAAATAACCGCCGACAATGCCGAACAATGGCGGAACGGCTCTGTAAAAAACCGCCGCCAGCCTTTGCATGGGAGAATCTGAATAAGGATTATTCGGGAATTTGTCCTGCATTTTATCCCTGGCGATATTGCCTGCGAACAAACCTGCTGTAACGCCAAGCGCACCCATAAGGCCGGAGAGAGCCAGCCCCGGCTTCTCCTTGGTTCCTGGTGCATGAAACATACTGGTGATAATTTCCAGACCGCGCACAAACGGCTCGAATATTCCTGCCCTTCTGGTATTACTATGATCAAGCTGACTGTCAGTGACAGTTATGTCGCCTAATTGCGCAATGGCATGATTCTGCTGGGCTGCTGACACAAATAAACCAGTTTAACTTTAACCATTCTTCCACCGGGATGTTACATATTTGTGGCAGTTATGTTAAAATTAGTTTAATTAGTATCAGGCAGAGCTTTAATGAAACTTCTAATCTGGCCGCCTATATCCGGGCGGGCAAGGGCGTAGGCGATATTAGCTTCAATATAACCAGCTTTATCACCGCAGTCAAAACGTTTGCCTTCCACCAGCACGCCGTGCAGGGGTTTCTCCTTCATCATTTCCGCTATCGCATCGGTTAACTGTATCTCGCCGCCAGCACCTTTCTTCTGGGCGGAGAGATATTTAAAAATCTCCGGTTCCAGGATATAACGGCCTATGACTGAAAGGCGGGATGGTGCATCCTTCGGTTTCGGCTTCTCTACAATGCTTCGGGCTTTAATGACGTTGCCCTCATGGCTTTCCACCTCGATAATGCCGAATTTCTGAACATCCTTCTCCTCAACTTCCTGAAGCGCAACTACATTACCGCCCTTGGCCAGGTATACATCCATAAGCTGTTTTATGGCCGGGATATCGCACATCATCATATCATCAGCCAGTAATACCGCGAAAGGCTCGTTATCCATCATATTGCGCGCGCACCATACAGCGTGCCCCAGGCCAAGCGGAGCCTGCTGACGGGTTATCATGATACAGCCCGGCTCAGGAAGCCAGGCACTGGCCAGTTCAAGCTCCAGTTTTTTGTTCTTGCTGTTCAACTCGTGATGCAATTCGTAGGAAAGATCAAAATGATTGGTGATGGATGTTTTATTCCGCCCGGTTACGAATATGAACTGTTCCAACCCGGCATCCCGCGCTTCTTCATAGGCGTAATGAATGATGGGTTTATCCACCACCGGCAGCATTTCTTTGGGCATACTTTTTGTTGCGGGCAGAAACCTGGTTCCCAGACCACCAACAGGAAAAACCGCTTTCAAAGGAAATTTGCTCATATTTTCTTAACTATTAATCTGTTTATCAAATCTTACAGTGTACTAACAGTTAATAGATAAAAGTAAATATTTTAACAAACCCAGCCTTTGAGCACTTCTGATTAGCGGATGCCACTTGAAATCGACTGGAGCGGGCGAAGGGATTCGAACCCTCGACCCCGACCTTGGCAAGGTCGTGCTCTACCCCTGAGCTACACCCGCATCCTCATGTAAAGAGTGAATCCTTATAAGTTCCGTCTGCATAATGGCAAGTATAATTCTTCATCAGCAGAAAAATAATCAGGCTACTTGAATAATGCGCCTTAGTAACTATATTCACATCAATAAATAAAGAATTCATTCTGAAGAGGGTTTTAATGGGTAAAGTTATCGGCATTGATTTGGGCACAACTAATTCCTGCGTGGCTATAATGGTCAGCGGGAAAGAAAGTAAGGTCATAGAGAATTCAGAAGGTTGGCGCACCACGCCTTCAATAGTCGCATTTACTGATAACGGTGAGATTCTGGTTGGGCAGTCCGCAAAACGTCAGGCAGTGACGAATCCTGAGAATACCCTTTATGCGATCAAGCGCCTGATTGGCCGTAGCTTTGATGATCCGATAGTACAAAAGGAGATTAAACTCAGTCCGTTTAAAATCAGCAAGGCGGATAATGGCGATGCATGGGTTGAGGTGAAAGGCAAAAAATACTCACCAAGCCAGATAAGTGCTAACATTTTGAAGAAGATGAAGGAAACGGCGGAAAGCTACCTCGGTGAGACTGTAAGCGAGGCGGTTATAACGGTTCCCGCGTATTTTAATGATGCGCAGCGCCAGGCGACTAAAGATGCCGGAAAAATCGCCGGGCTGGAAGTGCTGAGAATCATTAACGAGCCTACAGCGGCGGCACTGGCCTATGGCTTTGACAAGCAGGACGGTAAAACCATTGCAGTTTATGACTTAGGTGGTGGCACGTTCGATGTATCAGTTCTGGAAATCGGTGACGGAGTTTTTGAAGTAAAGTCCACCAATGGCGATACCTTCCTGGGCGGGGAGGATTTTGACAACCGCATTATTGATTATCTCGCCACTGAGTTCAAGAAGGAGCAGGGCATTGACCTGCGCGGCGATAAGCTGGCGCTGCAACGCCTGAAGGAGGCGGCGGAGAAGGCGAAAATTGAACTCTCCAGCGCGGTGCAGACTGATGTTAATCTGCCGTTCATCACAGCCGATGCCAGCGGGCCAAAACATCTTAATATCAAACTTACCCGCGCCAAACTGGAAAGCCTGGTGGCTGACCTGGTAGAGCGAACTTTAGAGCCATGCCGGAAAGCATTGAAGGATGCTGGTCTTAACGCAGGGGCGATTGACGAAGTTGTACTGGTAGGCGG
>CAYTOJ010000023.1:14212-20644 GCA_964439415.1 uncultured Rickettsiales bacterium
TCAACTGCTGATGACAGCCAGTCAGCCGTTACCATCAGGGTATTTCAGGGTGAGCGCGAAATGGCGGTTGATAATAAAATGCTGGGGCAGTTTGATCTGGTGGGCATACCTGCCGCGCCAAGGGGGGTGCCGCAGATTGAAGTCACCTTCGATATTGATGCTAACGGTATAGTAAGCGTATCCGCCAAGGACAAGGCTACTAACAAGGAACAGCAGATTAAAATCCAGCCATCGGGCGGATTATCAGATGCTGATATCAAGCAGATGATAAAGGATGCTGAAGCAAATGCGAGTGAGGATAAAAAACGCCGTGAGCTGGTGGAAGCCAGAAACCGGGCTGATAGTCTCCTGTATTCAACTGAGAAAAGCCTGGAGGAGCACGGCACGAAAATGCCGGAAGCTGAACGCACGCAGATAAAGGAGGATGTTGAAGCCCTGAAGAAGGTAATCGACAGTGAAAACGTAGCGGAGATTAACGCAAAAGCCGATGCACTCACCAAGTCATCCATGAAGCTGGGGGAGATGCTCTACCGCCAGCAACAGCAGGATGAGGCGGCCGCATCCGAAGGTGCTTCAGCCGATAGCGCAGCACAGCCGGGGGAGAAGGTAGTGGACGCTTCCTTCGAGGAAATACAAGAGGACAAAAAGAAAAGCGCTTAAGCAGCGTTTTGCCCTCCCTTTCAGGCACTTTTTGCTTGCGGCTGGCTGGCCTTATTTTCCTGTCTGCCAACTCCCAGAATATGACATATGGCATATGAAAGTTCAGCGCGGTTCAAGGTGTAGAAGTGGAAATCAGTAACGCCGTTTGCCTGTAGCAGGCGGCATTGCTCTGCAGCTACCGTAGCGGCTACGAGATTGCGGGTTATGGGGTCATCATCCAGCCCACCGAACAGAGTATGCAGCCAGTTCGGCACTTTTGCCCCACACATACGGCTGAATTTAAGCAGTTGGCCAACATTTGTCACCGGCAGAATTCCCGGCACTATTTCGGCATTGATTCCGGCGCGCCGGACTTTTTCCAGAAATTTTAGATAATCCTCCACCTCAAAAAAGAACTGCGTGATTGCCCGGTTAGCGCCTGCATCAATCTTCCGCTTTAAATTATCCAGATCCACGGCTTCATTGATAGAATCAGGGTGCACTTCCGGATAGGCCGCCACACTGATTTCAAAATTCCCTATACGTTTTATTCCTGCAACCAGCTCAGCCGCATTGCTGTAACCTTGCGGGTGCGGGTTATATTTTCCGCCGTCCGGCACATCTCCCCTCAGTGCTACAATGTGGCGGATGCCGCAGTTCCAGTAGTCGGTTATTACCTGGTCCACTTCATTCCTGGATGCCCCTACGCAAGTCAGGTGCGCGGCAGTGCGTAAGTTTGTCTCCTGCTGGATGCGCTTTACAATGTCATGAGTGCGGGCGCGGGTGCTGCCGCCAGCACCATAGGTGACTGACACAAAACGGGGATTCAGCGGTGCTAACTTATGCACACTCTCCCATAATTTATCTTCAAGCTCTTGAGTTTTCGGCGGAAAAAACTCAAATGAAGGCCGCATATTTCCATGCTCAGGGAAGTCACGGATGCTGAAGATACGCTCCCTGAATGATTCCAGTTTTACTTTAAGCTGAGTTTCCATAACCACTTCTAAAGTTGTTTTTATGCAACTGCTTATAGATAAACTGTTCTGGTTATTTTAAAGTTAATTGCGAAATCACCATTTTTAACCGTACTTTCAGGATATTTATTAAGTATATACATACCACTTATTGCTAAGATTCTAAATAGCTTTACATGAAATAATTATGCTCAGAAAACTTTCTACTACAGTTCTATCTTGTATAACCTTGTCCCTTATTTTAACGGGTTGCGCCAGTAACCGCGAGGGGGCTGTCAACATGCAGGCACAGCGGGAGTATGACCCACTTGAGCCGTTCAACCGCTGCGTGTACAAATTTAATTACATGGTAGACGGTGTGTTGATAAAGCCGCTGGCTATCGCATATAAAACCGTAACACCGGAACCGGTGCGGGATGGGGTTAGTCGTTTCTTCTCCAACCTGACTGAGCCGGTATCAATCGCCAATTCCGTATTGCAGGGCAATGGTGAACAGGCATTCGCGCATTTCTGGCGTTTTGTTCTCAACTCCACTTTAGGCGTGGGGGGCGTTTTTGATTTTGCAGGGGAATACGGGTTATACGCCAGGAATGAGGATTTCGGGCAGACTCTGGGGCGTTACGGCGTAGGCTCAGGGCCGTTTCTGATGCTTCCAATCCTTGGTCCATCCAGTGCGCGTGATGCGGTGGGTATTGTTGCGGATTCTATAACTGATCCGTTCCACTATTATACAAATGGTTACTGGACAGCCGGAAGAGCCGCAGGCCGGGCGATAGACCGCAGATACCTCAGCCTGGATTTCACCGAGGAAGTAGACAAAAACTCCCTTGATCCCTACGCCACCTACCGCAGTGGCTACCTGCAATACCGCCAGAATCAGGTGGAACTGCGTAACTGATAGACTTCTCTCCAAACTCTACTGCGCTGGCAAATTTGCTTGTCGCTGACTGCGCTAAGCTTAGCTCTCAAATCCGCATGTACCCTAAAGTACACTTGCGTTTTTGCGATGCTCGCTTCGCGCATTTTGCTCACCGCAGCGAGTTCCGAAAGAGGTCTTTTATCTATACTCCTCGCATTTCAAGAATTGACTTTGTTGGAGCGAAGCGACTTGCGCCAGCGCATAGTGGAGCCTTTGGGTCACAGCTTGAACAGACATGGCCTATGCCATGTCTGTTCAATGCAGTGACGGGGTGTCCCCCCTCAACAAATAAAAGATATACCGCCGGAGTGATATGAAAAACTGGGGATCTTCAAACGATAGCGGTATATCTGCCTCTGTTTATTATTATCATACCGCTCCATCAGGCGGCGGGTGATGGAGCCGGGGGAGGCTGTCGCTATCACCTGGTTATCGCATCTTGTAATGGGCAGTACACCGGCTGAGGTGCTGGTGATGAAGCATTCATCAGCCGTCATCAGCTCATGCCTGGTGAATGGCCGCTCCAGAACTTCCATCTGCGCTGATCTGGCAAGTCTCAAAGTAGTATCGCGGGTGACGCCACTCAGGATATTCTCATTTACAGGGTGGGTAATAATCACCCCGTTTTTTACTATATAAAGGTTGGTGGATGAGCCTTCAGTCATCACCCCATCTGCGCCCACAAACACCGCCTCCCGCGCACCAGCTTCCACTGCAAGCTGCTTGGCAAGAACGTTAGGGAGCAGGGAGATTGATTTTATATCCCGCCGCGCCCAGCGGTTTTCCGGCACGGTGATAATCTTTGCGCCTTTTTCGATTTCCTCCCGTTTAGGCGGCTTGGCGCGCATCAGGCAAACAATAATTGATGGGCGCACACAGCGCGGAAACGGGTGATCCCGGCTGGCGATGCCGCGTGTAATCTGAATATACAACAGCCCGTCAGAGCGCTTTGAACGCTCGATAATCTCCCTTATAATAACGCGCAAAACATGCGGCGCAGGTGCGCCGGATATCTGAAGCTCGCGCAAAGATCGCTCCAGCCGCTGCATGTGCGGTTCAAAATCTATCAGGCAGCCCTGCTCCAGCAATGCTACTTCATACACACCATCCGCAAACTGGTAGCCCCTATCCTCCACATGCGTAAGTGCCTTTGAATACGGCAGGTATTTTCCGTTTACATATGCTATCGAAAACATCTTCTTTTAATTCCTTTATATTGAAATATCCGGCTTACAGCCGGGCAATTCAGACATAACGTTTTCTATGCCATTCTCAACAGCAGCCATGACTTCTCTTTTATCCAGATTAGGGGCAATGGCTGGTAGAAATTTTACAGTAATCACGCCGGGGAGTTTTTTAAGTGAATTACGCGGCCAGAGCACCCCGGAATTATGGGCAACTAATGTAATAGGCGCCTCCAGAGTGGAATAAATATACAGCAGCCCACGGTTGTATTTACCGCGCTGGCCTGGTGCAACCCTGGTTCCCTCAGGGAAAATAATCACCTGCGCGTTAGCACCGCCTATGTTCTGTATTTTCTGAGAAATCATTTTCAGCGCCTCAGTTGGTTTGCCGCGATCCACGGGTACAAATAATTTTCTGATATAAAGCCCAACCAGTGGAATGCGCATAAGCTCCCGCTTCAGCACAAAAACCGGATTGGGGAACAGGAAGGAGAAAAACAAAGTCTCCCACGCGGATTGATGCTTGGAGCATATAATAGCCGACCAGGCAGGAATATTCTCAGCGCCCTCGATTTTATAAGAAACTCCGCAGATAACTCTGAGACCCTGAATCAGTAGCCATGCCCAAGCGCGGTATACATACATCATTATCCTGCGCGGCAGCAGCAGCAATGGCAGGCAGGGAATGCCCATGCCAAAGGTTAGCGTTATCATGTATATATAAAATACGGCGGAACGGAGAGTTATCATGAATTGAGCTGGCTTCCAGGGTTATGAACCTGCGATTGGTATACTGTATGAGGTAAGCATTTAGCAAGGCACGATACGCTTTTTTACCTGCTGACATAACTATCTTTCCCTTCCCCTCTGCGCATATTCAAAAAGCTACCGGGGAAACCTAACATATTGCCTATTTTGGATGCCAGACCAGGTTCATTGTTTTGAGTGGCCGCCCCTTGTTTTGTGCTTTTCAGGTATTTCTTAGTCATGGTGATTATGCTGGACTGGTTTATCTGACCGACTATCTGTAGCGCACTTTCAGCATCGGGATATAAGTATACTATGCCTAGCTCGTTCTTCTGACATAGATATCTTGGAGTATTCGGGTCTAATGGATATCTTTCATTATAATCGTCCTGATATGCTGCCATAAGTTGATTAGCGTCATAATCCGGGTGCGTTCCCGCGAAGTCGGCTATTCTATCAATTGCACCCTGATAAACCATTAACAATGCTTCATTACCATCCTTCGTTTTAAGGGTAGTTATAACTCTATAATTGCCCTGTTCAAGCTGGCTTCTTCGCTCCGCATATTGCCTTAACGCATCAGATTGCTGTTGCTTCACGGCATCGTCAATATCCTTCTGGGTGGCGATTTTTGGCTGTATATCCGCACCGCCCAAGCCCAGAGTTATTTTGCTTTGCTCCAGAGGTATTCCTGCTTTTCCGTAATTGGGGTGTATAAGCTCAGCATAGTGCCCGGTCAGGCTCGCCAGACCATATTCTCCAACCCTTGCCATTTGGGTTGGGAGCCTTTTCATGATATATCCATCAGCCAGTGCTTTCTGAATCACCTGATTTTCTAGCGCATACTGCTCAAGAATCACTTCATCAGGTTCTGCACCAGCATAACACTGGAATGATTCAAATGCTCCATATATGTTCATGCGCTGTATTGATCCGTTACTATAGTTACAAAGCCAGATATATCTTCTCTCTGGATGCTCATCAGCCATTATCAGAGTGTATCCGGCATTAACCAGCCCTACCAGTTGCTTCCAGTTACCGTGGGCTAATTTTAATTCTTCATAGTATAGTCTGAGGCTCTCTAATTCTTGTCTGGCGGCTGTAATCTGCGCCTCAATGTCATCAGTCTTCTGTGCGGTGGTTGATTTCGTGACTTCTATTTGTTGCTGTTGCAGAGGCTCTACCAATTCCAGGATTGGTTTGCATACAGTAATAAGATTATCCCGGTATTCACTGCCTGCCACTTTAGTATCTTCATATGCATCCGCTATACTCCACCACTGTTTGAATAATTTCTTCAGTTCAGGATTTGCAGGCGAATACTGGAAATCCAGCTTAGCCATGAAGTCATAGAACTTCTGCCCGAATTCTGGGACTATAAATGCCGTATCATTCGTTTGCTGAACGTGTAATGGTTTCACCAGTCTCAGGATGCTTTTTTGCAAAGTGGAGAGTTTTTCCCAGTATTTTAATTCTGTTTCTCTGTTTGCCTGATACTCTTCTACCGCCCCCCACCATGGATTAAACGCCTCCTTCAGTTCAGGGTAATCTGGAGTAAATTCCTTATACAGCCCGGCTATCAGCTCAATCAGCTCCTGCTCAGGCAGCGGGATGGAGAATGCCTTATCTGGTTTATGGGTTTTCTTTTTCCTGCCCTTAGCCTTAGTTTGCTCAGTATGGCTTTCATCCTCATCCGGCTTCATATATGAGGCAGGCGATAAATATATCATCCTTGGGTGAGACGCTATTTTCTCAAGTTGCTTAAGGCGGATTCACGCACCACCCTGCCCACCATCCATACCCGGCAGGAGCAAGCTCAATATATTGATAAATTTACTATTTTATGACTTTATCCGTGATTTCTTATAGTATACTGCTCGCACTTCAAGAATGCGGATTTTGTGCAGTTAATTCGCGAGCAGTATATACGCGCATGGGGCTGGATTGCCTGTCGCCCGAAGCATGCCTA
>CAYTOJ010000024.1:0-20304 GCA_964439415.1 uncultured Rickettsiales bacterium
TAATCAATTCCTAGCACAGTTGTTAATTCCTTAATAATTGATGCCTCAGCCCTGTACTATGTCTTTTACACGCTGTACAATTGCAGATTTAGGTATATCAATATCAGAGTCCCATGCGAATGGTGCTGCTTGCAGACTTCTATTGATGTCATCGTAAATATCAGTATGTTCCGCAAGGTAAGACGATTCTGATACTTTTACTTTAACGTCAATGGACTTTTGACTTCTTACTAATTCCGGAACACTCTCAAGTGCTGTGTCTATTATTGGGGACAACAACTCATCAACATCATCTCTAATTACGTCAAGTAATGCTCTGAATTTCGTCCCGGATTGCGCATAAACCTGACTACGATATTCTTTAAGATTATCATCAGCCTGATCTTTAGCAGCATATAATGCTAATACGCCTTCCGCCCACTTATCAAAGCCATTATCATTTTCGTTATCCCCTGCCATAAAAAACCCCAGCTAGATTCATTTCTTAACAGCCTTAGTATAATCGAGTTTTGTTTAAGATTCATGTCAGTAACAAGCTTACTGCTAAAACCATAGTTATTTACAAAATTAGACCTCTTTCGGAACTCTACTGCGCTGGCAAACTCGCTTGTCGCTGCGCTTCTCAAATCCGCATGTACCCAAAAGTACACTTGCGTTTTTACGATTCTCGCTTCGCGCATTTTGCTCACCGCAGCGAGTTCCGAAAGAGGTCTATTATAAATCATCGTCATCAGACAACAAATCTACCGCCTTACTGTGAAGTTCAGGGTTTGCTGCGGCAAGTACTTGATAACTTGTGGATAATCCAAGCGGCTCACCACTCCAGTTAGTCACCACTCCCCCCGCCCCCTCGATTATTGGGATAAGCGGCTGTATATCGTGCATTTTTAGGCCGGATTCCATTACAACATCGATAAATCCGGACGCCAGCATGGCATAGTTGTAACAATCCCCCCCCTGTACAAGCTGCCTGGTTTGCACCTGCAACTGGCTAAAAGTATCTAGCTCAGATGCGGTAAACAGCCCGGTTGAAGTGGTGGCGATTATAGCCTCTGAAAGCTCTGTCACCTGACTTGTCGTAACCACTACGCCGTTATGGGTAGCCCTCTCCCCCCCCGCCCCTCGCCCGATTTCCCCTGTAAAAGGCTGCTGCACCCCCCCGGCCAAGGGCAGGCCGCCATCCATAAACCCCAGCATAATCCCGAACATTGGCCTGCCGGATAAAAAAGAAGCTGTACCGTCTATCGGGTCTATCACCCAGGTTGGGCTGCCGGATACCCCCTCCCCCCCCATTTCCTCACCAATTATGCAATGTCTGGTAAAAACCTTTGCAATACGTGCGCGGATAAACTCCTCAATCGCCATATCCGCTTCGCTGACCAGGGAGGAATCAGCTTTTACCTGCCTGTCTATATTGTGGCGAAAATATTTAAGCGCGATTTTGCCCGCATCCAGCAAAGTATCCCGTATAAAAGCGGTAATATCTGAGTTCACCCCGTTATCCTCACACTGATGCCAGCATCATGCATGGCCTGTTTTACCTCCGCTATTGTGGCCTGGCCGAAGTGGAATATGGATGCTGCCAGCAGTGCGCTGGCCTCCCCCTGTTTTGCGCCATCTATAAAGTCCTGCACGCTACCCACACCGCCGGATGCTATTACCGGAACATTCACAGCGCGGCTTACCGCCCTTGTCATCTCATTATCATAACCCCTTCCTGTTCCGTCACGATCCATTGAGGTCAGCAAAATCTCCCCCGCGCCTAGCTCAGTCAGCCGTTTTGCCCATTCCAGCGCATCAAGCCCGGTTGGATTGCGCCCACCGTGACTGAAAACCTGGTATGAATTACCAACCCTTTTAGCATCTATTGCCGCTACTACGCACTGGGAACCAAACTTTTCCGCCGCCTCCAGCACCAGTTCCGGCCTCGCGATTGCAGCGCTGTTCACCGCCACTTTATCAGCCCCGGCCAGCAGCATTTTACGGAAATCCTCAATCTCCCGGATACCACCACCTACCGTGAGCGGCATAAAACACTTCTCCGCCACTGCCGCCACAACATCCAGCATTATGGCGCGGTTGTCGGATGATGCCGTTATATCCAGAAAACAAAGCTCATCCGCGCCGCCTTCGTTATACACCGCCGCCTGCTCTACCGGGTTCCCGGCATCGCGCAGTTCAAGGAAGTTGATTCCTTTTACCACCCGGCCATCCTTCACATCAAGGCAGGGGATTATTCTGGTTTTAAGCATTTTGCGTAATTAATCCTTACGACAGCGGGGGTCAAGGGCTAAGGCATAGTAGAATTAGTCCACACGCTCCAGGAAGCGGAAGGGCTTGCGCTCACCAGTTATCGGCTGGCGGTTTCCTGTCATGCGGATGATAATGTAGAATATAAACAAAATGGAAAGCAGGCAGATATAACCATAAAGCATGGCGTTGCCGCCTAAAAACATGAACAAACCAGCCAGTAATGGGCCTATAATCGCCCCCATGCTCTGCACGGATTGCAGGCCGATGCTGGCACGCACAAAGTGCTGCGGTGCTAAAAAATCATTGGCGTGAGCAATACACAGTGAATAAAGCGGGTGGTAGCCCGCGCCAAACGCTGCGCCTGCGGCTATTATCCAGCCTGCGCCAAAGGTGGCGGATGGATTATCCCATAACGCCATAACCGTTAATAAACCGGAACTGAGCAGAATCAGGCAGGCCGCCAGCAGGATAACATAACGGCGGTTGATGCGGTCAGACAGTGCGCCAAGTGGCCATTGCGCCAGCAAACCACCAAGCAGACTGGCGGACATAAACCACGCCGCCGCACTCTGCCCAAGCCCTAAACGCAGCACAAAAGCAGCGCTGAGGCCCCAATATGCGCCCCCGACAAGCCCTACCATCAATGCACCCATTGCGCCTAAAGGGGAGGCTTGTATCAACTGCGTGATCTTAAGCCGCTCCGGCGTTTGTGTTGCAACTGGCTGCACACTGCGGCTTAGTATCAGCGGTGTTAGAGCCAGCGTGAGCAATACAGCGGAAATTGAAAAAAGCTCGAAACCTTCAATAGGAGCCAGGAAGAAAAGCATCTGCCCCAGGCTCATGGCGGTAAAATTAATTATCATGTACACTGATAAAATCCTGCCCCGTGTTTCCTGCGTGCCTATGCTGTTAAGCCAGCTTTCCATAACCGTGTACAGGCCAACCAGGCAGAAGCCATATACGGCTCTAAGAAGTATCCATGTAACAGGGTTGGCAAAAAGCGGATGCATCAGCATGATAACCGCCGCCCCGGCAGCGCCCGCGGCGAACACCCTGATATGCCCCACCCGCTCAATCAGGCGTGGCCAGAGAAATGTGCCGATGATAAAACCCATAAAATAAGCGGACATCATCGCCCCCGTTACCATATTGGGATAATCCGGAAACATCGCCCCACGCGCCGGCAGCAGCACACTCTGCAAACCATGACCAAGGCACATCACAGCAAAGCTGACAAGCAGAGCCGCTACGGAGGTGAGATTTTGCAGCATTTGAGCAGCCGCTATGCAGCCAGTTTTTTGTAACGGATACGGGTGGGGCGGAGGGAATCTTCGCCTAAGCGGCGTTTTTTATCCTCCTCGTAATCATTAAAGTTACCCTCAAACCACTCTACATGGCTATCTCCCTCAAAGGCGAGAACGTGGGTCGCAAGCTTATCCAGAAAGAAACGGTCGTGCGAGATTACGAACACACATCCAGCAAAGTCCATAATCGCTTCCTCCAGTGCGCGCAGGGTTTCAACATCCAGATCATTAGAAGGCTCGTCCAGCAATATTACGTTACCGCCTGTTTGCAGCATTTTTGCCAGGTGTACGCGGTTACGCTCCCCGCCCGATAAGGCGTGCATTTTCTTCTGCTGATCCGCGCCCTTGAAGTTGAACGCGCTGCAATAAGCCCGAGCTTTCACGGTTCTGCCGCCCAGTTCTATATCCTCCCTGCCGCCGGATATTTCATCGAACACGGTTTTATTGTCATCCAGATGGTCACGGTGCTGATCAACATAGGATAATTTTACACTGTCCCCAATTCTAACCTCGCCGGAATCAGGCTTATCTGAGCCGGTTATCATGCGGAACAATGTTGTTTTACCTGCACCATTAGGCCCGATTATGCCAACAATCGCCCCGCGTGGCACGCTGGCGCTGAACTTTTCCATAAGCTGCTTATCGCCGAATGTTTTGGTGACATTGCGGAATTCCACCACATTCTCACCCAGGCGCGGCCCATTGGGAATAATTATCTGCGCCGTTCCAACCTGCTTTACCGCCTGCTGGTTCACCAGTTCCTCATATGCCTGGATACGCGCTTTGCTTTTGGATTGCCGCGCTTTTGGCCCTTGCTGTATCCACTCCAATTCCCTGGCTATCTGCTTGGCTCTGGAATCCTCTGTTCTCTCCTCCTGCTCCAGGCGCTTCTTCTTCTGCTCCAGCCATTTGGAATAGTTGCCCTCATACGGAATACCACGCCCGCGATCCATCTCCAAAATCCAGCCGGTAACGTTATCCAGAAAGTAACGGTCGTGAGTGATCAGCACTACTGTGCCTGGGTATTCTTTCAGGAAATTCTCCAGCCAGGCGACACTTTCAGCGTCCAGATGGTTAGTTGGCTCATCCAGCAGCAGCATGTCCGGCCGCTCCAGCAGCAGCCTGGCCAGGGCAATGCGCCGCTTCTCACCACCAGATAGTTTTTCAATGGAACTATCCCCCGGTGGGCAGCGCAACGCGTCCATCGCCACTTCTATCTCGCGGTCAAGCTCCCACAGGTTCTGCACGTCTATCTGGTCTTGCAATACTGCCTGTTCTTCAATCAGGCTGTTCATCTCATCCTCAGTGATGTCCTCCCCCATTTTCATGCTGACTTCATTGAAGCGATCCAGTATGACTTTTTTCTCACGCACCCCTTCCATTACATTATCCCAGGCGTTAAGATCAGGGTTCAGCTTTGGTTCCTGCTCCAGATAGCCGATTTTAATCCCCTCCATCGCCCAAGCTTCACCCATGTATTCCTTATCCAGCCCGGCCATGATTTTAAGCAGGGTGGATTTACCTGAGCCGTTATAACCAATCACGCCGATTTTCGCACCGGGGTAGAAGGAGAGCCAGACATCCTTAAACACTTCCTTACCGCCAGGGTAGCTCTTTCCCAGACCCTTCATTACATAAACATACTGGTGCGCCATAATCACTCTCTCAAGATATAATTTTAAAGAATCTATGCCACTATGCAGGCCAAGACGCAACAGCCAAAACGGATTGGATTATCTTCTAATAATATGGATTAAAACATCAGTCCTGCGGTTTTGTTGTGGCTTTATCCAGTTTTTTGTAGAGGGTTGATTGGCCTATGCCAAGGGCGGCAGCGGTCTGGCCTATATGATTACGGTGGCGTTTAAGCGCGGCCTGGAGTATTTCACTCTCAAGCTCCGCAAGGGTTCTGGAAGTTCCGTTTGCTGTGAGCAGGGATATAAACTCCGGGGATGCAGCGTCCGGTATAACAGGTGCTTGCGTCCAGCGGCATAGAGTCTGCTCATCCAGTTCATCAACCTCGCTTATCAGGCTGGCGCGGGCTAGAATATGCTGAAGTTCGCGCACATTGCCTGGCCAATGGTAACGCTTAAGCCACGCCTTTGCATCCGCTGTTAACCTCAGGCCTGGGCGGTTTTCAACATATGCTATTTTTTGCAGCAGGTGCTCAGCCAGCGGCAGCACATCCCCCCGCCGTTCGCTTAAAGAAGGTATATGCAGCGGTATACCTTGCAGCCTGTAATATAAATCCTCCCGGAATTTTCTGGCGGCTATCATCTCAGGCAGAACCTGATTAGTTGCCGATATTATGCGCACATCCACCTTTACGGTCTGATTACTGCCAATCGGCTGTATCTCCCCCTCCTGCAGCAGGCGTAATAATTTTACCTGAATTTCAGGTCTCAGTTCCCCCACTTCATCCAGAAATAACACACCGCCATCAGCTTCCCGGCATTTACCTGTGCTTTTATTAATAGCACCTGTGAATGCGCCCTTCTCGTGACCAAACAAGGTGGATTCCACCAGATTCTCAGGCAAAGCACCGCAGTTGATTGCTATAAACGGCTTATCAGCTCTTGCACCTTCGAGATGAATCGCTTTGGCAAAAACTTCCTTCCCTACCCCTGATTTTCCGGTGATCAGTATTGGCAGCATTGAATGCGCGGCTTTTTTTGCGGTTTGCACCAAGCCACGCAAACCATGACTGATTCCGGCAATATCATCTAATGTGTATATATTGCGTCCGCGCCGCTGCATCTGCGTTATTTGCTGGCGTAAATCCCGCATATCCAGCGCATTGCGCACCGATACTACCAACCGCTCAAACTCGGCCGGCTTGACAATAAAATCAGAAGCGCCCAGGCGCATGGCCTCCACCGCGTCATCCAGATCATCACTTCCTGTCAGCACTATGAACGGCAGTTTTGGCCGGATTTCCCTTATGCGGCGTATTGCTTCCATGCCGTTCATCACTGGCATGTTAAGGTCAATCAGCAGCAGTGCTATCTCCTCATTCGTATCAGCCTGCACCGCTTCCACCGCCTGACGGCCATTTTCCGCCAGCAGTACATCCAGCTTTAAGCGCGAGGTTAAAACCTGACGGGTAGTGATGCGCTGCACCGGCTCATCCTCAGCAAGAAGAATAACCGGTTTCATATATAACTCCTCCCTTAGCATGATTCACCACCCCAGGGTACAAGCTTTTCTTTATGATTTCCTTAAGCTATACTTTGCGCATCAATATCTGGGGGGAATATGATGCTGGAGAAAATTATTTCAAATAAGGCTCTAATCCGTGATAAAGCTTTTATTAACGGCTCCTGGATTGGATCAAATAATCCACCTGTCAATGTCACAAACCCTGCCGATGGCCTGAATTTCGCCACTGTTGCCAGCCTGGATGCGGCTGATGTTTTAAAGGCAATAGAAGCCGCCGACACAGCTTTCAAGCAATGGCGCAGAACCACCGCTAAGGAACGCGCCGCATATCTCTGGCGATGGTATGATTTAATCCTTGCAAATCAGGAAGATATTGCAAAAATAATGACCGTGGAGCAGGGCAAGCCTTTAACTGAATCCAGGGCGGAAGTCGCATTCTCCGCCGCTTTTATTGAGTGGTACGCTGAAGAGGCGCGCCGGGCTTATGGTGATATTATTCCAACCACCGCGAATGATCGCCGCATTATGGTACTGCGTGAGCCTATAGGTGTGGTGGGTGCTATTACGCCGTGGAATTTCCCATGTTCAATGATTACCCGCAAAGTGGCTCCTGCTCTGGCTGCTGGCTGTACCGTGGTGCTGAAACCATCTGAGGAGACCCCGCTCACCGCCCTGGCCTTGGCTTATCTGGCTGAACAAGCAGGTGTTCCGGCGGGGGTATTTAATGTTGTCACGGGCAAAGCGTCCGTAATTGGCGCTGTGATGATGGAAAGCGATGTTGTGCGCAAAATATCTTTCACCGGATCAACTGAGGTGGGTAAACAACTTTATGCGCAAAGCGCCATGACTGTAAAAAAATTGTCTTTAGAATTAGGTGGGAATGCGCCTTTCATAGTGTTTAGTGATGCTGATATAAAACGCGCCGCAAAAGCTGCCGCAGTTTCGCGTTTCCGCAATTCCGGGCAGACCTGCGTCTGCGCTAACCGTATTCTGGTGCAAGCAAACGTGCATGATAAATTTATAGAAGCCTTAACGGTGGAAATAGCTGCTTTTAAAACCGGGAACGGCCTTGAAAGTGGTATAAATCAAGGCCCCCTGATTAACCAGCTTGCCGTTACTAAAGTAGAAAATCTGGTAGAAAGGGCTGTGAAATCAGGGGCAGATTTAATCAGCGGGGGACATAAAATAAGCGGCAGCGGCAGCTTTTATCAGCCAACCATTATCAGCAATGTAACGCCTGAGATGGATATAGCAACGCACGAGATTTTTGGCCCCGTTGCCGCAGTAATATCTTTTTCTGATGAACATGAAGCACTGGAGATGGCTAACAACACGCCCTACGGTCTGGCGGCGTACTTCTTCACCGAGGACTACCGCCGCATTACAAGGGTTTCCGAGAGGTTGCAATATGGCATGGTAGGGGTGAACGAGGGGTTGATCTCAACCGAGGTCGCGCCATTTGGCGGGTATAAGGAATCCGGCATCGGGCGCGAGTGTGGCCGCGAAGGCCTGCTTGGCTTCATGGAAACCAAGTATGTCTGCCTGGGGGGATTATCTTAGAGGCTGAGTGCATACCCGATAACCCATTGCTAATTATAGATATATAGCAGTCCTTGAGGTTATCTGCTGTTTTTGTTATTATGTAACCATTAGATATATTAGGACATTAGAAATGCTGAAAATTTTTGCCGTACTTTTAATCATTGCCTCTGTTATTACCACGCCGTTTGCCATAAGTGCCGCTGAGGAGGCTTATACGCCGCTGATGATAATCCGCTTCAACAAAAATCCCACCATGCCATATGAGAATCAGCTGTACAATGCTGTGTCAGCGGCGCTTAAAGTAAAGCCCGGCGCTACTTTTGATGTTGAATCAAGGTCATCCATTAAAGGTGTGCATAAAGGCGGCGAGGTTGCGGATGCCCTAAGCCGTATCGGTGTGCCTGGCAACCGCATTGCCGTGCAGAATGTGCAGGGCGATATGGTTTATCCGGAAGTACGGATTTTTGTGAAGTGAGTAGATGAAAATCACTGATGAAGCATTGGTACTGGGGCTGAGTAAATTCTCCGAGTCCAGTGCTCTGGTTTCCGTTTTTTTCAAAAGTCATGGCATATTCAAGGGGCTTGCCAGGGGTGCATACTCGCAGAAATCCCGGGGGATTCTCATCAGTAGCAATCTGGTGAAAGCCACCTGGAGTGCGCGGATAGAAGATAATCTTGGAACAATAACCGCTGAGCCTATCCGCTCAATAGCCGCAGAGATTATGCATGATCCCTTAAGAATCAAAGCTGCTTCCTCAGCTATAGCCTTGATTGATACCTTTCTGATGGATCGGGAAGCACATCCCCAGCTTTTTGATGATCTGCTGGAACTACTCACGCACGCAGGCCATGAAACTGATTTTCTGGAAACTTATGTGCACTTTGAAATGAATCTGCTGGCCGACCTTGGTTTTGGCCTGGATCTGGCTACTTGCGCGGTAACCGGCGTGGATGATAACCTTAAATACATATCCCCCAAAACAGGCCGGGCGGTATCAGGCCAGGCCGGGGAGCCATACGCCGCGAAACTGTTCGCTCTGCCAGCATTCATGCGCAGCCATGGGGCGGCGGAAACAAAAGAGGATATTACAACAGCACTGGAGATAACCGGGTTTTTCCTATCCCGCGCCATGCTTGGCATGAACGATAAAGTTTACTTACCTGAATCAAGGAATATGCTGTATAATAGACTTCTTTCGTAACTCTACTGCGATGGCAAACTTGCTTGTTGCTGTGCTTCTCAAATCCGCATGTACTAGAAAGTACACTTGCGTTTCTGCGATGCTCGCTTCGCGCATTTTGCTCACCGCAGCGAGTTTCGAAAGAAGTCTAACTACTTGAGTAATCATACAGTAACGCACTGAAAAAAATTATGGAAGCCACCGCCACAAATCTATCCATCCCCCGTGGAGTCGCGCTTGAGGATGAGATTCTAAGACTGAAAAAAGAGATGAACGCCGTTATCTTGGCGCATTATTATCAGGATGGGGACATTCAGGATTTGGCCGATTTTGTTGGTGATTCGCTGGATTTATCACGGAGTGCCGCCGCCTGCGAAGCCGATGTTATAGTATTCTGCGGGGTGCGCTTTATGGCGGAGACGGCAAAGATACTCAGCCCGCATAAAACCGTCCTACTGCCGGACATGAAAGCGGGTTGCTCTTTGGAAGATTCCTGCCCCCCAATGGGGTTTAAAAAAATGCGGGAGGCTCACCCGAATCATGTATCCCTTACCTACATAAACTGCTCGGCTGAGGTAAAAGCACTTTCCGATATTATCGTAACATCCACCAACGCCGAAGTTATCTTAAGCCAGATACCCGTTCACACACCCGTGCTGTTTGCGCCGGATAAACACCTGGGAGGCTATCTGATGCGCAAAACCGGGCGGGATATGCTGCTCTGGAACGGCTCCTGCATTGTGCATGAGAGATTTTCCGAACAGGAATTGATAAAACTAAAAGCTCTGCATGTGGACGCCCATATTATCGCGCACCCGGAATGCCCGGTGGATATTCTGAAGTATGCACATCATATAGGCTCCACTTCATCCCTTTTGAAATTTACGGAAAATCATCCCGGCTCGAAATTCATAGTGCTGACTGAACCGGGAATTATCCACCAGATGCGAATCCGTTCACCAAAAAGTGTTTTTTATGATGTGCCGGGCATTATGGATGCAGCCTGCGCCTGCAACAACTGCCCGTATATGAAGCTGAACACTATGGAGAAAATATATTTATGCATGAAAAATAAGCTACCAGAGGTTGACCTTCCTGCATCACTAATTGAAAAAGCAGTGCTCCCTTTAAGAAGAATGCTGGAAATGTCAGCGGGAATTCCGGTAAAGTCATAGTGATATGGCATATAAAAACGATAGACCTGATCCGGATGAACTACTTAAAGCAATAACCGCTGAGGAGGAAAAATCCAGACGCGGCAAGCTGAGGATATTCTTCGGCGGCTCTGCGGGAGTCGGCAAGACCTACGCCATGCTAAACGCCGCACACCAGCTTAAGAAAGAGGGTGTGGATGTAATGGTCGGTCTGGTGGAGACGCATGGAAGACCGGAGACTAAAAACCTGGTGGAGAACCTGCCAATCATAGAATGCCGGGAGATCAACCACCGTGGCATTTTATTAAAAGAATTCGATATAGACACCGCGCTCAAGCGCAAACCAGCAATTATTCTGCTGGATGAACTGGCGCACAGCAATGTTCCCGGCTCCCGCCACCCTAAGCGCTGGATGGACGTGGAAGAACTGCTGGATGCCGGAATCAGCGTTTACACCACCTTGAACGTGCAGCATCTGGAGAGCGTCAACGATATTGTGGCAGGCATCACCGGCGTATGGGTGAAGGAAACTGTGCCTGACCCTATTTTCGACAAAGCCGATGACATAACCCTTATTGATATTCCCTCCGACGAACTTCTCAAGCGCCTTAGCGAAGGCAAGGTTTACATCGCGGAACAGGCCAAGGATAGAGCCGCGCAGAACTTCTTCAAGAAAAGTAATCTCATCGCCCTGCGTGAACTGGCACTCAGGCGCACCGCCGAACGGGTGGATGAACAGATGGCGGCCTATAATACCCAGACAGGCGTGAAAGGTGCAGGCGTAGCCCCGGCTGAGAAAATCATGGTATGCATAGGCCCTGACCCGCTTTCAGTAAAACTGGTGAGAACGGCCAAACGCCTGGCCACGGGAATAAAATCACCTTGGATGGTGGTATATGTGGAAAACCAGCGCCACTATAAACTTAACAAAAAATCGCAGGCATCAATAGAGCGCATAATGCGTCTGGCCACCAGCATGGGCGCAAACACTGATATTATTCAGGGGCAGAACGCCAGGGAAGAGCTGATTAATTATGCCCGCAAAAATAATTATACTAAAATAGTAGTCGGCAAGGCCAGCCGTTCAAGATTCAAGGACTTTATAAAAGGCTCGCTGGCTGATGAACTTATACGGCGTAGCGGCAACATAGACGTTTATGTCGTTACAGGCGACCCTGCCCCTAAAGGGGAACTGCTGGAGAAAACCGGCCTTAAAAACGCCGATGGTTTCAGCGATTATCTGATTGCCGGGCTAACCCCAACCCTTTGCGTACTGACCGGTGAGTTGCTTAAAGCTACACTCAACCAGGTAAACTTGGCGATGATTTTCGTATTCGGCATAGTCCTGGCCTCAACCCGGATAGGGAGATATCCGGCTATGCTTTGCGCATCCCTTTGCGCTTTGTCATTCAACTTCTTTTTCGTTGAGCCGCTTTACAGATTCGGCCCGGAGGATGCGGAATTTCTGGTGACTCTCTGCGCCCTCACCCTCACCGCCATTATCATTTGCAGCAAAACCAATCTGCTCAGCCTGCAATTGAAATTCTCGCGGGAGCGGGAACGCAATACCGGTTTTCTCTTCGCCCTCACCCGTGAACTTGCCGCCACCCGTGGCCACAAAAACATGGCTGAAGTCGCTGCGCGGCACATCGGCGCGGCTTTTGATGGTGCTGCGGTAATCTGGCTTGCGGAGGAAAACGGAAACCTGAGAATTCTGAATGAAAGTTTCAAGATCATCCTGGATGCGAAGGATGAAGGCGCGGCTAAATGGTGTTTCGAGCACCGCCAGCCCGCAGGAAAAGGCAGCAATACCCTGCCCAGCGCAAAAGGGGTATACCTGCCACTGACAGGCAGCGATGGAGCGGTTGGAGTAATGGGGGTTATTCCACACCAGGAGGACAGAGAATACGGCGCAGGGCAGATGGAATTAATGGAAGGTTTCGCCAACCTGCTGGCGGCATCTTTCGAGCGGGCATATACGGCGGATAGCGCCGAGAAATCCCGCATCGCCACCGAGACTGAGCGCCTGCGCAACCGCCTGCTCAGTTCAGTTTCCGATGATCTCAAAACCCCGGTCGCCAGCATCCGCGCCGCCATTGGCAAACTGTTTGAAGGCATTGAGAAATTGCAGGTTGGTGTGGAGATAAAAATATTTCTAAAAATACTCTCCGATGAAGCTTCGCGCTTGTCACGCATAGTTGCCAGCATCCAGGATATGTCCAGCTTCGGCAGCGATAAGCTGAAATTGAACTTAAGTGCCTTCTTTATGGAGGAAGTGATCGGCTCAGCACTGGTACGCTGCGAGAAACGGCTGCTGGATTACGAGATCATCACGCAGATTGAGGAAGGCCTGCCGCTGGTGAATATAGACGGGCTGCTGATTGAACAGGTTATAATCGGCTTTCTGGAAAACGCCGCCCACCGCAGCAGAAAAAACTCAAGCATAACTGTTTCAGCCAAACAGAACGGCGATGAAGTGGTCTTCGGCGTGACTGATACTGGCAAGAAAGTTGAAGTAATGGAAGTTGAGGCGGCTTTAAGCGGTAAATCCACCACTGATGTTGCCGTATCAAGCGAGTATGCATTTCTCGCCGTCAGCAAGGGCATTATCGAGGCGCACGGCGGGCGGGCATGGATTGAGAACTTGTATGATAATAAAGGCTCGCGCTTCTGCTTCGCTATAAAAGCCAAACCTGTTGAGAACAGGCAAATGCCACCATTAGCGGAAGCAGATATGAGCGTTAGTAATGTAGCGAATATGGGGGGATTATGAAAATACTGGTTCCGGTAAAGCGTGTGATTGACTATAACTTCCGTGTCCGCGCAAAAAACGATGGGTCTGGCATTGAGTCTACAGGCGCTAAAATGTCCATCAACCCTTTTGATGAAATCGCGCTGGAGGAAGCTATCCGGCTCAAGGAAAAAGGTCTGGCGCAGGAAATCATCGCTGTTACTGTCGGTGATAATCCGGCTGTTGAAACTCTGCGCAATGCCCTGGCAATGGGTGCTGATAAAGCCATTCATATAATCTCCAATCAGGAGATAGAGCCGCTTCTAGCCGCGAAGGCTTTGGCAGAAATCGCCAATCAGCAACAAAGCCAGCTTATAATAATGGGCAAACAATCCATCGACGGGGATAACGGCCAGACCGGGCAGATGCTCGCCGCACTGCTAAACTGGGGGCAGGCAACATTCGCCTGTAACATTGAAATAGAAACACAGACGGCTATAGTCACCCGGGAAGTGGATGGCGGCCAGATGACATTAAAACTCCCCCTGCCCTGCGTCATCACAACAGATTTACGGCTGAACCAGCCGCGCTATATTACCCTACCGAACATAATGAAGGCTAAGGCCAAGCCTGTTACCAGTATTCCCATAACTGATCTGGTGCAGAATCCAGCACCGAAAACACAAATAATTAAATACGAATCCCCCCCCACCCGCGCAGCGGGAACCATGGTGGCTAATGTTGCTGAACTGATGGATAAGCTGGTGAATGAAGCCAAGGTGATAGATTGATATAACATATCAACTAATACTTCTGCTGCTTTTTTCTAAACAACAGCCGGAAAATCCTGAGAGTTTTTGGTATAATATTATGCTTCATTTTGTTAGTATGTAGGTTTAGCCGCCATATATTTAATCAAAGATGCAAAGCTCCTCGGAACTTTTTGATATTGTTATACTACTGACTTCTGCAGTGCTGGTAGGCTCACTGTTTAGGTGGCTGCGCCTCAGCCCTGTACTCGGTCATCTGGCGGCGGGTGCAATTATCGGCCCGTTTGGTTTAGCAGTTATCGGCGATATGGGAAAAACCAGGGACATAGCCGAGCTTGGCGTGGTTTTCCTGCTTTTTATCATTGGCCTGGAGCTTTCGGTTAAAAAGCTGGCGGCGATGCGCGGCGTGATTTTCGGCCTTGGTACATTGCAAGTTGCACTTACATCCGCAGCTATAGGCTCGATATGTCTGGCTCTTGGACTAAAAGCCGAAGCGGCGGTGATAATCGGCGGCGCGCTGGCGCTATCATCAACAGCAGTGGTTATGGAAGTGCTGCATGATCGCAGGGAGGAAAGCACCCAGGGCGGGCGTATATCAATGGCCATTTTGCTGATGCAGGATCTGCTGGTTGTGCCGATGCTGGTACTGCTGCCAACCCTCACCAAAGGCGGGCAGAGCGCGTTAGTTTCAGCCGGAATAGCAGTTGCCAAAGGCATCGTTGGCATGACTTTAGTGTTTATTGTCGGCTGGCTTATCATCAGGCCGCTTTATAAAGCAGTGGCACTTACCTACAGCCGGGAGCTTTTCTCAGCCCTTACCCTTCTGATAGTACTGGGGTCAGCGTGGAGCACTGAGCATTTCGGCCTCTCCATGGCGCTGGGAGCGTTCATAGCCGGGCTACTGGTGGCGGAGACTGAATACCAGCATCAGGTTATGGCTGAGATAATGCCATTCAAGGGGCTGCTGCTGGGGCTGTTCTTCATGGTGGTGGGAACCACGGTGGATATGCATTATATAGTAGAGAACCTCTTAAAAATAGTTGGCCTTACCGCGCTTCTGATAACCGTTAAGGCGGCGGCGGTATTTGTGAGTTGCAGCATATTCGGCTTCCGCAGAAGCACATCCCTGCACACCGCGCTGACGCTGGCGCAAGGTGGGGAATTCGCCTTTGTGCTGTTCACCCTGGCCGGAAGCCTAAAACTGCTTGATACTAACACCAGTCAGACCCTGCTGGTTATTGTGACCATAAGCATGGCACTTACCCCGCTGCTGGAATATATGGGGGCTAAATGGGCGCGTGCGCTGTGGAGGCGTGGCGATTCTACTCAGCAGAACCTCTTAAGTGAATCGGCTGATTTGATGAATCATGTGGTAATCATAGGCTTCGGCAGGGTGGGGCAAACCCTTGCCGGATTCTTCACGGCTGAGAATATCAATTATATCGCGCTTGACCTTGACCCCAGAACGGTATCCGATGCCAGAAGCCGTGGGCTACCAGTTTTATACGGCGATGCCTGCAAAAGGGAGATGACTGATAATCTGGCTCTGGACAGGGCAAGCGGAGTGGTGCTCAGCCTTGACGATATAAAAGTGGCGGTAATGATTATTGAACTGTACAAAAAATCACATCCTGCCTTGCCGATAATTGCCCGAGCTAGGGATGAGCAGCACGCGGCGGAGCTTATTAAAGCAGGCGCGAAGGTGGTAGTGCCGGAGACTTTTGAATCCAGCCTGCAAATAGGCGCGGCAATGCTGGAGGAAATCGGCCTGCCGGATGTTGAGATCAGCAGGATAGTCCATGCGTTCCGCGCCGGGAACTACGCATTGATCCATAGCGCAATTCATAGTGGTGGGGAGGGAAAAGAATGAGCCAGAAATACTCGGCGTTGCTTATAATCGGTAATGAGATTCTCTCAGGCCGCACGCAGGATAAAAACATCAACTACCTGGCCGTAAAATTATCCGCAATCGGCTCACCGCTGCATGAAGTCAGAATAGTGCGGGATGATGAGCCGGCAATAATAAAAGCGGTGAACGAACTGCGCACTGTATATGATTATGTTTTCACCACCGGCGGCATTGGTCCTACTCATGATGATATAACATCTCACTGCATAGCTAAAGCCATGGGGCGAAAGTATGAACTGAATGCTGAGGCTGAAGCAATACTTCGCACGCACTACCGCCCTGATGAGATCAACGAGGCCAGGCTTAACATGGCGCGTATGCCGGAAGGTGCGCAGCTACTGCCCAACCCTATCACCGCCGCGCCAGGCTACCGGGTGGAGAACGTATTCGTAATGGCCGGTGTGCCGCAGATAATGCAGGCGATGTTTGACTACGCCGCAGGGCTGATAAAACACGGTCAGCCTGTGCAAAGCACATCCATAATTACCGATCTGCGTGAGGGCGTATTCGCAGCCGCATTAAAGGAAATCCAGGAAAAAAATACTGAGGTAGAGATAGGCAGTTATCCGCACTTCGGCGGGCAGTACAGCGCTACCCTGGTTATCAGCGGCATAAGCAAGCAATCGATAGAACAAACCGTAGAGCAGATAAAAATTATGCTTAACCGTCTGGGCGGCACGGTTAAGGAATGATGATAGGAAATTTTCTTGAAAAAAAATAGTAACTACTCAGGTGTAGGTACTGCCTCTCGGCTTCCCCCACCGCCTGCGGGGGGGGCTAGGGGGGGGCATCTTTCTTACCAAAGTAGTTCCAACACATTCCCCCCCCTTAATCCCCCTATGCTCGCGGTGGGGGAGACAAGCAACGTACATCTAGACCAGCAGACCTGGGCAGTTACAAAAAATAAAATAGTTGCTCTGCAGATTGATCCGCTTGTCACACTCAAGCCGGAATCTGACACCAGTATCGCCCTGGGGTTGGAGGCACAGAAACTGGGATACCGGATTTTCTGCTACCAGCCTGAGAATCTCTCCCTGCTGCAAGGAAGCGTATATGCCCATGGCAGCTATGTTGAACTGCATAACGATAATAAAAATTTCTACACCATACTCAGCAATGCAAAGCTGGAACTGGCGGAAGCTGAGTTTGTACTGATGCGGCAGGATCCACCCTTTAACATGAGCTATATCACCGCAACCTACTTGCTGGAAATGCTGGATGGTATCAATGGTTGCAGGGTTCTGAACAACCCCAGGGAAGTCCGGAATAATCCTGAAAAGCTGATTCCCTTCCAGTTCCCCCAGTTTATGCCGCGCACGGTAATTACCAAAAGCTTTGATGAGATTCATGATTTCTGGAAAGAAATGAGCGATATAGTCATCAAGCCGCTTTACCTTTATGGCGGCAAAGGTGTTTTCCGCTTTAAAGACTCCGCTAACATGGCCGCTCTGGTTGAGTTTTATAATCTCTCACTTAATGAACCCTTGATCGCTCAGGAATTCATCCCGGAAGTAACCACTGCTGAAAAACGGGTTATAATGATTGACGGTGAAATCGCCGGGGCAATGCAGCGCGCACCAATGGAGGGGGAAATACGCAGCAATACCAGAATAGGCGGTACACCGCTGCCAACTGACCTTACCCTCCGGGAAATTGAAGTCTGCCAGGCTGTCGGTAAATTCCTTAAAGAAAAAGGATTGTTCCTGGCCGGGCTGGATTTAATCGGAGGCTTTCTTAACGAGGTAAACATCACCTCCCCCACCGGGATACTTGCTATCAACAAGCTATACGGCCTCAGCCTGCAAAAATTATTCTGGCAGAAGCTTGTATAACTGGTTCCATACTGCTCGCGTTTCAGATGTGTAATTTTTGAGGCTAGTTTGCGAGCAGTATAGTGGCGCATGGGGCTGGCTTGCCTATCGCCCGTAGCTATGCCTACCGAAGCTTTAGCGTAGGAAGGTTAGCGTAGGATGAAGCGGCCATGCGCAAAATATAAACAGCATACCTAAGACACTCTCCAAGTGTTTTAGATATGCCAGCAGTTTTCCCTTGCACGTATTTTTGCGTATGGATAGTTTTATCTTTTAATCAGCAGGATTTATCATGGACAAATTCCCTATCAGCACAGAAGGTTTTACAGTTCTGCAGGATGAGCTTAAAAAACTTAAGCAGGTGGATCGTCCTGCGGTTATACAAGCAATCGCTGAGGCCAGGGCGCATGGAGATCTGTCTGAAAACGCAGAATACCACGCCGCCAGGGAGAAACAATCTTTCATTGAAGGCCGAATCAGGGAACTGGAAGATATCATGGCTAGGGCTGAGGTTATTGATATTTCAGTAATTACCGGGCATGTAGTTAAATTTGGCGCGTTAGTTAAAATGGTGGATGACGATACGGAAGATGAATTCAGCTATCGCATAGTTGGTGAATATGAAGCTGATTTGTCCAACGGTAAAATTGCTCTAACCGCCCCCATCGCCCGCGCACTCATAGGCAAAAAAGTAAATGATACAGCGGAAGTTCATACCCCCAAAGGCCTGAAATATTACACCATATTGGAAGTGACATACGCTTAAAGGTTGTTGTCGATTTCGCTATAGCGTCAGCGAAAACGGCAGTTCTCGAGAGTGGGGCGTTCCAAAAACAGTGAAACTGTTTTTAGCGCAGACGAAGTTCCAGTGCCGCTAGCTGTAGCCGCTAACCATTCAATCAGCGGCTTATTACCTGTGACTAATTCAAGTGCCCGTTAGCATTTCCTGACCGTTGTCTCCGTCATCATTATCGTTCTGAGTTCTGGCATCCAGAATCTCCTTGTCGCGGCCATGAGCCAGTTTTTTCAGATCGTTCACAATTGCCCCGGTTCCGGCTGGAATCAAGCGGCCAACAATGACGTTTTCTTTCAAGCCTTTCAGGTAGTCCACCTTACCGGCAATTGATGACTCGGTAAGAACGCGTGTAGTCTCCTGGAAGGATGCAGCCGATATAAACGAACGCGTTTGCAACGAAGCCCTGGTTATGCCTTGCAGAACCGGTAGCCCTTCGGCTGATTTATAGTTCTCACGCAGTGCTTTCTGATTCGCTTCCTCAAATTCATCGCGGTCAATCTGCTCACCCAGCAGGTATGTTGTTTCACCAGGATTGGTGATTTCAACCTTCTGCATCATCTGGCGGATAATAACCTCAATGTGCTTGTCATTTATGGTTACACCCTGGAGGCGGTATACCTGCTGAATCTCATTCACCAGATATTTTGCCAGCGCTTCCTTACCCATAACGCGTAGAATATCCTGCGGTACAGGATTACCATCCATCAGCAAATCACCCTTCTTCACGAAGTCACCTTCCTGAACGGTAATAAGCTTACCCTTGGGGATCATGTACTCAACTGTAGGCTGGCTGGCATCACTTGGGCGTAATATAACACGCCGCTTGGTTTTGTAATCCTTCCCGAACTCAACAACACCGTCAATATCGGCGATAATTGAGTGATCCTTTGGTTTACGTGCCTCGAACAATTCCGCCACCCTTGGCAGACCGCCTGTAATATCGCGGGTTTTGGTGGACTCCCTTGGAATTCTGGCGATCACATCCCCAGCGTGAACTTTTGTGCCGTCATCAACGCTCAGTATAGCGTTGACTGGCAGGAAGTACCTGGCCTCCAGACCATTAGCCAGTGTTATGATCTCACCTGAATCATCGCGTAGAGTCACGCGTGGTCTAAGCTCAGAGCCACGAGTTGTTTGCCGCCAGTCAATAATTACTTTGTTGGACAGGCCGGTTGATTCATCCACGATCTCACGCATGGATACACCTTCCACCATGTCCCGATAGGTGGATATGCCATCACGCTCGGTGATAACCGGAATTGTGTACGGATCCCACTCCGCCAGGCGTGCGCCTTTTTGCACTTTATCAGCATCAGATACGTTAATACGCGCTCCGTACGGAACTTTATGGCGAGCACGTTCGCGGCCATTAGCATCACGGATCAGTAATTCACAGGAACGGCTCATAACTATTGTATGACCCTTGGAATTCTTCACCGAATTTTTATTTATAAAGCTAACCGTTCCGTCCAGGGTAGCCTCAACGCTGTTCTGTTCGGCACTTCTCTGCGCTGCGCCACCAATGTGGAATGTACGCATGGTAAGCTGTGTGCCAGGCTCACCAATTGACTGAGCGGCAATAACGCCCACAGCCTCGCCGATTGTTATCTTGGTTCCGCGAGCCAGGTCACGCCCGTAACATCTTGCGCAAACGCCTATTTTACTCTCACATGTGATAACTGATCGGATCAGCA
>CAYTOJ010000025.1:0-16122 GCA_964439415.1 uncultured Rickettsiales bacterium
TCTATAGCGGACTCTCTCGCTTATACGCTGATCCTATTTTAGGGGGGCATTATAGACCACCACGCTTCGCCCCGATGGGGCTACGCGTAGCGCAGCCATGCGGAGTACCAGCGACTTGGGCGAAGCAGTGCCCGGCGTAGCTGAAGCGTAGCGCAAGCGAAGAGGGGCTGGAGCAACATATGTGGTACGTCTATATCATCAGAAGCGTTAATCATCCCGACCAGGAGTACACTGGCGCATCTGAAGATTTAAAACAACGCCTGGCAGCCCATAATGCATGTAAATCAATCCTCACTGCCAAGTTTGCCCCATGCGCGTCTATATCAACTGCTCGCGTATGAAGAGTGCGGATTCTTTGCAGTGATTTTGCGAGCAGTATAGACGCGGATTCGGCTGGATTGGCGGCCATGCGCAAACATATAAAATAGAAGTATCGATTTTATGGAATAGACACTATCCTCAAAACACTTAAATAGTGTTCTGAATATATCATGGAGTATTTGCGGTGAAGGTAGGGTTATTGCGGCGGTTTGATACGCCTGTCAGATGCCTGATAATGTCATCAGCCGCGTTATCAGTGCTGATAAGTGCCATGATCATGCTGTCAGTGCTTTGGGAATCGTATAAATTCTTTCAAATAGTAAGCCCGGCAGATTTTATATTCGGCCTTAAGTGGAGCCCTCAACTGGCGATAAGGGCGGATCAGGCTGGCTCATCCGGCGCATTCGGCGCGGCTCCCTTATTTGCCGGTACTTTTCTGATAACCATGGTTGCTTTGCTGGTGGCGGTTCCGCTGGGTCTGTTTGCCGCTATTTATATGTCGGAATATGCTGGCTCCAGGCTTCGCGCCATTGCAAAACCTTCGCTTGAACTGCTGGCTGGCATTCCCACGGTTGTATACGGCTATCTGGCAATTGTGCTGTTCACGCCGTTTGCGCGGGATTTTGCCAGCTCAATCGGCCTGGAAATGGCAACTGAAAGCGCGCTGATAGCTGGCCTGGTTATGGGGGTGATGATTATACCGCTGGTTTCCTCCCTCTCTGACGATGTTATAAACGCCGTGCCACAAAGCCTGCGGGATGCTTCCCTGGCAATGGGCGCAACCAGCGCGGAGACGGTGAAAAAGGTAGTGCTTCCGGCGGCAATGCCGGGTATAGTTGCGGCTGTTCTGCTTGCCATGTCCCGCGCAATCGGGGAGACTATGATAGTGGTGATGGCAGCCGGATATGCGGCGAATATGACGCTTAACCCGCTGGAATCAGTCACAACGGTTACGGTGCAGATAGTCAAGCTGCTGGTGGGCGATCAGGAATATGACAACCCTAAAACTCTGGCCGCCTTTGCCTTGGGGTTATGCCTGTTTTTCGCAACGCTTATAATTAATTACCTGGCGGTGAAAATGGTGAAGAAATACCGGGAGAAGTATGAATAAGCATTTAATCCGCCGCAGAAGGTCGGAGGCCAGATTCAGATTCTACGGCCTGTTCTCGCTAAGTCTGGCTGCCCTTATGCTGGTGCTGCTGCTGGGGTATATATTTGTAAAGGGTTTTGGGGCACTGGGCACTACAACGATAAGGCTCCCGGTTTATTTTCCTGAGAACATAGGCGCGCAGGCGGGAAATGACAGTTTCCAGATGATTCTGCGAGGCGGCCTTAAGGATTATTTTGGCAGTGACTTAAAAGCGCATGAACTCAAGAAAGCCTCCCGCCTGTTTACCCTGTTCGCAGCGCAGGAACTGAAAAGTTATTACAATAAAAATCCAGGTATCGCCGGAAGCCGGGTGGGTGTGGTTATCACCGCATCAGGGGTAGTGGATGGCTATTACCGCGAGCATAAGAAAAGCCAGCACAGCCTGGACGATACATCACTGAAGCTACTGGCAAAGCTGGAGAATGATGGCAGGATTGAGCGGAAGTTTAACTGGAATTTTCTGCTGAACGCTGATTCCCGCATGGCTGAATACGCAGGCATACTGGGCGCGGCGGCGGGTTCGCTTCTGACTGTGCTAATCTGCATGGCACTGGCATTGCCCATAGGCGTTGCGGCGGCCATATATTTAAATGAATTCGGCAAGCAGTCAAAATTCAAGGAAATCATTGAAATCAATGTGGCGAATCTGGCGGCGGTTCCCTCCATAATCTACGGTCTGCTTGGGCTGGTGCTATACCTGCAATTGATGCAGCTAACCCGCTCATCCAGCCTGGTGGGTGGGCTGACGCTGGCTTTAATGGCACTGCCGATAGTGATAATCAGCGCGAAAGCCGCACTTAGCGCCGTTCCGGATTCCATACGTCAGGGGGCACTGGCTCTGGGGGCATCCCCTGTGCAGGTGGTATTCCACCATGTTCTGCCCCTGGGTGCACCAGGCATCATGACCGGGGTTATACTGGCTGTATCCCGCGTACTGGGGGAGACTGCGCCATTGCTGATGATCGGCATGGTGGCATTTGTGGCCGATGTTCCGCAAAACTTCCTTGACCCGGCGGTAACCATGCCGGTGCAGGTTTATTTATGGTCGAGCAGCCCGGAATCCGGGTTTGTCAGCCGCACATCCGGCTGTATCATGATGCTGCTGATCATGCTGTTTGCACTGAACCTGATTAGCATATATATACGCCGCAAATTTGAGCGAAGATGGTAGAAGAAAACGCCAGCCCTAAAATATCCGTAAGGAACTTAAGCGTATTCTATGGCGCGAAGCAGGCGCTTGATGATGTCAGTCTGGATATTGCGGAGAAGAAAGTTACGGCTTTAATTGGCTCCTCCGGTTGCGGCAAGTCCAGCTTCCTGCGCTGTATTAACCGCATGAACGATACTATTCCCAGTGCCCGCATGATCGGCAGTATAATGATAAACGGCGCGAATATTCTGGATGCCTCGGTGGATGTTGTAGTGCTGAGAACAAAAATAGGCATGGTTTTTCAGAAACCTAACCCATTCCCGAAATCCATTTTTGAGAATGTGGCTTATGGGCCGCGCATCCATGGCCTGTGTCAGAATAAACAGGAACTGGAGTCGCTCGTTGCTACATCCCTGCAACGTGCCGGGCTGTGGGCGGAGGTGAAAGACCGCCTGCATGAGCCGGGAACCAGCCTGTCCGGCGGGCAGCAGCAACGCCTTTGCATCGCCCGCTGCATTGCCATTCACCCTGAGATAATATTGATGGACGAACCTTGCTCAGCCCTTGACCCCATAGCCACAGCAAGGGTGGAGGAGCTTATCCTGGATCTGGCGGAGAATTATACCATTGTCATCGTCACCCACTCAATGTCCCAGGCTTCGCGCATTTCAGCCAGCACCGCATTTTTCCATATGGGCAAAATAGTTGAGGTGGGCGCTACATCGCAAATCTTCCGCGCCCCTAAAATGCAGCAGACGCAGGACTATATCAGCGGAAAGTTTGGGTAGGAAGTTTTTGAAGAAGCGAAAGCAGATGGCATAGGAGATAACCTAAAAGTCATCAAGCAGGTAATTTCAAAATGAACAACCTCTCAGAACCTGACCTTTGCCGGATTTTTATTATACTCCTTATCTCGCCCTTGGATTCCTTATACACTTTCATCTATCACAAGCCTCACTTGGCAATGGCTGCCTTGAAACGCAATAACTTGAAAAGGAATATTTATGAAAAATATGATCACACTCATTACAGTGGCTGCTATAGCAGGTATGCCAACTCAAAGTCATGCTGCTTCTGAAGCAAGCAGTAAAGCTAAAGTTGATTATAAGGATGATGGCGGATATGAAGCAAAGCGTAGTTCCGAGACCACTGATGCTGTTGGCACTAATGTATCCAAAGACTCTCAGGTGGATGTGGATGTAGACTCACGCGGAATGATTAAAAAGACTGTTAAGAGCGAGACCACCACCGACCCCAAAGGAATTATGAACCAGAAGGAGGATGACGGTAAAAGTGTTTTCGAGGAAAAAGCGAACGGTGGCTATAAACAGACTACCACCAGAAAACACACCGACAGAAACGGAACGAATGTAACTTATAAAACCGTAACTGATGTGGATGTTGATGATTTGGGTAATGTCACCACCACTGCTAAAACAGAAAAGACACTGGATCCGAAAGGCCTGTTCAACAGCAAAACTACAACCAGCACTACAAAATCAGTTAACGGGCAGGTAGTTGAGCAAAAGAAGAAGATGGATTAGCAGGTTCAAATGCCAGGCCGCTCAGGCTTGGAGAAGTGATAACCCTGAAACAGGTCTACCCCAAGTTTGTGCAGCTTTTTGAAGGTGTCTTCATCCTCGACGCCTTCAGCCAGCACAGTGCAGTTATTAGCGTGTGCGTATTTTATCAGCTTGGATAACGCATTCGATGATTCGCTCTGCGCAGTGTTTCGATCCAGCTTGATAAAATCCGGCCTGATCAGTGGGAAGATGCGTTCGCACTCGGCAAAGTCTCTGACATCGTCCAGCGCGATAAAGTAACCCTTGCTCCGGCAGAAATCCACCACACGCTCCGGCGATATTTTGCCGGAAGTCTGGAAACTGATGGGGAACTCCAGAACAATCCTGCGGGTAAGCAGCCCTTGCCTGCGGGATTCCGCGTCCAGCCCTTCCAGGTATTTACTGGGCTTTAATATGAAGTCTGGCATGAAGTTTATAAACAGCATTCCCGCTAGATTAAAATGCACAAAATCCCGCACCGCCAGCACTTGCAGATGGCGATCTATTACGTGCCTGATATTCAGCACTTTACTTGCTTCTATAATCTCATGGCCGCTTATACTCTCCCCGCTTTCGGTTAAAATCCTCGCGAAGGACTCCCACCCGAAAACACTGCCTTTCCTATCAACAACAGACTGGAAGTGGCAAATGATCATATTGGTTTGCAGGTAATCCAGCAGCCAGCTGTTCTGTGCCTGCTTTTCCAGTTCACGCAGGCTTTTCGCTGAGTATGGTATTTCATTAGCGCGTGGCGGGTTGAGGTTTTGCAGCAGAGCGGGTTTTAAATCACCACCGATGGAGGATAGCGCCTTATGCGCATCCTCCCACTTTTCTGTCCAGCGCTCCCCCATATTGGCGGCTATGTAGCCTTCAAAAGGTTTCCATACGCAGCTTCCATGGCTGAGGCGTTTAGCCAGGAACTCTCCATTTTCGCCATTTTGAATCGGCAGGCATAACCAGTAATAGGAAACAGCCTTAAGGTTGGGATTGCCAGCGGGGTTTATAATGGTATCCTCCATTTTTACTTGAGTCTTTCGAGTTATACTGCTCGCGTTTGAAGAGTGTGGATTTAAGTGCAGTTAAATTGCGAGCAGTATATACGCGCATGTGGCTGGATTGGCGGCCATGCGCAAATATATGAACAATATATCCATAACACTCTTCAAGTGTTTTGGATATAACAGCCATTTATTAGCGAAGTCTTAATATGATTGAATTCATCAAAATGCATGGGCTTGGCAATGATTTTGCGGTTTTTGATGCCCGTCAGCAGAATCTCCCGGATTTAACCCCTGTAATAATTCAAAAGCTGGCTGACAGACGCAGAGGCATTGGTTTTGATCAGCTTGTAATAATAGAGAACAGCCAGAAGTCTGATGTTTTCATGCGGCTTTATAATGCGGATGGCTCAGTCACCGGCGCATGTGGCAACGCCACCCGCTGCATCGCCAGATATATTATGGATGGGAACAAAAGTGATAAAGCCAAAGTGGAGACTGTAAGCGGAATACTGAACTGTTCACGCATGAATGATCATTTGATAACCGTGGATATGGGGCAGGCTAGGCTAGGCTGGCGGGATGTTCCATTAGCCTTTGAGGCTGACACTATAAATTTGCCAATTAGTGAGGGCGAATTATCAAACCCTGTCGCACTTAGCATGGGTAATCCCCACGCTGTGTTTTTTGTGGATGATATTAAAGCTGTGAATCTTGCCATGCTGGGAGCAAAACTGGAGCATCACCCGATATTCCCTGAACGCGCTAATATAGGTGTGGCAGCAGTTCGCAGCCGCAATGAACTTGATTTAAGAGTATGGGAACGGGGAGCGGGAGAGACCGAAGCCTGCGGCACTGGCGCTTGCGCTGCGGCAGTGGCTGCGCTACTGCGCGGTTTCGCGGATGCCAGAATCACTGTACATCTACCCGGCGGCGAACTTTTTATCACGTCAACTGATTCGCTGAATGTAACCATGACAGGAGCGGCTGAAATATCCTATCAAGGATCAATTAATCTATAGCTGTCATACCTTTGAAGCGTGTGGGGAGCTACTAAACAAACTTACCTTGTCAGAGGTTATTGCCGATTTCTACTCTAGCTTGCTGCAAACTGCAGTTTTTGCTTAGCGACTATGTCGCTGCGCTGCAAATTACTCGGCACGAAAGTGCCTGCGTCATTTGTCTGCGCTGACCAAGTTTCATGTATGTAGAATACACTGGAACTTCGTCTGCGCTAAAAACAGCTTCGCTGTTTTCTAAACGCTGGACTCTCAAAAACTGCCGTTTTCGCTGACGCTATAGCGAAATCGACAACAACCTCTAAGAGTGGTAAAAATGACAATATACCCATTGCACTTCCATAATTGAAATGTAATAAGTGTATGCATCAGCGATTTGCTATCCGAAGCTTTGGCTTGGAGGTATGTTTTATCAAATATCCTGTTTAATGATGTAATTGGACCATTAGCTCAGTCGGTAGAGCGGTTGACTCTTAATCAATAGGTCGCAGGTTCGAATCCTGCATGGTCCACCACGCTTCGCCTTCGGCTACGCGTGGCGCAGCCACGACGGAGCTGAACTTAGGCGAAGCAGTGTCCGGCATAGCTGAAGCGAAGCGTAAGCGACGACGGACAGGGGAATCAATAGACCTCTCTCCAAACTCTACTGCGCTGGCAAACTCGCTTGTCGCTGGCTGCGCTAAGCTACACAAATGAGGTTTACTCATCTGCAAGCTAAGCTTAGCTCTCAAATCCGCATGTACTTCTGTGTACACTTGCGTTTTTGCGATGCTCGCTTCGCGCATTTTGCTCACCGCAGCGAGTTCCGAAAGAGGTCTAATATGTGGTACGTTTATATTATCAAAAGCGTTAATCATCCAGAACAGGAATATACTGGTGCATATGAAGATTTGAAACAGCGTTTTGCAGATCATAACACAGGCAAATCAACCCACACCGCCAAATTTGCACCTTGGGAACTGAAGTGGTATTGTGCATTTCCAGACAAATACAAAGCTCTGGAGTTTGAGAAGTATTTGAAGTCTCATTCAGGTCTTCAAACGATAGCGGTATAATTGATACTTGCGGAAAAAATGGCATTCGCTAGAAGTGGCGCGTATTAACTTAACTAATCATGGATACTTTATGCCATTAGTTGCGCGTAGAATGTCGGTAATCAAGCCCTCCCCCACCCTTGCCGCCACACAGAAAGCGGCGGAAATGAAAAGAAAAGGGATTGACGTAATAGCTTTAAGCGCGGGTGAACCTGATTTTGACACGCCTGACCATGTTAAAGCGGCTGGAATTGAAGCTATTAAGCGCGGCGATACTAAATATACCGATGCATCCGGCACTGCCCAGCTCAAGAAAGCCGTAATAGACAAATTGAAACGCGAGAATGGCCTTGAATATGAAGCATCGGAAATCATCATCGGCTGCGGGGCTAAACATGTTATCTATAACGCACTGGCAGCCTCACTGGATGAAGGTGATGAGGTAATAATCCCTGCCCCTTACTGGGTGTCATACCCGGATATGACACTGTTGTGCGGCGGCAAACCCGTTATTATAGCCTGCGGAGAGGACTGTGGATTTAAACTGACTGCCCGGCAGTTGGAACAATCTATCACACCTGCAACCAAATGGCTGTTTATCAACTCCCCCTCCAACCCCACCGGGGCATGTTATACCGCACCTGAACTGGCTGCTTTGGCCGAAGTTCTCAAAAAACATCCGCATGTAAATATTTTATCCGACGATATCTACGAGCCACTGGTGTACGATGGCGGCAAATTTGTAAGCATTCTGGATGTAAGCCCGGAGCTTAAAAACCGCACTCTGGTTGTGAACGGTGTTTCCAAATCCCATTCCATGACCGGCTGGCGCATTGGTTATGGCGCGGGGGATAAAGCCCTGATCAAGGCTATGGGCATTATACAGTCACAAAGCACATCCAACCCATGTTCAATCTCACAGGCCGCAGCGGTGGAGGCTTTGAACGGTGACCAGAGCTTTCTGCCAGGCTGGCGGGAGAGCTTCCGGCAGCGCCGGGATCTGGTATTAAACAGGTTAAACGCCATGCCCGGCATTACCTGCCGCAAACCTGAAGGCGCGTTTTACCTGTATCCATCCTGCGCCGGAATTATTGGCAAAAAAACGCCGGACGGCAACGTTATTCAAAGCAGCAATGATTTTGTGGACTACCTGCTGGAGTCTGCGCATGTTGCCGTTGTCGCCGGGGAGGGATTCGGGCTTGATCCCTTTTTCCGTATATCCTACGCAACCTCGGAAAAAGTATTGCAAACAGCATGTGACAGAATCACCAAAGCAATCCAGGAACTTAAATAATCAAGGGGGCTAATATTTTTTAGTCACTTAATAAGGTATTTATATATACTGCTCGCATATGAAGAGTGTGGATTTATTGCAGTTAATTCGCGAGCAGTATATACGCGCATGGGGCTGGATTGGCGGCCATGCGCAAAATATAAAAGATATACTTATCGCACTCTTGAAGTGCGATAAGTATATAATGCTGGCCTGCCTGATTTTTAAATTCAGAACTTTATAGAATATGTTTGAAAAAATACTTGTTGCCAACCGGGGCGAGATTGCGGTTCGCGTTATAGCCACAGCGAGGCGTATGGGCATTAAAACCGTAGCCATCTATTCGGAGGCTGATACCAATTCGCTCCATGTGCATGAGGCTGACGAGGCGGTTTATGTAGGCCCATCACCTTCCGCTAAAAGCTATTTGAATGTTAAATCCATACTCTCCGCAATTCGCAAAAGCGGTTCGGAAGCCGTACATCCCGGCTATGGATTTTTATCGGAGAATGCTGATTTCGCCCGCGCTGTGGAGCGGGACGGCGTAGCCTTCATAGGCCCGGGTCATCAAGCTATATTGTCAATGGGTGATAAAATTGAAGCCAAGAAAATAGCGAAAAAAGCAGGGGTGAATATACTCCCTGGTACACTGGATGCTATATCCAATGTGCAGGACGCTGCGAAGATAGCCAAAAAAATCGGTTATCCCGTTATAGTGAAAGCCGCGGCAGGTGGCGGCGGCAAAGGAATGCGCATAGTGCATAACGAGAACGACCTGAAAGAAGCCCTGCGCGCCGCAGCCAGTGAAGCAAGCTCCAGCTTTAAGGATAGCCGCGTTTTTATTGAAAAGTACATCCAGAAACCCCGCCATATTGAAATTCAGATTATAGCTGACAGTTTCGGCAATGTGCTGTCGCTGGGGGAGCGGGAATGCTCCATCCAGCGCCGCCACCAGAAAATACTCGAGGAAGCTCCAAGCCCTTTTCTGGATGTGCGCACCCGCAAAGCCATGAGCGCGCAGGCTGTGGCACTGGCGAAAGAAGCTGGGTATGTCTCCGCCGGAACGGTCGAATTTATAGTGGATGAACAGAAGAACTTTTATTTTCTGGAGATGAACACACGCCTCCAGGTTGAACACAGGGTAACTGAGCTTGTCACTGGCCTGGATCTGGTTGAGTTGATGATCCGCATTGCCAATGGCGAGGCGCTGCCACTGAAGCAGGGCGATGTAAAAACCGATGGCTGGGCACTGGAAGCACGGGTTTACTCAGAAGACCCGGCGCGTGGCTTCCTGCCATCAGTTGGCCGCATCACCCGCTACCAGGAACCTGAGGAGAAAAACGGCGTAATCGTTGACAGCGGCGTTTATGAAGGCGCTGAAGTGAATATATTCTACGACCCCATGATTGCCAAGGTATGCTCGCACGGCTCCACCCGCGAGAAAGCCGTAAGCATTATGAGTGATGCCTTAAGCCGCTATGTAATTAAGGGCGTGGCACACAATATAAGCTTCTTAGAGGCCATTGTTAATCACGAACGTTTCAAAAAAGGCGACATCAGCACTAATTTTATCACTGAAGAATATCCTGGCGGATTCCTGGGTGCGGAACTGAACTCAGAAAATACCCGTATACTGCTTGCCGCTGCGGTCTGCATTCACCTGCGTGCGCAGGAGCGGGAGGATACCATAACCGGGCAAATTTCAGGCCGTGGCCGCCCACTTGGCGCACGCTGGGTTGTAAATATCAGTGGAGATAATTATTACGTTTTTGTCAGCCGCCGCGATACCGGTTATGATATAGCTTTTGAAAACGAGATAATTTCAGTTCGCAGTGGCTGGGAACCTGGGCTTAAGCTTTTCCACGGCATTATCAACGGCAAAAGCGTATCAGTAAAATTTGAGAACGAGGTGGACGGCTACCGCCTTACTTACGCAGGCTCCACCGCTTTTGTCCTGGTGCAAAGCCCCCGCGTGGCTGAGCTTTATAAATACATGCCGGCCAAGCGGGATTCCAGGCGCGAGCCAGTATTGAAATCACCAATGGCGGGAATGATCTTAAGCATCAAGGTGAAGGAAGGCGAACTGGTGAAAACCGGGCAGCCGATAATCCTGATTGAGGCTATGAAGATGGAAAACGCAATCCTCGCCGAATACGAAGCCACTATCACCAAAGTTTGCGTAAACCCCGGCGCAAGCGTACAGGTTGATCAAACCCTGGTGGAATTTGATTCGTGATTAGTGGAAATGCTACAGACATTTACTAAACTTATTACTCCAGGCCAGCCTTCCTGGTATGCAGCATTGCTCATATCATTGGGATGTGGGCTACAATATTACACAAATTGCGGAACTGCGTGATGGAGTCAGCGGCTTAAAACCGACTGTACGGCGACAGAACACAAGCGAGTATGAAAAAACCCGTGACGATGTGATAGTGTCATTCCTGCCGCTCGCCAGTAACACTACGCAAACGGCTGAGCAAGCCAGATACAAGGCAGCTTTGGGTGACAATAAGGGGTATCTTGAAACAGTTCTATACAGCGATATATGGGCTGATCTGCAACCCAATGAACGCCTGGCTATAGAGCATTTATACTTTGAGAATCACAACTTAGCCGATAGAAACCGACGCCTGTATCATAATCTCCATGTCTTTGTCAGCGCGAGGCTTGGCGGATATAAAACGCTTGCGAGGAAATACCTGGCTAATGCGCTGTGGGAAATTCTCCATAACTCACCCGCAAGCAGCAGCAATGTTCTTGAGTATGACAAAGCCAGATTCAGGCGTAAAGCCCAGGCCACCATGCTGAACAGTCTGGGTATTCCCCTATATGGCCTGCCAACACCTGATTATATCATTGAATCCGTCAGGCAGCATTATGCATCCGTACCGCTTGAGGAACTGCTCCCCAATATTGCCTTCCCCCTACGACTAAGTGCGCGAACAATAGCTGAGGAAATACAACGGATTAATGCCGATGTGCAGCAACAACTCGCCGGACGGAAATCCATAATCTCTGATGCCAGAACGAAGCCCGAAGCCACTAACGCTTTTGTGAGCCTGGTGGAGAAAATCATGAATGACGTTCGGGGAACCATTAGCCGGGAAATCAGCAAACAGGCCAGACAGGGTAAAACCGGGGCGGAAATTGTTGAGCATGTAAACCAGGCCGTAGAGGTATACCAGGACACCGTGATTCCCCAGAAAATGGAAATGCTTGCCACCCATTTCAACGGCAAGCTGACTGAACTGGAGCAGCGCGAGGCTGGATACACCAGTTATGTCTGGCATTCGCAGGATGACCCAAAGGTACGCCCCAGCCACGCCGCTAATGACGGGCAAATCTTCGCGTGGGACAAACCCCCGCCCACAGGCCACCCAGGAGAGGATTACAACTGCCGCTGCTACGCCGAGCCTGCGTTTAAAGACCCACCGATTGAGGAGCTATACCCGGAGCTGATATTAATTCCCGCCGCCAGAGGCGCAAGAATTATCAAGGAAGGGCTAAAACGAGTCAGCAAAGCCACCGGAAAAATATTCAAGGACCCAATCAAACAACGCCCAGAAGGCGTGCCTAGAATACAGCCTTCTGTGCGAAATCCTGAATCACTGTACAATATGAAAACTAAAGATGTGGAGAAAATTGCAGATGAAGAATTGCTTGCCAAAGGCTGGAAAAAAGAACCACTTCAGGATAAAAATGGAATAAGATATACCGATGGAAAAGGTGGAAGTTTTGAGATAAATAAGGGGTATCCTCATAAAACAGATCCAGAGAATGTACATTCAGGGCCATATATTAAAACCACTGTTGGCAATAAAATTGTACGTATTCCGATTAAGGGAAATCCAAGCATACAAAGCACAAAATATATGAAGAAGAGTTATACTAACATAGCGCAGAAAGCCATTTTCATAGCTTCTTTAGAAGAAGCTTTAATACGGGATGCGGTGATTGATGTATCACAGGACATGAATGTTGATCATAAAACGGCGTTTGCTATGATACAATCCGAGTTGGATTATATTATGGCGCAGGATGAGATATACCTTGTATATTCCAAGAAGCTCTATGACACAGCTACTTGCAGAGTTCTGGATAAAAGAGAACTGCTTAATCTAAAACTTGAAGATGTGGAATTTAAAGAAGAAGGTCCTTTTTATTACTTTTCAAAAGCACCTGAGATTTAATAATTTGCAGAAATATACTTCTTAATGCCAAGCAATACGATAAAAATGTACGTACAACTTCTCGATGAAGGAGACATTACAGCCCGTCCAACACAAGCTATCCCTATAGGAAATGGAACATTTAGGCTATTACCTACAAAAAATTATGATCCTGAAGATGAAGTGTGGGAGTTTTTACCTGGCTCTATCGTTAGAGCACTTAATACCACTGACGATAAAGGGCGTTCCATCTTATTAGCCGTGGCTCTTTGATTAATATGCCGAAGACTTTAATTTGATAAGGACGTATTCAAGTGAAACAGAACACCGAGGTTTTTAAAGATAGAATGATCGATTTACTGGAGGAACTTGCAGACCGATCTTATCAAATTAGATCGTGGGTCAAGGGAAAGGTTGTAAACGGCGATCGCTCTATTTCATATACGGAAGCTGTTATCGAGCTTTTTGATGATGCGCTTGTGATTGATGCCTTGAACAACAATGCTACCTTATACGATAGAAACGTAACGCAGGCATTGCGAGAGTTATCTAAATTGACGAATCTTTTGGATGAAAATAATAGGCCTGCATTAGAAATCATCAACGACCCTTTAATGCAGCAAGTGCGTGAGAAGGCGGCCGAGATTTTAGCTTTGATCAAAGCCAGCGACAAATCAGAAAACACAGTCACCTTTATTGAAGAAGGCACTTTAAAAGTTTTGGAGCCGTAAAGGCTGATAATAGATAGGGTACAAAAGTATGGATGTAGGTTACATAAAAAGAATAATCAGGTTTCTTGGTATTCGTATGCACCTTATAAGAGACGCTCAGAAGAGTGATCGTCAAATATACATTGAAAATGTAATTGAGGATTTACAAGAGCTTGCTGATAAAGAATATCAGGTGAACATCTGGCTAAATACAAATAATCCTAATAATTTTATCGGTTCATTTTATGAGTGTGCGAGTGCGCTTTATGATGATTGTATAATCGAAGACCTGCTAAAAAACGGTGAAATCATAATTAGTAGGGACGTTACCAAGGTTCTTCAGGAAATATCAGAACTTATTGATAAAATTGATAATATCAGAGGTTATCGCCCTGAAGAAGAAATAATCAATGATCCTAAAATGCAAATTGTGCGGGAGAAGGCAGCGTATGCTCTGAAACTTATCAAAGCTAGTGACGGCTCTGAGAGTACAGTACGTTTTGTGAAAGTTGGCACACCTGATACCCCTATTTCCATTCAGGATGCATTCAAGTGACAAAGCGCAGCGAAATATTTAAAAATCATTTCTTTGAATCTCTCAAAGAATTATCAGATCGTGATTATCAAGAACGTATTTGGATCAATAGAGAAAATCCCGAAGGTTTAACTTCCTCATTTACTGAAGCTGCGATTCAATTCTGGGATGATTCACTTGTCCAATATTCATTAAAAGAAAAAGCCATCGTTTACGATCGGAAAGTAACATTGGCGTTGCAGGAGTTATGGAATGCAATCAAGAAAGTTGATGAATTTCGCCCTGAAGAAGAAATCATCAACGACCCTTTAATGCAGCAAGTGCGTGAGAAAGCGGCCGAGATTTTAGCTTTGATCAAAGCCAGCGACAAATCAGAAAACACAGTCACCTTTATTGAAGAAGGCACTTTAAAAGTTTTAGAGCCATGAATTTTATTAGCCGGCTGATTATGAAAAAGGAAATAATGCTTTATGTGCGATTACTTGTAAAAATCTAGACTATAAAAATCCCGTTACTGGGAATACTATAGAGGGGCGTTTTAATCTTCCTCCCGGCTTATGGTTTTTCTACGGGCAGATTTGTTGCTTTTGATTTTGCGTTTTATCTCCAGCAGCGCAGTGTGATAGCCGCGCTGGGCTTCCGGCTCGCTCAAAGTCTCTGATTCCTGCTGTAGAGCCTCCATGGGCGGCAATTTGGGCTTGTCCTCAGCTATTCTCATTCTAACCGGTTTGCTCCGGTTGATTTCATAATCAATTATAAAGCCGCCGCTCATACCCTTGGAGTCCGGCTTGATGGTCAGGATATACTTCTGCACGGGGGGGCTTAAACTGCGCTCAAAGATGATGATATACATCTTTAAATCAAGCGGGATGGTGACATCCGGAAAGTCCTTATGCAGATTCTCCAGCACCCTCTCAGCATCAGCAAGCCGCGCGAATACCTTGCCTTTTTTGATTTGCCTCAGCATGGGGTTGCCCCAGTTCGGGGTTTTCTTCTGTGGCCTTACCCGCTGCGGATGCAGGTGAATGGGCTTTTCCACCTTCTCAGCTTTCAGTGTGAATAAATCCGCTTTCAGCTTCAGTACGCGAACAATGGCATAATTGCCGAGGTAGCGGTTAGCTTCTTCTTCCTTACTGGTAAAACCCTTAATCCAGAGTTTTACAGCAAGGCCAGATTCCTCATTTTCCAGCGGTTCCTTGGAGATGATAAAATTCTTTTTGATAATCTGCAAACGGCTCAGCGCCTGCTCTACCTGCTTAAAGCGGTATTTTCCACCAATCACCGCAGCAATGGTGGGATTCTGCACAGTTGCATATTTTATCTGGCTCATGCCACTAACATATTATAAGGTCTTAAATTTTTCGTTACCTCTCAAGGTTATGCTGGTTACAACTATATGAATATTGGATTAAAATGGGGGCGCGCAGCTACAGTGCTAAGCGCGGGGGTGCTGCTGCAGGATCCGCGCAGGCGGGTTTTTGCCTCCCTCCTGGCATCATCCCTGCTGCATCTGCTGTTTATTGTGCTGCTGTTTGGCAGCTTTGCCTGGCATAGCGGCATCACACCTGCCCGAATTATTGAGATTAAAATCGGCGATATAAGCGAATTTGGCCTACCCCCGGCTGAGGAGGAAAATGCCACTCCCCCACCGCAGGATGCCGTGCCAGTGCCTGACCATAATATACAAGCTACAAATCCCCCTGAAGAGATCAGCAATAAACCAGCCATTAAAACTGCCGCACCGAAACCTGCAATTCAGCTAAGTGAAGAGACTACCCGTGAGGATGTAGGCAGAATACTGAAAGACCTTAAGAAACAGTACAATAGCACTGAACGAAAAAATAGTGATTCACCAGTGGCCATAAGCGCACCTGGCAATCCTGAAGGTTTAGGGGATGATGAGATAGAACGGTATGAGCAGATAATTTCAATCTGGTGTCAGAAGTTCAAGAAAACTCCCGCTGAACTGCCGGAAGGTGAAACGTTTGACGTATTAGTACGCATCCGGATTGATAGAAATGGCCGGGTTGTGAAAAGCAGCATTGAACAAAGCTCGAAAATCAAGGCCATAGACTCCGCCGCGCTTACTATGGTTCGCGATGCCTCACCATTGCCAAAAGTGCCAGACAATTATGCCGGAGAAGCTTTTGAGTTTCTCCTGCCTGTAACCTATAGCCGCTAATCGCTTCAACCTCTTA